>CAUVPC010000001.1:0-29470 GCA_963553655.1 uncultured Candidatus Saccharibacteria bacterium
GCGTCGAGGGCAAGCGCAACATCACCGACTTCGCCGTCTGGAAATTTTCACCAACAAGCGCCAAGCGCGACATGGAGTGGGACAGCCCGTGGGGCGTTGGTTTTCCGGGCTGGCACCTCGAATGTTCGACCATTGCCCGAGAAACGCTGGGTGATACAATTGACATTCACACTGGTGGCATTGACCACATTCCGGTGCATCACACCAACGAAATCGCTCAGAGCGAGAGTTTGACTGGACAGCAATTTGCCCACATATGGCTGCACAATAACCACATCAAAGTCGACGGCCGCAAGATGAGTAAATCGCTGGGCAACATCATCACCCTTAGCGACATCACCGCCCGCGGCTTCAGCCCGATGGCCTTCAAGCTAGCGATTCTCAGCAAGCATTACCAAACCGAGGGGAATTTCACGTGGGATATTTTGGAAGCAGCCCAGGCGCGACTGGATCATTGGCGCGGCTATGCAGCGCTGCGGCACCAGACGCACGACACGCTGGATGATGACGACGAGAAAGACGAGCAGGAAGGCACGGTGTCGCTACTGGCGGCGCGGCAGGCGCTGGTTGAAAAGCTGAATGATGATTTGGATACGCCAGGGGCCCTGGCGCTGATCGACGAGGCCTTTTCACGGCTGGATCATGCACCGTTAGAGAAAATTCACCGTGGCGGTTTGCTGCAACTCATTGAAATCATTGACGAGGTTTTAGGCTTGGATTTGGCGGCATCGACCCCTGATATTACCGACGATCTGAAGAGGTTGATCATCCAGCGCCGCACCGCCCGCGCCGAAAAAGACTGGCAAGAATCTGACCGCATTCGCGACGAACTATTGGCAGCTGGCATCACTATTCGCGACACGCCAAGCGGCAGCATTTGGGCATGGAAATAGCCCGCCGACATAACCAAGCGAGCTAATTCATGAAGCGTGCTGATTAATCTTCGTTTTTGATTTTCTTCACTAATTTATTGAGCGACTTTTTACTTTCAAGGCGATTTTTCTTGGCTTGCTCCAAGTAGTTTTCTAGCAGGACCTTGACCACACCGGCGGCCGGGATGGCGATCAAGCTTCCCAATAGCCCACCAACATAAAGACCAATGGTCACCGATGACAGCACCATCAGTGCCGAAAGCTCTAATTTTTTTGACTGAATTGACGGTGCGATGAAATTGTTCTCAATCTGCTGGTAAATGATGAAGTAGGCAGCGTAGATGATACCAGCGGTGACGTTGTTAAAGGACAACAGTAACGCGATCAATAGGCCGGCTAGGGTAGCACCAAACATTGGGATAAGTGTCAAAATGAAGGTGACCATGACAGTCAACATCGCCAAGTTTGAATCAATGGCTGGAAACGCCAAGCTCAAACAGAACACCACCACCCCCGACAGTACAGCGTCGATGCCTGACACCGTCAATTGTCCAGATACATACCCTGTGACGACATTGTACATCTGTCCGGCCAACTTTTGGTGATTTTCCATCTTGCTTTGGTCGTTGTAGAGTCCCCACAAGCGCTTCATCCACATCGGACCTTCCAGCAGCATCAAAAATGACAAAACCAGCACCAAGAACAGGGAACCAAGGAATGACGCCAGCGAACCTACACTTGAGATCAAGTTAGTGCCAGCACTGGCTGCCCACGAGGAAGCTTGTTGCTTCAAGTTGTTCAATGTCGCGTCAACTTGTGGGCGCCAGCCATTTTTATCGATCAGCTCATTGATGCCGTGCCACTGCGAACCAGCTTGATCAACCAAGCTCGGCACGCTCTCAACAAACTTGGCGGACTGCTGGACAATTGGCGGCACTGCAAACCACGCTACACAGCCCAGTAACGTCACCAACATAACGTATGCCAACGCTGTACCGCCCAGGCGGCTTTTGCCAGGCAGCAGCTTCGCCAGAGCCGAAACGGGCCGGTTCAAAGCCAGAGCCAAGAACAAGGAGATACCAAGGAGAATCAGCGCACTCTTTGCCGAATAAATTGCTACTCCTGCCAGCCCAAAACCAATCACCACCAGCCAGAACCGCACAAATGTTTTTGTGTCTATTTCAATACGTACTTTCATAGGTAACATTGTACAATCTTATACCGAGTAGCGCAAGCAATGCGAGGCGCCCAACCACTGAACGCCTCGCATTGTAACTGCGTATTTAACGGTTAATTTTTCGCCGCTTCATCGCGCCGAGCACGCAATACCGACAGCGACAATTTGCTGTCATACTGCATGGCACCGTAGCGAAACAGTTTGACCGCCACCACAACCGCCACAAAGGCACTGGCTGCCAAAATAGCCACGGCGATAACCGCCTCGTGAACTGGCAAGTTACCGACGGCATTGCGGAGCAGTAGTGGAATTGGTGCAGTCAATGGGAAATAGCTGAAAAACTGCACAAATGGTGAATCTGGATATGATACAAATGCACTAGCACCATACAGTGGAGCAAATAGGGCAAGGATGACAATAGTAAACCAGGAGGATGCTTCTTTGGCGGTTGGCATCATGGCGCCAACCGCAACTAACAGACCGGTAAACATCATAAATCCTGTGGCAAATACTCCCAGAGCGATGCCAATTCTCACTGGATCAAACACTAAATTACTCAAATCCAATGATGGTATATGAAGCTTTTGACCTAAGGTGAAGTACAGCACCAATACCGGCAGGATGATAACCAATCCCTGAATTAATGCCAACAAGATCATCGCCAGAATCTTTCCGGTAATCAACGTCTTAGCCTTGACTGTCGTCAGTAACATTTCCACTGTACGGTTTTCTTTTTCCTCAACCGTGCTGTTGAGCATCTGCCCACCAAAGAAGGCAATCAGCATATAGAACAGCACCAGGAAAAAGCCCGGCACGATCATTTCCTTCACGCCATCAAACTCGACACCGTTACGGTACGTAGTTGTTTCCGTCTTCACTTTCTTTTGCAAGATTGCTTTGGACTGTAGATCTACCTTTGCATCAATTGAAGCGGTCAACAACGTCTCAGCCACCGCAGAGTAACGGCTGTTTTGGAACATACCGACATCTTTACCATAGGTCTGTACGGTATTCTGTTCCAAGTTGGCAGGGAAGTAGATAAATCCATCCAGACTACCGTCCTTGACACGCTGGATACCCTGGTCCTTGCTACTTAATTTTTCCAGCTTCATCTGCTCAGCTAGCTGTGGGTTAACGACGCCTGAGTCGTCAACAATGGCTGCCTTGAAGTCTTGTTCTTGAAGCTTTTTGGTAGCTTCCATAGTGGCTTGATTTGACCAAAAGACGATGCCGAAAATAGCAGCAAACATCAACGGGAAGCCGAGTGCCATTGCCCAAAAGCTGAATTTCTTCAGCATGCGCATGATCTCAAATTTAACCACCGTTCCCAAATTGTACATGTTACGCATTGACCGCCTCCTTTTCCTCGCCGCCGTAAATCTTCACAAAAATATCATCCAGGCTCTTACCCCCATATTTCTTTCTGATATCCGCCACGGTGCCGTATTCTACTGCATTGCCATCTTTTAGGAGAACTACTCGGTC
Source organism: uncultured Candidatus Saccharibacteria bacterium (assembly GCA_963553655.1). Classification (GTDB taxonomy): domain Bacteria; phylum Patescibacteriota; class Saccharimonadia; order Saccharimonadales; family Saccharimonadaceae; genus Nanosynbacter. Next base: position 3,535 of record CAUVPC010000001.1, read on the forward strand.
ACACAAGCGCTCGACTTCTTCCATCTGGTGGGTCACGAACACCACAGTAGCGCCGGCTTTTTGTCGCTCTTCAATGATATTCATCAGTAATCGGCGATTGACCGGGTCAAAACCTTTGGTCGGCTCGTCCAAAATGAGCAGCTCTGGGTCACCCATGATGGTCACGCCCAGCTGAATTTTTTGCTGCTGGCCGCCTGATAATTTGTCCAATCGAGTTTTTGCCTTATTGCTCAAGTCAACTCGCTCCAAATAGTTCATGGAGAATGTACGAGCTTCCTCCTGACTCAAACCCTTTAATCGCCCAAAGTAAATCATGGTGTCGATGACTTTTTCTTTTTTGTACAAGCCACGCTCCTCCGGGAGATAGCCCAATTTGACACCATCTTCGACAGCAAATTGTTTACCGTCAACCAGTAGCTCGCCAGCCGTCGGCTCGTATAGCCCCAATAGCGCCCTGAGTGTCGTGGTTTTTCCTGAACCATTGCTACCCAAAAATCCGAACACTTCGCCACGCATCACTTCAAAGCTCAAGTCTTTGATGACCGTTTTGGTGCCAAACTTCATACTAAAGTTTTTGATCTGAATAATGGGATTTACCTCTTTACCCATACACCTCCTTGGTTATTGTCATTATCAATTATAGCATTCAGGGCTTTTTCAGAAAACCAAGGTATAATGGGCGTATGAGACTATTGGTCGTCGAAGACGAAAGAAAAATCGCCCGGGTCATCGCGGCGGCGCTGCGGTCAGAAGGTCACGCTGTCGATATGGTACACGACGGAGAAGAAGGTCTGGCCATGGCAGAAACTGAGCCCTATGATCTGTTGGTGCTGGACCGCATGCTACCAGGCAAGAGCGGCACCGACATCATCACTTCACTGCGCCAAGCCAACAAAGCAATGCCTATTTTGCTACTCACGGCGCTCGGCACGACCGAAGACAAAGCTTTTGGTTTGGACGTCGGCGCTGATGACTATCTGGTCAAGCCATTTGCCATTGATGAGCTGACTGCCCGCGTCAGAGCACTCCTGAGGCGACCGCCTTTAGCGCATGATGACGAATTGACCGTTGCCGATCTGACACTCAACCAGACCCAGCACACCGTCAAACGCAGCGGTAAAACCATTGAGTTAACTGCTAAAGAGTTCGCGCTGTTGGAATACCTGATGCGCCACCCTGGTCAGACCTTGAGTAAAGAAACGCTGATCGCTCATGTGTGGGATTTTGATGCCGACATTCTGCCAAACAACGTTGAGGCCTACATCAAGCAGCTGCGCAAGAAAATCGACAAACCATTTCGCCGGCCACTGATTCACACCGTGCGTGGCTTTGGCTATAAAGTGGAGGCAGGCGCGTGAAACTATTTACCTCAGCCACCATCAAACTAGCCAGCTGGTATCTGTTGATATTGATGATGGTCAGTCTACTGTTTAGCGGCATCATCTTTAATATTGCGCGTTCGGAAATTGACGCTCGACTGCAAGGTTTCGCCGTCAAGCGTGGACTAGTCAGCGACAACTCACTGGACAAGCCACTCAGTGAACAGATGGAGGCTACTGACGCCAATCTCATCATCAGTTTGGCATATCTCAACTTGGTGGTCTTGCTCGGCGGTGGCGTCATCGCTTATCTATTGGCGCAGCGCACCTTAGAGCCAATCGAAGCTGCGCACCAAGCCCAATCACGCTTTGTCGCTAACGCCAGCCATCAGCTGCGCACACCACTGGCCATCATGAAAGCTGAGGCCGAGCTGGCGCTGCACAATCCCAAAACGCCCAAGTCAGAGCTGCGGCAAACACTAACAAGCAATCTTGAGGAGATCAATCGCTTGAACGAACTTGCCACCATGTTACTGGAACTGTCACACAGTGAACGGCAACTCTCGTCCAATATTGAAAAATTTGATCTTGTGGAATTAACTAATAATCTGATCAATTCCAGGCCCGGCAAGGAGCGAGTGGCATTACGCGCCCCTGATGATTTGACGGTGACCATGAACCGGCCAGCGGTGCGAGAAGTGATTGCAGTGCTTTTAGACAATGCCGTCAAGCACAGCCCCGATACTTCACCCATTAACCTCACCATTAAACCTCTCAAAACGACCGTCATCATCACTGTCACCAACCATGGCCCAGGCATCAACGCCAAAGATCTACCACACATATTTGAACGATTTTATAGCGGCCAGCAACACGCCAATAGTTACGGCCTAGGGCTCAGTCTGGCGCATCAACTAACGCGTGCCTTGGGCGGGCATATTTCTGCACGATCCACCCCTGGAAAAATCACGACATTTACACTTTCGCTGCCAAAACGCTAAATTTCAGGTATTTTTCAGGTAGGCATGATGTACTAGATAGTGTCGGTTGGGTAAGCAACCGAGAAAGGGGTACTATGAGTAATGTACGAACGACGCATCTCAGTCAAAAAGGCTTTAAAGAATTACACAAAGAAATTTCTCAGTTAGAAGCACAAGAAAAAGCACTCCAGTTCACCTTGCGTGAAATTGGTCGCGCTAAATCCCGCGACGACAAATTGCAGCGCAATGAGGTCATCATGAACCTGGAGCTCGTCAGTGGTAAGTTGGCCAATTTACGCCACATGCTAAAGAACGCCAAGCCACTGCCACGCAAACGCGACCGCTTGCGTGTCGCTCTGGGCTCAATTGTTGACTTGGTCGATCAGCAAGGCCGCATGCTTCACTACATACTAGTCGACAGTCTGGAAGCCAATCCGACAGACGGCCGCATATCCGTAGACAGCCCTTTGGGTCGCAGCCTACTGGACAAGCGTCCCAAAGATACCGTTTCCTGGTGCGCTGGCGTCAAACTACAGCGAGCCCAGCTGGTCGCCATCCGATAGCTACGAACCACCACACCCCCTTCAGCTTCCGTCATCACGGCGGAAACTCTTTTGGTAGAATTGACAATTTAGCATAAACAAAATATAATACCGCTTATGCGTAGAAGACAAAAACAACAGATTTTTATTGGCGTTTTCATTGGCCTATTTGTCATTGCAGTCAGCGTCCTTGGAATCATATTTTATAATCACTATCAAAAAGAGCAGATCAATCAGCGTCTGGCTGCCAACACAGTTCATTTCGCCTCTGATGGCTACAACATCGCTGCTACTATGTTGCTACCAAAAGACCAGTATTCGTACGAGATCAAAAGCGAAGAGCGTCCGCGCTTTCCAACCATGACCATCAAAGACAAGGGCGAGACTTACACCATCACCGCCAAGATTGCCCAGGTCGGGAAAGCCAGCCGCGCCAACGACCTAGAAGCTGCCAAAAAACGCGGCAATTTCACTGAGCTCAAGGCCGACAAAGCTACTGGTGCGCTGGGAGGCTATGCCTATGATGACAATTCATATCACTACATCGTCAAAATACCACTAGTTCAGCGCGACCAAGAGTGGTACGAACTCCACCTAGACATTGAAAACATCAGCAATGCTTCAGGCAGTAAAACCTTGTTCGAGTCATCCAGTATCCAGTCTCTGGTCAAGTCTGTCAGGTACGACAGTAATTACCAAGCGCCCGACCAAGAATACACCTCAGACGACCGAGAAATCGTGAAGGTAAACAAGTTCGCTAACGAAATCGACGGCTTTAGCATCACGCAACGGTCCAGTGCTGATGACAAAATCACCTTTGTCGGCACCAGAAACAATGTCCAAATCAGCCTCACGATTCGTCCTGTCTCCACCTCGAAAACGTTAGAGCAGGCGACTGCAGATGATTATTATGTAAAGGCTGGCACTCACAAATACGACCAAATCACCAAGTACAATTCCAAAGAAGTACGACACACAGCACCGCAAAGCGACCCAACAAGCTACGTAACCTTCTTTTACTATTTTGAAAAGGACGGCGTGATATTGCAGGGAGCTGGCCGCTACAACGCCGAAGGCAAAAACGCCTTTGACCAAATGGCTAAAACTGTCTTCGAAACCGTCCAGGTTGACAAGGCACGTGCCAAAAAATACGTACAGTAAGAATTAGACCGCTTATGCTTTTTGCTTTATACTATGAAGTATGACATTTTACGCCACGCCCGCTCACGAGACCCTGAAAAAATTACGCACAAATGAATGCGGGCTAACGGCCAAAGAAGTTAAGCGTCGCCAAAAGCAGTACGGCATCAACGTTATCAAGATCGAATCCGAGCCGCTCTGGAAAAAAATCCTGGAACCGTTTTTGGATATTTTCATGCTGGTGCTAGGGGTGGCAGCCGCCATCAGTTTGTGGCACGGCGACCACATTGACGCGATCATCATTTTGGTAATCATCGCCATCTCAGCAATCATTTTCTACGTACAGCGATTTTCGACTGACCGGGTTCTCCGCAGCCTATCCAAACGCAGCGTACAAAAGGTTGACGTACTACGCGGCAATCACACGGCTCGCGTTGACGCTTCACAGCTGGTACCTGGCGACATCATCACCCTGGCTGAAGGCGAGAAAATTCCCGCAGACATCAGACTCCTCCGAACAGCTAACCTGCGCGTTGATGAGTCACAATTGACCGGTGAATCATTGCCCATCAGCAAAAAACCTGACGTACTCGAGGGCCACAAAGAATTGTATGAGCAAACCAACATGTTGTTTCAAGGCTCATTCATCATCAGCGGCACCGGAACTGGCGTCGTGGTGACCACTGGCAACAACACCGAGTTTGGTAACCTTGCCACGCTGTCAAAACGACAAAATACCCAAAGTCCCGTTCAGCAAAAAATCGACGTTTTGATCACCAGAATCATCGCTGTTGTTGCCGCCGTCAGCGTCGTAGCTTTTGGGCTCAGTCTGCTGCGCGGCATGGACGTTCTGGAGAGCCTGCGCTTTGTCATGGCTCTGGCTGTCAGCGCCGTTCCCGAGAGCCTACCAATCGCCATCTCGGTGGTGTTGGTGTTAGGCATGCGACGCATGGCTGCCAAAAAAGCCTTGGTACATCAGATGCGAGCCATCGAGACCATCGGCGTTATCACTACCATCGCCACAGACAAAACTGGCACGCTGACTAAAAACAAATTGACCGTCCAAGAAACCTGGTCGCCTGACAACACGCCCGTCATCGACATCATCGCCCGCACCATCAACCGTGGTGACGCCAAAAGCCATGATCCACTTGACATTGCGCTGGAAGAATTTGTACGCACACATGGCGTTCAAGTTAAGAATTCGCCGTTTCGTGACATACCGTTCAATCAAGATTTCAGTATGTCCGCCGCCGTGTGGCATCATGGCAAGGATTTTCAGCTATACCTCAAGGGCGCGCCTGAGCAGATTTTGGCAGCCTGCAAAGTAACCGCTGCTGTCAAAAAACAAGCTCTGGCAGCCCTGGAAGAATTTGCCGCCAAGGGACAGCGAGTCATCGGCCTGGCGTCCTATACGTCAGCACACCCAGTTCATGAATTTTATGAATTGAAAGGCAAAAAATTAACCTTTGAAGGTTTTGTAGCAGTCAGCGACGTCTTGCGCCCAGAAGCACCTCGAGCAATTCGCGCCGCTCTGAAAGCCGGCGTGTCCGTACGCATGATCACCGGCGACCATTTTGAGACAGCCTATCAAATTGGGCACCAATTGGGCATGGTCAAGGACCGTGACGAGGTGTTTGACTGCCGCCAAATGAATAAACTGACGGATGAACAGCTTGGTCCAATTGTCGAGCGAACCAAAGTCTTTTCACGCGTCATCCCCGAACAAAAATACCGCTTGCTGACCATTCTCAAAAAGCACCACATCACCGCCATGACAGGGGACGGCGTCAATGACGTGCCAGCACTCAGTAACGCCCACATTGGCGTGGCCATGGGTTCGGGCTCGCACATTGCGCGTGACGCCGGAGCCATTATTTTGCTGGACGATAATTTTAAAACCATCATCGACGCCATGCGCGAAGGGCGAACCATCATCGCCAATGTCCGCCGTATGTTGTTCTACCTGCTGTCGACCAACACTGGTGAGCTGATCACCATGGTTGGCGCGCTGCTGATTGGCATCAAAACCCCGCTGGAACCAGTACAAATCCTCTGGGTCAACCTGGTCACCGACACCTCGATGGTCATCCCACTTGGCCTGGAGCCAACAGAGAAGGGGGTGATGAATCGTCCGCCCGAAAAGCCAGATGCTCCAATTTTGAACCACATGATGGTCTGGCGAATGGTTATCGTCGCTGGTACCATGTCAGCCATCGCCTTGGCAGTTTATATATTCTTCGAACAACGGCAAGGACATGCGTACGCTCAAACCATGGCCTTCATCGCCCTGGTGGTCAGCCAGTGGGCAAATGCGTTCAACGCTCGCTCTGACGACGAGTCGCTCCTGAAGCGCCTGAAGGTCATGAACAAGAGTTTCTACGCCGGCATGAGCCTGTCCATCGTTCTGCAAATTCTAGTCTTTTTCGGCCCGCTCGGTGAAATCCTCCACATCGCGCACGTCGCCCTCAGCGACATGATCATCATCAGCCTGGTGTCATTCATCATCCCAATTGTCGTCTCTGAATGGCATAAGTATGTTACGAGGGGCGAAAGATAAACATGATCGCTCAGATCCAACCCTAAAAGCATAGCTTTCTTTAACACATGGCAATATTATCTCATAATTTAGCTATAATTACCTCTGTTTTTCCCAATAATAACACGTTATAATTGTTATTATGAACCGCTCTAGTATTTTAAGTGAAATGGTCAAGGCAATAAAAAGACTTGACGAGAAACAAACACTATATATCCTCAAGGGATTTAATTTTATATCTGACCAGTTAGAGCAACTGGACTTCTTATTCCTAAAAAATGAAGTTATTACAGAGATAAACCTCGATCCACAAAATAGCCTCCGAAAGCTACTATCAAATGATAAGGCGTTCTTCGCTTGGTATGAGGATTTAATCTTTCTTGATATAAATCAGAAAATTGGCGGCATAACAGACTTCACAAATTATACGATCAAGATAATTGAAAATGATTTATTCTTTAACTATTATCCAGACTTTAGCTCTGCAAATGTTTCCGAGAAGTATCTAAAGTACAACTCCGATACAGATAATATTGTTCAGCTGTACTATGGTGATATTGCAATTGATAGCAGTCAAACTTTTGTTGTTTATAATGATGTATCTGATAAAGAGATAGTAAAGATTAAAATATCCGAATTGCTGCCAACCAACTTTGTTGGTGGTAATGGTGAAACTGTTGAGATGCCAGAAGAAAGCGATAATATCTCATTCGCAGTATTAGTTAAGGAAATCATCAGCAAAAATACAGCCGAAATAACAGTTTTAAAAACAAGTGATAACCAAGATGTAAAAATTAAAAATCTAGCAAAATCGCTCAAATCATTAGGTGTCAAAATATCTACTCACGAATACTCAACACCAACTTACAAAGTTGACGATGATGATTACAGCCAGTATGAAGCCATCCTGAAGCGAAAGAATAGTAGTTTTAAATTTAAAAATCTAAAAGTATACAAAGACCCGTATGAGGGAAATGAATTGATTGACATTAATCAATCAGTGATTGTAGATAAGATCGTTAAAAATGTTGAATTAGCACAAAAAGAAAAATCTTTTAGAGATATCTTCGTGACGGCCCCTACCGGGTCTGGTAAATCTGTAATGTTCCAAATACCGGCAGTATATATTGCTGAAAAGTATAATCTACTAACAATCGTAGTTACGCCTTTAATAGGCTTAATGAACGACCAAGTAGTCAACATTAAAGCGCTGACCGAAAAAGCAGCAACCATTAATTCTGACTATACGCCGATAGAAAAAGAGCAGACCCTAGAGAAGATCAAAAGAGGTGAGGTATCAATACTATACCTATCGCCAGAATCACTGCTTTCAAATACTGATATCACAAATCTTATTGGCGAACGTAAAATTGGTTTAGTTATAGTTGACGAATCACACATTGTAGCAACTTGGGGCAAAAGCTTCCGTCCTGATTATTGGTACTTGGGTGATTTTATAGCCAAACTACGTAATAGCGAAAAGAGTGATCATCATTTTCCGATCGCTACTTTTACAGCAACATCAACATTCGGTGGTGATGATAATATGTATTCAGATATTGTTGAGTCACTAAAAATGACTGCGGAAAAATTTATTGGTAATGTAAAGCGAGATGATATCGTGTTTGATATCCGTCATCACACAAAAGACCACGCCTATAAAGAGGAAAAACTTGAGACCGCAGCCAAAGAAATAAACAAATTACAAAAAACAAAAGATAAAACTCTTGTCTATGTACCATATACTAGTCACATCACTGATCTTATGGCAAAAATAGACGACCAGAGCAAAGTTGGTAAGTATTATGGCGGAATGTCAGCGGGTGAAAAAAATGAAACTTTGGAAAAGATTAAAACTGGTGAAGAGAATATCGTTCTAGCAACAAAAGCATTTGGTATGGGAATTGACATTGACGATATTAAAAATGTGTACCATTTTGCTCCAACTGGCAACATTGCTGATTATGTACAAGAAATCGGTCGTGCCGCTCGCAAAAAGGGCGTAACCGGCGTAGCGGCAACAGACTTTTACAAAGAAGATTTCCGCTATATTAATCAATTATATGGTATGTCCAGCATTAAGCATTGGCAAATTATAGCTGTTTTAGAAAAGATTTTTGATATATACCGCCGCGAGAATAAGCGTAACTTCCTTGTATCTCCTATGGAATTCTCATATATCTTTAACGATGTACCGCCACATGAAATTGATGCAAAATTAAAAACTGCTCTACTCATCATTAAAAAAGATTTTGAAATACAAAGTCGATCTAATTACATACCACTGATATTTAAGCCAAGAAGCATGTTTACTAATGGCTATTTCATGGTAAATGATGACATGGTAGACACACTGAAGCGGTTTGGAGTATGGCAGTGCTTCAAGAGACTTGAATTACCTCGCAAAGTAGAAACTATAAGAGATGGTCTACCAACGACCATATATTCACTTGGTGATACTTTTGTACTCGATTTTAAGAAACTGTGGGAGAGCAAGTACAAAGATATGTCGTTCGCCAGCTTCAAACACAATTTCTTTTCTAACGATTTAGACAAGAATTTCAAAGTAGGCGAAAAGCTGGTTGCAAGATCAATTATTCAAATCAATGGAGGTGATGTTAATTTTAGCGAAATAAATAGTAGATTAACTGCTACTATGAATAGCCTGCAGAGTATTTTTGATGAACTTCGTCAAAACAATAGACATTTTACCGTTAAAGAGCTAGCGAAGCGTATTCGTGAAAAAACTACCATCAAAAAGCCCTATATAGCCGACATGCTGGCACAATCAATCATTCACATACTAAATCGTGTACCCATCAGTAATTTTAATCAAAGCCCATTTGCAACATACAACAGTCAGACTGATAAATGGAATATTCAAAATGCGACTTATGAAACACGAATAAAACGAATCGCCGGCTCTGCTTATAAATCTCTACCACCAGAATCAGCACAGACTGTACGGTTTACAGGTACCGACTTAAAGGGTAATCTGGACCTTTTGTTAGCACAGTTGTTGGAAATACTGGAGCTTGCAGACGTAGAAATATCCGCTGGTAATAATCCAGAATTCTTCATACGTGTCAACAGCCCTAGTGCTATTGAGAGAATAGTGCGCAATAAATCATACACAAGTAAAACTGTCAGTCTGGTTGATTATAAACACAAAGAATCGTGCCGTCTTATGGAAAGATTCTTTACCGAATTAACAAGTAACGAAGACCGTTGGAACTTTATTGAACAATATTTCTTAGGAAAGACAGAGGTAAATTCAGCCGACCTATAAATAATATCGTATTTGGCTGGGCCGGAGGGACTCGAACCCCCGAATGCCAGGACCAAAACCTGGTGCCTTACCACTTGGCGACGGCCCAATACGAGCAACGCGTGTGAGCGTAGCTACGTGTAACATTGTACCACATCAGGGCAGAGATACCAAGCTTGCCAATCCGCCAACGCCGCCGTATAATCAAACTATGCATAAGCACTATGGTTTTACAATCGTCGAAGTATTGGTCGTCGTCTTGGTCCTCGGCATCTTGATGACCCTCGGTAGCCTAGCATGGCGTGCTGCCCGCGAAGACGCCATTAACAATGAAAGCAAGACTGAATTATTAACCATCCAAAACGCCGTCGAAGAATATTACAGCCAAAATGGAGAATATCCGTGGCCTGCGTCCTGTAGCAAATACAGCTCGGCGACCAACCGGACGTGCGACGCTGGCGAACTCAATCCGCTTTTAGTACCAAAATACCTCAAAGAATTACCGACCGACTGGCGCGGCAAACACTACGAATACACCGTCAACAAAAGCCCTGACAATCGCTATGGGCTACTGATGTACCGAGCTAACGGCACCAAATGTCGCGTCGGCAAAGGCATCCTAGCGATGTGGTGGAACACGCCAGCGCCAGCGGCTGAAAATTGCGATTTCTAATCGTACATTGTTCTGGTATTTGGCCATTTTCCAAATGCGCCTAATTTGGGGTACAATAGGGCAATGAAGAAAGCGCAGACTGCAACCTTAACCCTGGAAAACATCGTGGGCGGCGGCCAGACCATTGGCACGCTGGCAGATGGCCGTAAAGCATTTGTATGGGGTGGATTGCCAGGCGAACAAGTGACTATCAGGGTGACCAAGAAAAAATCAAAGTTCGTCGAAGGCGTCGTAACCGAAGTTCATCACGCCAGCCCTGAGCGCATCACTCCAGTTGATCCAGGTAGCTACCTCAGCACCAGCCCCTGGCAAATCATGAACTTTTCAGCAGAGCAGCAGTACAAAGCCCAGCTAATCGCCGAAGCGTTTGAACTACATCACGTTACCTTGCCGACTGCGCCGACGGTCTATACGGACGAGCAGCAACTGGCGTATCGTAACAAAGTTGAGTACAGCTGGTACAGTGACACAGACCCAGACTCAGGAATTGACACGCTTGATCTGGCGTTTTTCCGGCGTGGTTCAAAGGGCAAAATCATTGTCGACGGCACCTCACTCGCTCGTCCTGAGATCAACACATTAGCCGTAGAAATTCGCGACTTACTGCGTACCAAACCAGTCACCGCACGCAATCTGAAAACACTACTCATCAGATGCAGCCGGTCAGGAAAGTGCATTTGGCAATTGTACCTCAAAGACCGCCTGGAAAATATCATCACCGCCGAAGAAGCAGCTAACCTGTCAGCTCAAGGCGGAGAAATCATCTATTCCAACCCCAAAAGTCCTGCCAGTGTCATCACCGAGCGATTGGCGGCGTTTGGCGACACCATTCTCACCGACGAGATGCTGGGCGTTCCGTTTCGCTATGTCGCTGAAGGATTTTTCCAGGTCAATTTGCCAGTATATGAGCAGGCACTCACCGACATGGCAGCGTGGATTCGTACCGCGTCAGTAGAGTCAAATAACGCTCTATCAACTGTTGATATGTATTCGGGTGTTGGCACCATCGGCCTCACCATTGGCGGAGAACATGTCACTTTGGTAGAAATTAACGAACACGCCGTCCAGGAAATGCAGCGAAATATTCACGCTTTGGGACGTGAACACAATGCAAAAGCCGTCTTGGCAGCCAGTGAACAAGCCCTTGATTATATCCACCCTGACAATCTCATCATCGTCGATCCGCCACGAGCTGGCTTGCATGCGGACGTCATCGACCGCTTGTTAGAACAATTGCCACCACGCATCGTCTACTTGAGTTGCAACCCCGTTACTCAAGCCCGCGACGTTGCCTCGCTCCAGCAACACTACCGCATCGCTTGGCACCGTGGCTACAACTTTTTCCCGCGCACGCCGCATAGTGAGCACTTGGTTGTTCTTGAGAAGAAGTGAACCAACTCAACGGCGTAGTAATAACTGGAGCTGAATTCTCAAAGACTTGACATAGTACTATAACAATGATATAATCTAAGCACACTAAAATCCATGTGAGAGGAGTTATAATTATGACAGGAATACCAAAGCCACCTGAGGGAGTGTTGAGCGAAAAGCAAAATAATTCTACAACCCCCTGGGACGTGCTTCAGGAAAATTCTGCGGGTATCAAGGAGGAAGTTCAGGTAGATCCAGAAACACCCGTTGACACTAACGATCATACCGAAGTCACCCCTGAACCTAGCGAACCTGAAATGTATAGCGGGCCGCTGGAAAAAGCCCCATTGCTTGAGTTGGGCGACGACCTTGCTGATGCCAGAATATTTTTCTCTGATGCAGTAGATATAGCCAAATATGCTATCAGTAACGGCCCAGAAGCACCAGAAGAAGGCCAGCCAGTACTACTTATTTTTGGTGGTGTTTGTGTTCCCGTATATGAAAATTCTGATCCCGAAAAACTAGAGGCAGCTTGGGCGCGAGTTATGCGCGGACACTGTGATCAGCAGATAAAAGTTCCTGATCCGGATAGCGAGCATCCTGTAATGGCAGAGACATATCCACTCGTGATAAAAAATCTGGACGATATACCAGAAGAAGTCCTTGCCGCTGAGGCGCGGGAAGATGAAGCTCGGCGCAACGATGAAGACGATTATGATATTCAGCGGGCAGATACCATTATCAACAGAAAAGAAAAATATGAGGAGCTAAAAGAAAAACTCTGGGACGTAGAGATATACCTTGCTGGAGCAGCAGCGGCGCAGCTACCACCTAATATCTATGGTGACAGAGATAACCCAATACAAGCAGAGCCATTTAAGAGGGCGTTTGACGCAAGAGGAGTTATGTACAGATCTTACACATTCCTATTGGCAAAGCTCATACAAGATCGTCTCAATCGTGACGACACTGCAACTGTAGCAGGTGTAACTAAAGAGGCCCTAGGAATATTGGATATCAAGGTAGATACCTCGGATCCATTGTTTGATGTAGTAACTGGTTATCTATCACCAAACTCAGCGTGGGGTTGGAACCATGGTCAAGAGCTATTGGGATGGCGTGACGAAGTACGCGAGCAACAAAGTGGATACCGCTCACCTCTTCCACCTCAGGCCCAGTAACAATTACACGCTTGATATCAAGTGTCTCTAGGCTGTAAGAATCTTAACAAAACGCCGACGTACTTTTATGTACTTGTCGGCGTTTTGATGTTCTTGAAATACCCACATTCCGACCCGTTCTTATCATGCTGCGCCAAGTTACTATTATCAGAAAACACCGGCTACCATTTTTCTATAAAAAGTTGTTTATAATCATAACAGAGGTGAGAGAAAATATAGTTTCTGGCATTCACAATCATGGGGGAGATAGTAGTGGCAGCCCTGCTTGCATGGTCGCTCTGCGAGCGACTTGAATATGGAAGGAGAAAGATCTATTAAACTACTGGGCTAACGCCCAGCGAAAATAGCTCGCTGTATGCGCTCGATCTGATTGAGGTAGGATTTCTATCTCTCGGGTTGAATAAACTCGCATACAGCTTGAGCTCGTTTGGTGGGCTATTTTCATTGGAGATAGTTGTTACTAATTGAGACCTATTCGCCCACTCATTCTGGGTGGTCCGTCTGTATCCGCTCGTCAGCAACCTCTACCAAAACTTCCGGCCAGCGCGCAGTGCGAGCCACCACTGTAATATTGCCGCCAGGACGATGACACCAAGTGCCGGCAACAGGACGATGATGTCTGGTTTGGTAAAGTCAAAGAATCGACGAAGCGGACCGATGCCAAAGCTACCAGCTGCCACAACACTCACCGCCAACATGTATAGCAAGCGCGCTTTTCTGGCGTTGCGCGTTAAGGTAACGCCCAACATTGGTCCGACCAAAAACACCAGATAGACGCCATAGAACGTTGCCGTCAGTACCGTCATGGTGGCGACTTCTTCAGGACGGTCAGGGAAGACGGCAGAGCCAATCCAATAGGTGAACGCCACTGTCAGCCCTGTGATTAACGCGATAGGCATCACGCTAATCAGCGTATGGCGCCAAAACAGGCGAGGATTGATGCGATGGTTCGGCACAGGTGGAAAAAATGTCCACATTAAAGTTGGCAACGTCACCAAGAAAATATTCATAAAGGTGATGTGACGCGGCTGATATGGATAGACTATGCCCAGCGACAGCGTACAAATCAGCAGCACCACACCGTACATAATTTTGTGGAAGAACAGGGTAGCTATCACCTCAATCGCTTGCATGATTCGGTTACCCAGCCGCATGCCAAGCGGCAGAGACGTAAATGAATTGTTCAACAGGATAATATCTGAGACGCGACGCGACGCTGGTGCGCCCGCGTGCATAGCCACGCCAAGATCAGCCTTTTTGAGCGCCAGCGCGTCATTGACGCCGTCACCAACCATGCCCGTGAACAAGGCCTGGCTTTTATAGTGCGCAATCAACCGCTCTTTCTGCTCTGGATGCACCCGAGCAAATATGACATGTTCGTCAGCCGCCTTGACAAAATCTTTGTCACTCAACGCAGCCAGTGCCGCACCAGTGATGGCTTTTTCGGAATTATTGATGCCAGCTGCCGAGGCGATGAACTGCACCGTCCGTGGATTATCACCAGATATCACCCGGATACTGACGCCTTGGTCCTGCAAAAATTGAACGGTTTTTTGGACACCATCGCGCAGCGCATTGCGCAAAATCACCGCACCAATAGCACGCCCAGACCCAGCAGGCAAATCTTTCAAAGCGCTCCGAGAATCATCAAACTCAGCCAGCAGCAGCACACGCAGACCCGCGTCAGCCCATTCGTTAATTTGACGCTGACCCATTGCATCGACTGGCGCCAACTCTGTGACAAACTCTGGTGCGCCCATGACAACCGTGCGAGTTTCACCCTCAGACTCAAACCGCAAACCCGCCATTTTGCGCGCAGACGAGAACGCCATAACATCAATAATCTTGGCGTCCTTGAGCGGCGTCGCTGCCTCCAAGATGGCTTGACCAGTGATATTGCCACCGCTGGTTTGCTCAGCAATCAACGCAGCAATCCCTGAAAGCATTTCGTCTGATTGATCGCCGCTACCCAAAGCAACGATTCTCTCCAAGGTCACCTCGTCACTGGTGAGCGTACCGGTTTTGTCGACACACAACAAATTGAGCAGTGCCATGGCTTCGATAGCTGACAATTTTTGCGGCAAGACTCTGGCTTGTGCTAATTTGAGTGAACCAAACGCCAATAGTAGTGAACTTGCCAGCAGCAGCCCCTCTGGCACAACCGTCACGGCCGCCGAAGTGATGGTTTTCAATATCTGCACCGAGTCCTGACCAGACGTCATGTAAGCGATGAAAATCAACGCTGCCAGCCCAAACGCACCAAACGTCAAAAAGCTAATTGCTCGTTGAATTGCTCGTTGCAGGGGAGTCAGCTCTGGCTTGTACTGTTTCAACACTTGACTGATGGCACCGGCTTTCGTATCCGCACCAACTGCCGTCACGCGAGCTTCGCCAGAACCAGCCAAGACAGTGGTCGCCGCCCAAGCCATGTCGCCGACACTTTTTTCGACAGCCGCCGATTCGCCAGTCAACATACTTTCGTTTAGTTCCAGGCCTTTAACCTCAAGCATCTCTACATCTGCTGGCACTTCATCACCAGCAATCAGCTGGATCTTGTCGCCAACACGCAACGAATCATACGCCACTTCCGTTACGGAACCATCAGCCGACAACAACCGCGCTCGTGGCTGACTCATCAACTCCAACTTTTTGAGCGCTCGTTTGGCACGAATTTCTTGGACGATGCCAATCAACGAGTTCACGACAATCACCACTGAGATAAACCACGCATCGCGGTACTCCCGAGCATAAATCAGCGCGCCCGCCAACAGAAAAATTGCGATAACAATCGGCGAAAACAAATTACGACGAATAATTTCCCAGTAGCCGTTCATTACTTAGCGCGGACCTTCCTGTAGGCAAACCGTGCGCCCACTCGCCATTCGCCGTGAACGTCAGGGTCAAATTGATGGATTTCGCCATTTTTGATTTCTGAAACCACTGCCAGGGCAGGGTTATATGGCGCCAAGGTTCGGTAGAAAATCAAATCCTCCTCTGACTGTACCGTCATGCCAGGGAATACTTCTTGAAATTTTTGACGACCAAGGATATCAAAATAATCCGGCTGATACTTGGGCGGATAAAATTCGTCCAGCCTGAGTCCCATGCGTACTGCTATTTTTTTGACATCCGCCAGTGTCATATTGGAAGACGCGCGCAAATAGAGCAGCAACTGGTTGTTCGACGCCATGAATACCGCCGCTTGAGCAGTGCGGCCAACATCAGCCAGCGGCAAGATAAATCGCTTTACTGAGACATCAACATCAAACGCTTCACTGATTAATGATTCCAACTCCGACGCGGTCACTGTAGGCTTCATGGCTTTATTTTACCATTTTCAAGTGCACGCGTATACTGTAAGTATGGATTTTTCTACACGCTACGCCAACCTCAACGCCAATCAACGTTCTGCCGTCGACAAAATTCACGGACCGTTGTTGGTCATCGCGGGTCCTGGCACTGGCAAAACCGAGCTCTTGAGTATGCGAGCTGCTCACATATTGCGCCAAACTGACACCTTACCGAGCAATATTTTATGTCTAACGTTTACTGATTCTGGTGCGGTCAATATGCGCCAGCGATTGCAGCAAATCATCGGCGAAGATGCCTATAAAGTCGCCATTCATACGTTTCACAGTTTTGGCTCAGAAATCATCAACACCAACCGACAATATTTCTTCCAAGGCGCAGATCGGCAACCAACCGACGAACTGACACAGCAACAGATTCTGCAAGAAATTTTTGAGGCCATGAGCTGGGACAATCCGCTCAACGTCAAAAACAATGACGAATTTATCTATCTGAAAGAAACACTGAAAACCATTTCCGAATTCAAAAGCAACGGTCTGACCTCTGAAGAGATACAACGCATTCTGGACGATGTGGAGCGAACAATCACAGAAATCGCTGGAGCCATCGCGCAGCTCTTCCAAACCACCATCAAAAAGTCGACCATCCCAGCCTTTGCCAACGTTGCAGAAATAGCAGCGACCATCACCCCACAGTCTCTGCCAGCAGCCATCACGCCGTACGCCAATGTACTAGCACTCAGCATGGCCAACGCTGCGCAAGAAGCCTTGGAAAATGACAGCACCAAACCCATCACTGCCTGGAAAAACGCGTGGTGCAAAAAGAATGCAGCAGGGGAATTTATCTTAAAGGACAGCGAGTCAATTGCCAAGCTGCGTGCCGTCACTCACGTGTACGACCAATACCGCAGCGCACTGGCGCAGCGCGGATTGTTTGATTATGATGACATGATTTTGAACGTGCTCGACGCCTGCAAACACCAGCCAGATCTAAGGGCAAACCTCCAGGAGCAATACCAGTTCATCATGGTTGACGAATTCCAGGACACCAACTTAGCACAGCTACAACTATTATTTAATCTGACTAGCGACGAGCCTGAGCCAAACATCATGGCAGTCGGTGACGACGACCAAGCCATTTTTAGCTTCCAAGGCGCTAATGTTGGCAATATCCAGCGCTTCCGTCAGCACTATCACGACCCAGCCGTCATCGTCCTGACCGACAACTACCGTTCGGCAGAACAAATCCTCACCACCGCCCGCAGCGTCATCACCCAAGGCAGCGACCGCTTGGAGAACACCATTCCTGATTTGTCTAAACAACTCACCGCCCACGCTTCATCATCAGGCGCTAGCGTCGAGCTCAGTCGTTTCATGACGCCGCTGGACGAAAGAGCAGGCGTCGCTAAGCAAATTGCACATCTCATCGCCTCAGGCACGCCACCCGAAGACATCGCCGTCATATCTCGCCGACATCATGAACTGATTGAACTCTTGCCTCATCTCTACCAAAACAACATCAGTGTCAACTACGAGCATCATGACGACATCCTGGAACTAGACAGCGTCAAAGCGCTGGAGCTCGTAGCCCGCATCGTCATCTCACTCCACAACAACGACCTGGCTGTCGCCAACAGCCTACTGCCAGAATTACTGGCGCATCCAGCATTTAACTTTGCCGCCACTGACATCTGGAAATTGAGCCTGGCAGCCTGGCGCAATCGACAGTTCTGGCTGGAAGCAATGCTCGGCCAAACAACGTTCGAGCCATTGGCTCAGTGGCTACTAGAGCAGGCTAAAAACGTCCCCAACCTCACGCTCGAAGAACACATTGACGAGCTACTAGGCCTCACCGAAACCGCCACCAACCGCGCCCTCTACACCTATTATTTCTCACCAGAAAAATTACAGTCAGACCCAGAAGCCTACCTCACCACCCTAGAAGCGCTGCGTACCTTGCGCCAGAAATTACGTGACCATTACACTGAGGCAACGCCAACCTTGACGCAGCTTCTCCAGTTCATCGATCTTCATCATTTGACCAAGACTCGCCTCACCAGCATCAGACCAGCCGCCGAGCATAAATCAGGCTCAATCAATCTCATGACCGCCCACAAATCAAAGGGCTTGGAATTTCCGCACGTATTTATCATCGGCGCGACTGACAATATGTGGGGCGAGAAAGTCCGTGCGCGCAGTCGGCTCATCCGCTATCCAGCCAACCTACAGCTGCAACCAGCAGGCAATAACTATGACGAACGTTTGCGCCTATTTTTCGTCGCCATGACTCGTGCCAAGCAAACCCTGCACATCAGTCATAGCCTCACAGACACTGGCGGCAAAGATAATTTGATCGCCAGTTTCCTAAGCTCGCTACAACTAGATACATCGACCATCGACACCTTCGAGGCTACTGACGCAACCGAGTCACTGCTCACCGACTGGCGCGCCAGGCTGACTGAACCGCACGACGGAGTACTACAGGAAGTCTTGGCGCCAATCTTACAGCACTATAAACTGTCCGCCACTCATCTAAATAATTTTTTGGACGTCTCACATGGCGGACCTCAAGGATTTTTGCTAAATAATTTGCTCCATTTTCCGCAAGCCAAAAGCCCATCCGCCGCCTACGGAACAGCTGTTCACACCTGCCTGCAGCAGCTGCACGATAGGTTCGTCGCGGACGGGACACTGCCGTCACACCCAGAGATTATGCGCTTGTATGCTCAGATCTTGGCAGCGCAACATCTGTCACCAGATGACACCAAACTGTTCACCAAAAAAGGGCAATCAGTCCTGACCGCTTTCCTGGACGCCAAACAAAGCAGCTTCACCCAGCAGCAACTGACTGAGCTCAGCTTTGCCAACCAAAACGCCTTCATTGGCCAAGCGCATTTGACAGGCTCACTAGACCTGGTCGATATAGACAAAACAGCAAAGACCATCTTCGTCACCGACTACAAGACCGGCAAACCATCGCACTCCTGGAAGGGCACGTCTGACTACGAAAAAATCAAGCTCCACAAATACCGCCAGCAGCTGATGTTCTATCAAATCTTGGTCAAGTCATCACGTGATTATGGCAATTTCACTTTCACCGGCGCCTGCCTGCAGTTCGTCGAGCCAGACGCCAAAACCAGCGATATCCTCAGCCTGGAAGACACGTTCTCCGAGGAAGAATTGGCTGAATTTGCACAGCTGATTAGCACCGTCTGGCGTAAAATCACCACCCTAGACCTGCCAGACATCTCTAGGTATTCCGCAGACTACAAAGGTATGCTGCAGTTCGAAAAGGACTTATTGACAGAGGAAATATAATTATTTTTCCATATATTGTTGCTATTTTTTACAGTTCGTGTTATGATATTCATTAGCTTTTGTTCGTGGAGCTAATCCCGGTGAGATATCGCAAATGATATCAAACCCTGGTCATGCTTCGCACAAAAGTATGATCTGAGAGGGGAGTTAGCTCTTTTTCTATCGCCGCAACTCGCGGCAGAGAGGGGGTGAGACCCTTGGTGTTTTTCTCTTATCCCGTAGCATCAATGTATAGCTACGGAGATTATACCACTGCAATGACATGCAGTGGTAGAAACCACCATGTTGCGTATAGGCGTCCTGGAGATGCCGGTACGCAGTTTAAATGCCCATACTGCGGGCATTTCATGGTGTAACACCACACAAATACGACAGTCGGGGTTTGTGCGACCCCGAAACCACTGACCTCCACGGTCAGCAAAGGGCGTCTGTCCGCCCCTGGGGTGATTCACCCAGCTGGTAGCCCAGAGAAGAATCACAGGACATATAGCTCTAATCGGCAGAGCGCCCGCGTCGACAACGGTGTCGACGCAACGGGAGGTTGCGGGTTCGAGTCCCGCTGTGTCCGCCGTCGCGGTTGCATGCGCAGTACACGGACTCATCACCCGTGTAAAGCCGTATGTAAGCGAAAAAACTTGGGTGTTTCGCCACTCCGCCCGAGTTTCATTGGTTCCTCAGTTTTGTGCAGCACAGTACAAAGGCGTACTATGTTGCACAAAACAAGGTATGAATACCGCTATATATACCGAGGTCCAATGTTTTCAAGATAGAGTTGCCAGGGTGTGCCAGGTAGGGAGACAGGGCATTCGAAGTCCACCGTCTCGCGGGTTCGACTCCCGTCACATCCACTGAGATGGCACAATGGCGTGTCATCTCTCCTTCCCCGGGTTCGCGAGATTCACTCGTGGCAGTTTTTCTCACCGTCGAGATCAACTCCGAGCAGAACCGCTTGAGCCCACCAACGCCCCTCATTCTCAATGGCGAGAGTGAGGGGTTTTCTCCTTTGTATGATAAAATAACAGAGATGACATCATTTTGGGACAATCTACCGCAGCCATTTTTCATCTTGGCACCCATGGAAGCCGTCACCGACGTAGTATTTCGCCATGTCGTGAAGCAGGCGGGCGCGCCTGACGTGTTTTTCACCGAATTTGCCAATGCCACCGGCTGGGTGCATGCTGGCGACAAAGCCATCGCCGGTCGGCTCATCAAAACTGACGACGAACATCCATTGGTCGCCCAGATCTGGGGCGGCGAGCCAGGTGATATGGAACAATTTGCTGCCCATTGCGCCAAGCTCGGCTTTGACGGCATCGACATCAACATGGGCTGTCCCGCCAAATCCGCCATCAAATCAGGCGGTGCCGCACTGATTCGCCGACCCGACGTTGCCATCGCCGCCATTGCCGCTGCTAAAACCGCTAGGCTGCCAGTTAGTGTGAAAACACGGCTGGGCTATTCATGCGTTGACGAGTGGAAAGAATGGCTGGGCACGCTACTGACGCAGGACCTCGCCAACTTAACCATCCACCTCCGCACCAAAAAAGAGATGAGCAAAGTTCCAGCGCACTACGAGCTTATCGACGACATCGTCAAACTACGCGATGAAATCGCTCCGCAAACGCTCTTGACTATCAACGGCGACGTCCGCGACCGAACCCACGGCGAAGAATTAGTCAGAGCCCACCCAGGCCTCAACGGCGTCATGATCGGGCGGGGAATTTTCAGCAATCCGTTTTGCTTTCGGAAAGGCGGAGTGTATTCAGAGATCGAGGATAAGCGGGTGATAGTCGGCGGGGGAGCACCCACTTCTGAACAAATCTCTGATTTTTCAGAAGAAGGGGCGGACCGACTAGCAGGACCCGCGTCTAGCGACCTACGTGCCGTCACAAACGGCGACGATGGGAGCGGTAATGTTAAATCGGAACTTATATGTCTATTACATTACCACCTTGACCTCTTTGACCACTACCAATCAACCCTCGGCCGCCCCTACGAAACCCTCAAACGCTTCTTCAAAATCTACGTCCGCGACTTTGACGGCGCCAAAGAACTGCGTGACCAGCTAATGCACACTAAGACGACCGACGAGGTGCGATCAATACTTGCACACAACGATCGTCCACATTATACTTATTGACATGACAACAAAAAAACAAAAACTACAAAAACAACAGACTATAGACAGATGGATCGTCATAGCATTATGGGCAAGTGCTATCTGGTTCTCGCTCGCACGTGGATTCATTACTGGCATCGGCGGTTGGGTACTAGCACTACTTGGCCCGTGGGCACTTATCGTTAGCTGTATCTGTCTTGCAATCATCTCCCGACAAGTGAAAAAACGCCATGCATCAAAAGACCATCTCACCACAATAGTACGTGTTTCCTTTATCGTCATGTCAATCTCATTATTTATCTGCGGCCTTGCAATGCCTGATTTTAGCGACATAGAGACCTTTTCAACATTATCCGTGTATACAAATAACGCTATTTCATTTGAAACATCAAAAGCTATCGCCATTATCTCAGGGTTTGTAGTAGTTCTGTCTCTATTCGTGGCTGTTACTTTTGGCATCGCTGAAGACAGAGAAGAGACGACGGAAGACGTCACTATTTAGATTAGTATTAATTAGAGTCTTAGCGTTATACGCAAATTGCTTGAAAAAATATAATGCTTATGGTATAATAGTAATATGGATGAAATTAGCAGAGTTCCATTATCATCTATCAATCCCGAGCAAACAACAAAGGGCTTAACGCCCCGATTACAGCAACTACCAATGGATCATCTGTTATTAGTTTCTGACAATCATGAAACCGTAGATTCTTCAACGACAGCCACCATGCTTAACCCAAGAGAAGATTACGAAACAGGACGCGATAATAGCGTACAAAAAGTACATTTCGCAGACCTGTCTGTATTAGGCGATAATGAGATACTCAGCACTCAACCAGTTGCCATCAAGCCTTTTGATGTTGAATGGCTAGCCACGCGTGATTATCGTACAGCCATAAAACTCAATGAGGGCGGGCATGTAACATTCGAGCCAATCGGCTTTTTACGAAAAGAAGATGAGCAGGGCAAAAATAAAATCTGCACTATAACAAAGTTTGAACAAGGCGTGACAAGCTGTGATAACATTCTATGGGGAAATAACGAGCGCCAAAGACCTGCTGATTCTAGTATATCTCTAACACTCGGTATAGCGGCACAAAGCCTCATAATGCTCCATGACCGAGGATTGCATCATGGTGATTTTCAAGTCAAGAACACAGCCTATGATATAACCCAGCAGCCACGTATTATCGACCTGACTAGTGTAAAGAAACAAAACGACCCATATAAATTTAGCGAAGATTTGTCGTTATATCTAAGCTCGTTATCACGATATGGCAAGCAAACACCCTACCCAACAGAAGAGCAGGTTGAAGATCTATTCCTGCGGCCATATCATGATCAGATTGACAATATATTTCCTCACAGCAAAAGACAGACGATGCGTAAAATCATCGCCTGCCTAGCTATCAACATTAATGATGTGATGAACGATCGCTATTAGCGTCGCCGCTTATGCCGCTGCAGATCAGCCACCTTCAACCGCACCAAGTGCCGGTCGATGAGCTGTTTGGCTTTCTCGCGCTCTATTTGGTCGTCAGCGTTGTCACGTGCTGCGATGGCTCGCTCTAGTGCCGCCTGGGTTTCTGCCTCGATGATGTCGTCACCATGATCAGCTTCATCAACCAAGATCCGCACACCTGTTTGATCAATTTCTACCACACCGCCGGAGATAGCAAAAAATTCTTCTTCCTGCGTCTCCTTGGTGCGGCGGACAGTGATGACGCCATCCCTCGCCACCGTCACTAGCGGCTCGTGGCTCGGCAGCACCGAAATTTCGCCGTCAATCGTCGGAATGGTCACCGAGTAGACCATCTCATCCAGCTTGACACCACCGAGCGTTACTAGCTTCAAATTCATCAGGCTAATCCTTCTTTGCCTCTGGTTGCTTTGTGCTTTCAGTGTCGCGGGCTACCTGGTCGGCCAATGTGCCTTGCACCATGTAGAACCAGCTTTCTGGCTTGTCGTCGTATTTACCAGCCAAGATGTCAGCTGCGTCGCGGATGGTGTCCTCTAACTTGACGTACACGCCAGGGTTGCCAGTAAATTTCTCGGCCACGTGGAATGGCTGCGCCAGGAAGCGCTGGATACGGCGCGCCCGAGCAACGATTTGCTTCTGGTCGTCCGACAATTCTTCCATGCCGAGGATGGCGATAATGTCCTGCAATTCTTTGTACTGCTGCAACACTCGCTGGACTTCGCGCGCCACGCGGTAATGCTCCTCGCCAACAATTTCTGGGTCGAGCGAATTAGAGCTTGAATCCAACACGTCAACGGCCGGGTAGATACCAATTTCTGTCAAGGCACGGTTCATCACGATGGTCGCGTCCAGATGGGCGAAGGTCGTGGCCGGTGCTGGGTCGGTCAAGTCGTCAGCTGGCACATACACCGCCTGAACAGAGGTAATCGAACCTTTTTTGGTTGAGGTAATGCGCTCCTGGAGAGCACCCATTTCTTGCTGCAAATTCGGCTGATAACCCACCGCGCTTGGCAAACGACCAAGCAACGCCGACACCTCGGCACCAGCCTGCGTGTAGCGGTAAATATTATCGATAAATAACAGCACGTCTTTGCCTTCGTCACGAAAGGCTTCGGCCATCGCCAGACCCGACAATGCCACACGCAGACGTGCTCCAGGCGGCTCGTTCATCTGACCAAACACCAGCGAGGTCTTGTCCAGCACGCCGGCTTCTTCCATTTCGTAGTACAAGTCATTTCCTTCGCGAGTACGCTCACCAACGCCGGCAAACACCGAGTTACCAGAGTGGAACTTGGCGATGTTGTTGATCAGCTCGGTGATCAGGACGGTTTTACCGACACCAGCGCCGGCGAACAGACCAGCTTTACCACCTTTGGCCAGCGGAGCAATCAGGTCAACAACCTTAATTCCAGTTTCCAAAATCTCCGTCTTGTTCGATTGCTCGCTCAGATCTGGAGCAGGGCGGTGAATTGGTGCGGTTTTGCCCTTTGGCTGTGGCTTTTCGTCAATCGCTTCACCAACCACGTTAAACATGCGCCCCTGGGTTTCAGTGCCCACCGGCACAGAAATCGGCGCGCCAGTCGCCACCACTTCCGCACCGCGAGCCAAGCCGTCAGTCGACGACAGCGCAATCGTTCGCACCGTGTGCTCATCGAGGTGCTGCGCTACTTCCAGCACCAGCGTCTCTTTGCCGTTCTTGACATGGAGCGCGTCATAAATTGCCGGCAGCTTAACGTCACGTGGAAATTCCACATCGACCACCACGCCAACGATTTGAATAATTTTTCCTAAATCTTTTGCCATCTTGTTCTCCTTTATCATTGTTCCATCGCCTCCACGCCACCAGAAATTTCTGCCAGCTCTTGGGTAATTGCACCCTGACGGGCTTTGTTCATCGCCAGTGTCAGGTCGTCCACCAGGTCAGATGCATTATCCGTCGCATTCTTCATAGCCATCATCCGCATGGAGTGCTCACTAGCACGAGCATCCAGTAGCGCTTGAAACAGTCGCGCGCCCGTCAAACGGTAGGCGACGGCGTCCAGTACCTCTGGGATGCTTGGCTCGTACTTGGCGTCAGAAACCGTGTTTGAAACTTCACTTGGGTCAATTAATGCTTTGGTTCCTGCTGGCAATAACCGCGACAGTTCCGCGGTTTGCACCATGCTATTCACAAATCGTGTATATACCAACGTCACCGCGTCAACTTCGCCATTCTCAAACATGCTGATGGCAGTGTTCAAAATCGTGTGAAAAGTCAGTCCGGACGGCTGGTCTGGCAAATTGTCATAATTACCCACCACTTTGGTATCCTTCAAGCGTGATGCAAACTGCGAAGCTCGGCGGCCAACTGTCAAGGTCAAATTCTCAATGCCGCGCTCATCATCACGCTTCAGTAGCTCCAGATATTTCTTCAGAACATTGGTATTATACGCACCAGCCAGACCTTTGTCGCTGGCAATGACGATGATTAGACGCTTAGTAATTTTGCGGCGCTTGAACATTGGGTGATTATCCGTCGCACCTTGGCTCGCCAAGTAACTCAGCAACTCTTCAGCCGCCATAGTATAAGGAGCCGAGGCCTTGTCCGCCTCTTGTGAACGGCGCATTTTGCTGGCCGCCACCAACTGCATCGCCTTAGTGATTTGCTTGGTCGAGTCCACCGAGCGAATGCGATTTTTCAGCGCACGAGTACTCGGCA
>CAUVPC010000002.1:0-25248 GCA_963553655.1 uncultured Candidatus Saccharibacteria bacterium
GATCGCCGGTTCGAATCCGGTCGGGCGCGCCACAGACACCCAATCGACAGGGTGTTTTTATTTTGCTGGTTTTCATACTTGTATTTTCATATACTTTGTGTTATAATCACGCCATATCGATTGTAGATATGATACACGTAACTAACCTGGTAGTAAACCAGAGAAAGAATCCCAAGCGTTATGAACGAGCGTAACCCAAGCGATTCAAAAAAAGACACATTAAACCGCCGAAGGTTTCTGATGCTTTGTGGGGCTGGAGCAGTGGCTGTAGCAGAGGGTATGACAGGCTGTAGTAGCCAGAACAATTCTACAGAACCAACATCAGGACAACTACCCAAACATGTAGAAAGCAGTGATGATACTTCTTCATCAGAAGAATCTCCAACTCCTAAAGAGAGTTTTCAGATTTTAGAATCTAGTGAATTCAACTCAGAGGTTGAATTATTCCAAAGATATTTTGAAAGCAATATACCAGACAAGGACAAATTTAAAGCATCCTTGTGTATACCAGAACGCATCTTTTCAGACCCTGCAGAAATGTTAAAAGCCTTTGGTACTGTTTTTGAGACAGTAACCAATGTATTTACATATACAGAAGACGAGAAAGATAGGGGAGTTATTCCTGTATCTGAAGTTGAGAAAGTGTGGAAGGCTAATGAGTTTGGCCGACCTACCACAAAGAAGCCTCGTCTTATAATGGCTGAGGAGCTGGTTGACTTCTTTTTGGAAGAGTATTGCGTTGACACAATACTTAAAAAACCAGGTGTATATCCAGACGGGAATCCAGAACCACTAAATTCTACTGATCTTCGTACATGGTTAATAAATGTCGTGAAGGCACAACTTTCTCTCCAGAGAGAGTCTAATGGAACTGTTGTTTCGCCAGCAAATCCAGATAGGATGTTGAGAGAGATTAAGGTCGAGGAGCTCAAAGTTGAAAAGCAAAGTTATGCAGGCTCCAGTCTTTTTATGAACAATGTCACCCTACGCCCAGACACCAACTATAATGAACTAGGTCCAGTCCTTGATGAGAAAGATGGCGTCAGCAAGGGCGATTTGGACCAGGTTTTAGGTGAAGCCTCCAATGGTCTCAAACTTGACAAAGTTTCCTTTATTAAATCTGAGACCAACCCTGGAACAATGGTGTTGTCTGAACTTACCTTTTACGCACCACGATCAGACACATATACAAAACTACACCAAGACTAATAAGCATTTGCGCTTTTGGGACATATACACTACAATTTGTAGTGTATATGTTTTTTCTGAAAGGGCATCAAAACATGGGTAAAAAGCAAGGGTTGATAGTACTCTCCACACTAGTGGTGGCACTTATATCGGCGGTGCTACTTGCCCCGCAGGCAGAGGCTGCGAAAAACTTAACCCTGAAACAAAAAGTTGAGTCGACACTACTCTATGCTAATCTGCTGCAACGCGGCACCGAGGGGTGGACGTGCATGACCGACCTAGAAGGAGTACGGTTTAGAAACACAACAAGCACTGATTCTAACTGGACACCATCCAACGGTGATAATGCTAAGGGTGAAAATACTTTTGTAGGAAAAAATACTAAAGGCGGCATTAAATCCTACTCAGGCGTCGACCCCATCACAAAACAAATCGGTGGAGATCTCAGCTGTGCTAGCCTCCTAAAAGCGGGGATTGACATTTGGGAAGGCTCTTCTAAATATGCTAATTTTTACCGACATATGGGCGGTAAGTTCTTCGTTAATGAAACTAAAGCTGGCTGGGTATTTCGAAATTGGGAAAGGTGTAAAAAGTATGAATGGAATTCTTGGGGTCGTTTCACGCAAAACGTTAATGATTTACGTAACCTATCGAAGCCAGACTATATTAAGCGTTATGCTATTAGTCGTAGTGCAGATGAGTATGCGCCTCCAGGTGGTTGTGCACCAATAAAGGGTGGCGCGGCCATCAAAGAACGTTTCAAAGACGGCATCAAAAATGCTACAGGCAGCCTACCGTCTATAGCATCGGGTAGTGCTGAACAGTGGTATATGTATTCAAAGATATTCACCAGTTCTGCTAGCGGTTGTTCTGCTAGCGGTGATAAATCGCTCAAAGAAATTCCTAAAGACAATCCAGACAGCTCGGGGTATTATTACTACAAAGTGCCATTTACTAGTACAAATGGCAAAACCGCTGACATGATATATAAAACATCTAAGGGTAATGAAAAGGTATGGGTGGCAGCGACTAATAATTCCGAGGGTGCGCTAGTCGAAGTAAGTTGTAGTGATATTGGTTCTTGGCTACAAAACAATAAATCCGCGTTTGATAAGTTCGCAAAATATGCGTCTGAACATAAAGACGAACAAAAAGAACTTTCTGTAGGGGATACCCCGGAACAAAGTGCTGATGCTACAGCCCAGTCAACCGAAGGGGCTGGGGAGGAAAAAGAAGAAAAAACGTGTACTAGCGAGTTAACGGGTATCGGGTGGTTTATCTGCCCAACTATTGAAAAATTGGCTGATTTTGCTGACTCAGTCTGGGGAATGCTAGAAGAATATTTGGTTACAAGCCCCTTGCAGGCTTCAAATGATGGTCCTTACAAATCATGGAAAGTCATGCGAGACCTTGCTAATGTCCTGTTGGCGCTGGTATTTATACTAATTATCATCTCACAGGTGTCGAATGTCGGTATTTCTAACTACGGCATCAAAAAAATGTTGCCTCGTTTCATCATCGCTGCGGTTGCGGTAAATATATCCTACTTTGTCATCCAGGTCATCGTTGATATTGCAAACATCCTCGGCAGTACGCTTTTGACAATCATCACTGAACCAATTAGTACTGTAGATGTTAAAAATGTCGGCTGGGGCAACCTCTTAACCCTGATTTTAGGAGCGACGACGACCACAGCTGCGACGCTAGCCGGCGGAGTTGTTGCTGCATCTGTTTTTGGGATTGGAACTATGTTCATGTTTGTGCTCATGGCGATCGTTCCTGGTGTTATTGGAGTGGTCGGGGGGCTTATCGCATTAGTATTTCGATCAGCACTGATACCAGTCCTCGCCATCTTGGCTCCGCTGGCTTTTGCGGCCTGGATTTTACCAAACACCCAAGGTA
The DNA here is from genome assembly GCA_963553655.1 of uncultured Candidatus Saccharibacteria bacterium. Classification (GTDB taxonomy): domain Bacteria; phylum Patescibacteriota; class Saccharimonadia; order Saccharimonadales; family Saccharimonadaceae; genus Nanosynbacter. The sequence goes on from CAUVPC010000002.1 coordinate 3,091, forward strand.
TCTTTGACAAATGGAAGAAAGTATTCACTGGTATGGTCTTCCTATACCCTCTGGCAGCAATATATTATGGCGGGCTTAAGCTATTGTCTTTCACTATCCTGGATAATCCTGAAAGCGATACAATGCAGCGGCTGATGGCGCTATTTCTAATGTTTGCTGGTACTTTCGTCATCCTCGGTATGGCACTGAAGTCCAACGCTATCATCGGCAGCCTGATGGGGCGAGCTAGTGGATTATTAAACAAAGCCTCGGCACCAGCGCTTAATGCGGGAAATAAGTTTGCCAAGCGTCGAGCAAATATGAAGCGTAGTGAATTTATGGCTAGGGACTTTGGTGAGAAGGGACGCAAATATGCGTTTAGAAGAAAAGTACAGGGAGGTCTAAGGGGTCTACAACGACGCTCACTCGACAGGGAAACCCGAACAGCCCTGGCGGAACAAAACGAGCAACAACGTTATCGATCAGATTTGGCTGAGGCTTCTAGTGAAGAGCTAAATAAACGTTTAGGTTTTGCGGCTGACACAGCTGGTGGTCAGGCGTATATTCATAAGTTATCCGAAGAGGCTGCAGCAACAAGATATCGTTTTGAATTCAAAGACGACCACGTCAGAGCTTTAAGGGAAGGTGATGAATATGTGCAGGCTCTGGCGGCAGAAAAACTCTCTCAAAGCGCCTGGGGGGCTGGAGAGCTACGTAAGTATTTGGAGGATGGTGGTAAGATCACTAGCCATAAGATGGGTGATAACATGGCTACCGCTAAGAAATATGACGCCGGAGTAGCAAAGGTTGGACTTGCCGCGGCCGACGCAATACGTGATGGTCAAAAAGATTATGGTGTTACTGAAAATCAATTAGCAGAAGTAACGAGTAAAGCTGTGGGGGGCTTATCCACCGATACTCTTGCTACCCAGAATGCAAAAGCTCTTGTTGATGCTATAAGTCAGGGTGGCTTATCGAGAGATAAAGCAAGCAAGGTTGCAAATAATGCACGAAATCTCAGCCAGGCTAGCGCTGATTCCGCAGACATATTTGAGGCCGTAAGTAAGGGTGACGGTGCTCAGCTTACTAGTGTATTAGGCAAACTGGTCGGGCAGTCGAATCAAAAGTCAGCAGCAACGCCATCCGTACCACCATTACAGCAAAATCAAGCTCCGCAGGGCGTGGCGCAGCCAACACCTTCTCAGGCACCAAGCATGGCCCCTGATCGTCAATACGCCATCAAAGAACAGGCACGAGGAGCAGAAGCTCCAAAGCCAGATTCATTGTCTTCAGGTGGTCAAACACAAGCTCCAACTCCACAGGTTAACGTTACTGTGCAGGTAGACAGATCTTCTGATCCGACGAGTGCTACCAGTATTCCACCGAGCTATATTGACCAGGGTGGTACCAGTGGCACTGGACGGTCACAACACCGACGCAACCGACCGCCTACTGCGTTTGGACGATAGATTCATATAGTTGACTTTTGCGCGAAAAAATGCTACCATTTACAGTAATGGAGTGGTTGAAAATGCGAGTGCGTCCGCAAATACGTCGGTCGCGGTGGTTTGCCATACTGACTATTGGTATTTTTGTCGGGTTTTTTAGTGGTATACTCATCAACTCTACTTCGGTCTACGCCGCTGAGGCCCAGTGGAAAAGCGATTCCCTGGTCGTTGACGGCAAAACCCTCAAACCAGTTAACGACACAGCTCGTAAAAAACTGCTTGGTCGCGACAGTAAGGACTGGGTCTATGAGGCGGTTGAAGGTAATCAGTCAACCGTGGTGTTTTTCGCTGGAAATAGCAATCCACGAACTGCTACTACCGCGAAATACGTTAAATACACCCTAAACGGCAGCACACCAACACAGGCAGGCGAACCAGAAGACATCGAAGTTAAACAAGACAGTAACCCTAGTGAGTCAGAATGTGATGTGAGAGGGGGAACGGGTTGGTTTATTTGCCCAATCTCTAACGGAATCGCCTCAGGAATTGATGAAGTGTATACCTGGATTTCCGACCTGATGACTACACCAGCGATAGACAGCTCCAACAATAGCTCTGGAGTAAAGGTCGCCTGGGACATCATGCGAAACATCGCCAATGCAGCGTTCATCGTCGCCTTTTTGATCGTTATTTATTCACAGCTCACCTCAGTTGGCATTAGTAACTATGGTATCAAAAAACTAGTTCCACGAGTGGTTATCGCCGCAATTTTAGTTAACCTGTCTTTCATTATCTGTGCTGCGATGATCGATCTGTCAAATATCTTTGGTGTTGCCCTACAAGATATGTTCAACGAAATTCGTTCTCAGGTGTCAGCAAATGGTGCGTTTAATGGTGCTCCACTACCAACCTGGAGTGACTTGGTGGCTATGGTTCTGTCTGGTGGCGCAGCAACAGCAGGGGTCTATGGCGCGCTGGCAGTAACTGGCGGGTCATTAGCTTCAGCCGCTTACTGGTTACTGCCTATCATCGCTAGTATCTTATTAACCCTGACGGTCGTCTTTATCATCCTGGCGGCACGACAGGCATTACTGATCATTCTGACGGTCATATCACCGCTGGCTTTCGTGTGCTATCTGTTACCAGGCACCGAGAAATTCTTTGAAAAATGGCGAAACTTAATGTTCACCCTGGTGATATTCTTCCCAGCATTTTCAGTGGTCTTTGGCGGAGCACAGCTGGCAGGAATGATCATTTTACAAAACGCCAACTCATGGATTATGGTAATTTTAGGGCTGGCAGTGCAAGTCTCAGCCCTAGCTATCGCACCTCTGGTGTTCAAGTTGAGTGGCGGTGTACTGGGTCGAGTGGCTGGTATCGTCAACAATAAAAACCGCGGTGTCATCGACCGAACTAAAAACTGGTCACGTGACCGTAGTCAATTGGCGGCAGACAAAAATTCATTAAGTAAAGCCGACGGTCAGCTGAACAATGGTATACGCAAAGTGGGGCGCTGGGCTAACTACCGCTCGCGTAAGTTCAAAACTCGTTCAGAAGCCTACCAAAAACGGGCTGACGCAGCCTACAAGCTTTCCCGCGCTAACCAAATTGCCGACATTGAGTCGCGAGCTGCCGCTGACCAATTGTCGCTAGCTGATGTCACGACCGCAAACGCTTATGAGGAGATGAAAGTTAAGTATAAGGATCAGAATACACAAACACCAGCTAACCTGAAAAAGAGAGCTGCCCGCCGCTATGAGACACTACAAGAAGAAGTTCAACAAGAAGCGCGCAATATTGCGATTCAAGGGCTACGAAAAAACAGTATTCAGCGTGTTAATGATCACATATTAGCAAAGAGCTTAGCCGACCAGGAAGGGTTGCGAGCCCAAGCAGGTTCTGTGGAAAATATGTACTTCGGCAAGGATCGTGGCTCACAGCGCGTATGGTCAGCGGCGCGTAGTACCATCACTAAGGCTAATAAGGAATCGATTGAGAACGCTATGACTATTCTCAATGCCATGAACGTCAGCAATGATGATATGGTGGACTTGGCAAACGGTGTCAGCCGGCGCAACTTGACGGTTACTGATGATATCCGCTATGCAGCGGTTCACCATGTATTGGGTGGTAAAGACGCCGTAGCTATCCAGAGCTTACTGCAAAAAACCGACTTTGGTGCACTAAATGATGAGTTAGCGCAAGAATACGGTGACGCGCTGCTGTCCAACTCTGCTAAACCAGCTTGGTTAGGTGGTGCAGCTGCAGCGGCTATCAAGGCCAACAATGTTAATATGAACGGTCCAGACTACATGAGGAAACTTATGCTTGATAACCTTAACATCGGTGGTTTGTCGACCGAAGCAATTGTCGGTTCAGACTTGGCTTACCTAAAGCCACTAAAGGAAGCGTTGAGCGACCAAAGCTTTGTCTCGCAAATCAATGAAGCTGGGCTGGATACGTTGCGCAAGAACCTTGTTTTGGCACAAACCGATCCTCGGTTTAGTAGTCGAATTGGTAAAACTGGTAATACAATTCGAGAGATATCTCTTTCTCTAGGAATTAAGCCTGAGGATTTAACTAGTTAAGCTATCTTTGCTATACTAGTAGCATATGGCTGTGTATAGAGTGCCCCAGGATGTGGAAGCAGAAGATAAGCTGCTTGGGCCGTTCAGTTTTAAGCAATTTGTGTTTCTCATCATCGCGGTGGGCTTTTTTGGTATAGCGTGGGCGCTAGGAGTTGCCTTGTTACCACTAGCAATCATTCCTTTGCCATTTGGGGTGTTTTTCACCGTATTAGCGTTGCCACTACGTAAGGAACAGCCGATGGAAATATATATTGCGGCAGTGATATCATTTTTCTTAAAACCGCGCGTGCGGCTCTGGGAGCCAGACGGAGTAGAGACGCTGATAGAAGTGGTGGCACCAAAAACCAAGGAAGAAAACCTGAGTAAGAACTATGATCAACGAGAGATCCAGCGACGATTATCATACCTAGCAAATATTGTTGACACGCATGGCTGGTCAGTCCGCGGCGTCGGCAACCCGGAAGCAACGGGTAATTTAGATACCGCCAGTTCACTACAGGCTGATTTCTATAATACCGCTGTCCAGGCAGAGGAAGATATTTTGGATCGGGGTAATACTACTTCACGACAAATTGCTGATATGATCGCCGAGACAGACCAACAGCGACGAGAACAACTGATGCAGCGCATGCAAAAACCTCAAACATCAACGGTACAACAGCCGACTCAGCCAGCAGTTTTCATGGCAGCTCAAGAGGAAGATATACCAAAACTAACCGTCAACCCGTACCCCCACATGCGTCAAGGTGTCCTATCTCCAGCAGGTGAGCGACCTACCGTCACCCCACCAGCTGACCAAAATCAACCTATACAACAACCTGTTGACCCTGGTATAATAGATTTGGCAAATAATCATTCCGATCTTTCCATAGCGACCCTACAAAAAGAAGCAGATCGGATACATAAACGCTCAGAGGAAACAGCTGAGGAGGAAGTGGTGATTTCACTACGTTAGGTGGAAAATGCAACCAGATAATCAACAACCATATCAGTTACCACCCAACCCGACGACACCGCCGGTTGTTTCTGGGCAGCCTAGTCAACCATTACCGCCACAGCAGCCACAACCTGGTCAGCCAGCGTTGCCAATGCAGCCTGGTATAACTCAGCCAGGTCAGCCAGCTCCAAATCCACAGAACCCACCAGCTCCGAAAGACAAAAAGAGCGCCATCAGCACACAAAATACGTTATTGTTTTCAGAAATGCGTGAAAACATGATCATCATGAGTGATGGTAGTTTTCGAGCAGTGATAGAATGTCAGTCCATCAACTTTGATTTGATGAGTACTCGTGAGCGAGAGGCCATCGAATTTAGCTATCAAAACCTACTCAACTCGCTCTATTTTCCAGTTCAGATCCTAGTACGATCACAGCGTGTCGATATCGGTCCATACCTTGATCGATTGTCGCGCATTCGCCGCTCTCAAGATAATATGTTACTTAATGTGTTGATGGATGACTATATGAACTTCATAGAAGTGCTGTCGCAAGAAGCAAACATTATGGATAAGCGATTTTTCATCGTGGTGCCATATTTCCCCGGCGGCGATGTTAATGCCATGAAACAACAAGCAAAAGGTCTGTTTGATAGCTTCTTTAGTGGTAAAAAAGAAACATTGATCACTAGAATCGATCAACCAATGTATGAAAAAGCAAAAGATGAGATCAAAAACCGCATCGATACGGTGATGAATGGTTTGTTTGCCATGGGCGTGAAGAGTTTGCAACTCAACACCAGACAGCTTGGAGAATTGTTCTATATTTCCTACAATCCTGACACTGCAGCACGTCAGCCATTAGTACGCAACCCAAATGATCTGACGACGACTTACATCCGTAAGGGAAACGGTGAATCGCCATATGGAGGAGATTTTTAATGGCTAAGAAAAAACTAGACGCCATCGATATCGCCACTCAACAGCGTGCTCGCGAACAAGCTGAGGTCGAGCAGGCTTTCTTGACTGGCGTGAGAACTCTGCGAGATTTTATCGCCCCAAGTAGTGTGGAAATTCAAGCAAGTTATTTCCGACTGGGTGCCAAATATGGTCGTACTATTTATGTCTATGGTTATCCTCGTGAAATTTACACCGGCTGGTTAAGTTCGGTGATTAATATCGACGAGGTGTTGGATATCAGTATGTTTATCTACCCAGTTGATACGCAAGTGGTGCTGAACAATTTGCGTAAAAAAGTGACTCAGCTGGAAGCTAGTATGAATATCAACGCAGAGAAGGGGCGTGTGCGTGACCCGGCCATGGAAGCTGCCTTGCAGGACGCCGAAGAACTGCGTAATCAGCTACAGATTGGGTCAGAAAAATTCTTCCGTTACGGACTATATGTGACGATTTACGCCGACAGCCTTGATGAGCTGAACTTTATTCAACACAAAATTGAAACTATCTTTGGTCAGCAGCTTATCTTTAGTAAAGTGGCGTCAAACCAGCAAGAACAGGGATTAAACAGTACTATCCCTCAGTTGATGGATCAATTACAAATCCGCCGCAATATGAACACTGGTGCTATTTCTACCAGCTTCCCATTCACCTCTGCTGACCTAACCGACGGTAAGGGTGTGTTGTACGGCATCAATATGCATAACAATGGTTTGGTGATCTTTGACCGATTTTCTCTAGAAAATGCCAACATGGTGGTGTTTGCAAAGTCTGGTGCTGGTAAGTCATTTACCGTGAAACTGGAAGCGCTGCGTAGTATGATGATTGGTGCTGACATCGTTATCATCGACCCGGAAAATGAGTATCAAAAGCTATGTGACGCCGTGGGTGGTAGTCATATACGCTTGAGTTTGAATAGTGACACGCGTATTAATCCGTTTGATTTGCCACGAGTGATCGACACTGAAGAGGCCGACGACGCATTACGCGCCAACTTGGTTACGCTGCACGGTTTACTGCGTCAAATGTTGGGTGGTTCAGTGGCTGGTTCTATCGGACTAACCGCAGCAGAAGAGGCGGATATCGATCAGGCGTTGATCGATACGTACGCTCGTGTTGGCATTACATCAGATCCATTGACTCACAACTCAACACCGCCAACCATTCATGATCTGTACGACACACTGCTACATATGGGCGGCACCGGCCCACAATTGGCGCAGCGTCTACGAAAATTTACCTCTGGTACTTTTGCTGGTATTTTCAGCCAGCAGAGTAATATCGATATCAATAACGCTATGGTGGTCTTTAACATCCGAGACCTAGAAGACGAACTACGCCCAACGGCTATGTATATTGTATTGAATCACATCTGGAATATCACTCGAACCGACCAGAAAAAGCGTATGTTGATCGTTGACGAGGCGTGGCAATTGATGAAATATGAAGACTCAGCTAGCTTCTTGTTTAGCCTAGCGAAACGAGCCCGAAAATATCAACTAGGACTCACTACCATCACTCAGGACGTCGAGGACTTTGTGGGCAGTAAAATGGGCCGCGCTATCGTTGCCAACTCATCCATGCAGTTACTCCTCAAACAATCATCAAGTGCCGTCGATGTGCTTTCCAGTGTGTTTAAGCTAACCGAGGAAGAGCAGAAACGCTTGGCGAATTTCCCGGTTGGACAGGGGCTGTTCTTTGCTGGACAAAACCACGTGCACATCCAGATTCAAGCCAGTGATACCGAGTATGATCTGATTAATACTTCACCTGTAAAACAACAGCTTCCGTCTGAAACACCAATTGGTGGGTATGGAGCAGTATAATTATGCCACGGATTGATTATACGACTGATCCAGATGTTGATGAACGGCTCAATCCGGCCTCTGAACAAACGTCTAAATATCTGAACTCCATGGAGAATAATGCCGCCAAAGATAATTTTTATGACGGTGACAAGAAAGATGATGGACTGAACGCTGCGGATAGTGTCAATAATCAAGAACAGTTATATTCTCGATCCCCCTTAGGTAAAGCTGGTGGTAAAAAGCGCGGCAACCTTTTGGCAAATATGAGTCGTAGAAAATGGGGTGCTACAGCCGGCATTGGTGGAGGATTGTTTGGCTTAATGATGTTATTTTTCACAATTTTGCCATATAAGCTTGATGCCATGGTCTCCACCATCACCGACCAGCTCAGCTCTGTGCCACAGCACGCCATTAACCAACGACTCGAGTATATCACCACTCGTTGGGTCGCCATGAAAATGATGCAAACCGCATATCCTGGCGATGCCAATCTCGTGTTCTGTGCTGGCGGTGGTGTGTTGTGTCACCTGGGAGCTACAAAATATAGCACGTGGTTTGAAGAGCAGCTTGATGCTAAATTTGAAAAAGAAGGAAGAAACGTTAAGGCTGTCTTTAATGCAAGTGGTAGAAACACCCTGGGTGGTAAAGCGACCTCATTTACCATGCATCTTGAGTCAAAAGATATGAACTCTGTCCTGCAAGGGGTAGAAAAGGAATTATCTCACAAAGATATGCGTCGTCATATAAAAAAGATGACACGTAAAGTTCACGGCCGCAACTATTTCATGCGCTATCTATCTAAACGTGTATTGTACCGAAAATACGGTGTGAAAAAGTTTAACATCATACCAGAAAAAGCTGGTCAGAAATATGCTGATTTTAAGGCTAAAATTAAACTGAACATGAATACCCGCATCACTGCCAAAATGTCACCTCGCTTTGCAGCATATTTGGGATGTTTAGATGGTACTGATGCCAAAAAATGCCAGGACACGTTAGATAAATTAAATAACGACCTTGATAGTAAGATTAGCGAAGCAGAAAAAGAGGCTGAAAAAGCGACAGGTGACAATAAAACAAAAGCTGATGAAAAAGTGAAAAAAGTTAAAGGGCAAAAAGAAGCTCTTAATAATATTGATTCTCTGTCCAAAGCAGCACCGGACACACCACTAGGTAAAATTATCAGTAAACAACTGTTTAAGAAAATAGCAGCTGCCAATGCCATCATTGGAGCCATTGACCTTGTTGCAAAAATCGTGGGAGCGGTTGACCAAAAAATTATTGAGATCGTTGGAGCGGACCAGAAGAAGCAGCTGTACACCGCGTTCACCTATGACGAGGAAGCCAGCCCAGTCTTAACTCGAGACCAAATCCGTGCCGGAACAATCGACAATATTCAGCACGTTGAATTAGCAACCTCACTGTTTGACGGCGCCGAATCAGCACCCATATTCCAAGCGACGTTTGGCGGTAATAACACCGCAGCCTCACTACTATATCCAACGGCATATGCTGAGGACGGTGGTATTCGCACCAAATGTGACGTTGGTGGTGAACAAAAGGTTGTTGCTTTGGATCCTGGTGAACTTGTCTGTCCAGAGAAAAAAATCGTCAAAGACTACACTACCTTCACGAAATATCCTGTCTGGCAAGTGTTGGCGGGAATTGCCAAAGCCTGGAACAGTACCTTTGGTGCAATCATCGACTTTGTTGGCGACACAGTCGGTAAGGTATTTAGCTGGTTCTTCAGTTATCTACAGGAATTGCCAGGCTTGAAGCAGCTGGTTGAACTCTCTGAAGGCCTGATCGAAAAAGCCATGGGTTGGGCAGTAAGTTTGCTGTTCGGTATACCAGAGGTGGGGGTTGACGCGCCGGGTAACAATAATTTTGAGGCTCTACACGGCGGACTGACAACAACTATGCAGAGTAGTACTGAAGCCGGACAGGCTGGTGCTGATTCAGGCTCCAAACAGCCAGACGGCATCGGTGGGGCACGCCTCACCAACCAGCAAGTCAGTGTGCTCGCAAAACAGATCGAGCAAGAGCGTGACGAAGAGTTCCGCGAACAACCACTCATGGCGAAGTTATTTGACCCAACACTTAAACGTTCGGTGGCTGGACAGTTATTAGCCGTTATGCCAACTTCCGGTTTTTCCACCATGCGATTAATCGCACGCGCACCAGTCGCTCTGGCGTCCGCTGTTACACCAGCCAACACTCACGCTGCTAAATACGATCAAGCAGCCGTTCTGCGGGCCTTCGGCGTAACCTGGCATGGCTTTAGTGATGAAGCGGTATATAAAGCCGATCCAAGTCAGTACACTGATGCTGTCTGTTCAACCAAAGCCAAAGAGCGTGAAGCCAGTTATGGTATTCATGAAGGCGACTTAGTCCCGACGTACAGTATGGCTGACCCCTGTGCCTTGGAGTTAACCGTAGCTGGCAACCTGGCCTTGATGGCTGACGACAAAGAAGGTAAATATTATCCAAAGGAAATCGATGATCCATCAGCCAACACTGGGGCACAACAGCCAAATAGCGGACCGGTTGGTGATGCTATCGGTCCACCGGAATTAGAAGAAGCACAGACTTTTGGTAAGGATCCTGCGTCATGGGGTGGACACAGAAACGGTGAGATCCCACTGTCAGCCATGAGTGAACTAAAAACCGCACCAGGTCACTACATGCATCCGAAGGCCGCCCAAGCTTTTGACGCCCTAAATGAACTTTACGCCAAAGAACACGGTGGTCAGTATATGACAATTAAAGAATCATACCGAGATTTAGCAACACAGCAGAGTTATGTAGCAGATGGTACTACAATGGCTCCTGCAGGAACCTCAAAACATGGTCATGGACTAGCCCTAGATATTAACGTCGGTGGCACTAGTTTCAATACGCCGACATTCCTATGGCTAAAAGCAAATGCCTCAAAATACGGCTTTGTCAACCCACCATGGGCATGGGATCATAGTAACCCTGATTGGTATAGGGATGAGCCGTGGCATTGGGATTATGCAAGGAGAGTACAATGAAACGAGTAACTATTGGTCTACTGTTAGCTTTGGTAAGTTGTATCATATTTTTGACCGCCAATTCTTCAGCAGCGCCAGAGAAAGACAAAGAAAAGAAGAAGGATCAACCGGCCGGTATTCCTTACCAAGACTACATTCTCAATGACATCAATATCAACAATCCAAACGGTCAAATCTGCTCAACCCAAAATACCGCGACTGGTGAACTTTCTGGTGAAAACGTAGAAAAAGTTCTTAAGTTTTTTACCGGCAAGGGTCTAACGTTAGTACAAGCAGCAGCGGTGGCTGGTAACCTCCAGCAGGAATCTCGCATTGATCCGAGCGCCCTCAACAGTATTGGTGCCTTCGGTATCGCTCAGTGGCTAGGCGGACGCCGCACGAATCTGGAGAAGAAGCCAAATTACAGTACCATCGAAGGGCAGCTAGAATACCTCTGGGAGGAGCTGAATGGGGCAGAAAATGCTGGTCTGAAAGTACTGCTTAAACACACTGATAAATCGGGTAGTGGTGTCAGCGCTTTGGCGGTTGAGTTTGGTGAAACATTTGAGCGGTACGGTGCAGGCGAAGAAGGTAACCGTGCCCAGTATGCCTCTGAGATTTTCAACAGCTACAAGGGTAAAATCCAAGACGGCGATCCGTCAAAAATCGCGGCAAACGCCGGTGGTGATTCGAGCGGTGCACAAATTAGTTCAGCATCAGCAACTGGTTGTAGTGGTAATGGGTCTAGTGTCGCCGGGCAGAGCATCGTCGATACAGCCAAGCAGTTGGCGTGGAATCCAAATACTGACAAAGGGGCTAATAACCAGACGGCTAAGGCTGAATATATCGATGCAGTCAAAAAGAATAACCCAAGTGTCGTCGGTAGTTCAGACAGTGACTGCGGTAGATTTGTAGCGACGGTGCTGCGTACTTCTGGTGCAGATAAAGATTATGAACCGATTGGCACTACAGCACAATATTCTTATGTAAAATCTCATCCAGAAAAATTCAAAATCATCGATCGTCCGTCTGCTTCAGACTTGCAGCCAGGTGATATCCTCCTCCACCCAAGCCATGGTGGCTACGGACATACTTTGATTTACACTGGTGACGTCGGTGGAGGTTACGTCGCCGCTAATGCCTCCCTTGGAGATACAGTACCGATATTCATCAAGCAAGGATCTGTTGACTATCAACTCACTCAACCAGGTAATATCTTGGTTCGCGTCATTCAATCAAACAAAACCTAGAAAGGAAATATCATGCAGCCAGTCATCACAAAGCAAAAAATTATTGGCGGTGCAGTGATTGTCGGCGCGCTGATTGTTATGTTTATCTCATATTATGTATTTCAAACAGTCACGCACGATACTACATTAATGGCGACCTTTGCTCCAGAGACTGTTAAAATGTCGTACGACTCAGTGAAAAATCAGGTCATCAAGTCTGACAAGCCCGTAGCGGTTAAAAGCGGTAAACATACTTTTAGTTTTAGCGCTGACGGCTATGAAACATATACTATTGTGCTTGACCTGGAGAAGGGAAAAGAACGAAAACTGTTGTTTGCCCTGACACCGAAAAGTGATAAAGCAAAAAATGAACTGAAGCAGAAAAAATATGCCAAAGTCTTGGATGGACTAGGTAGTCGACAAGTAAACAGGGTCGGTAAGGAAATTGATGAGGCTAATCCAATATTGCAGCATCTACCATTTGAAGACAGAGATTACCGAGTCTTCTCATGCCAGCCATATCGCACCGATATTAAGAAATCACATAAAATTGGCATCTGTATCACTATGGCCGAGCGTAATGGTGACGCCCTCCTGAGCCAAATATTAGACAAATTAGCTAAACTTGGTGCGACGCCAGATAACTACGACATGAAAGTGAATAATTACATCATACCGACCAAGAAAGAAAAAGATAGTCGAGCCGCTGTGCCGTGCGGTAATGGACAGCCATCGTGGTGCTACAAATTCCGTGATCATTAACCTAACTTTTTAGTGGCATAATGATGTGGATATAATCACGTTTTTTCGCCGTAGATTGGATGATACAAGGAGAGAGTTTACCACTGAAGGCAAACGACACTTCGTCTCCATCTGTGACATTTAACGCCTCAGTCAAGTACCGAGAATTGAGCGTAATCTGACCATCAGCGGAAATCTTAGCGGTAGCTTCTGAAGTATTTTCACCAAGTTCTGAGGCAATGGAGTGGATGGAGATGATGTTATTTTCAGCTGAAGCATTGATAGTAACGCCGCCGCCTGAATCTCGAGCGAACAGACTGGCAACTTTGGTGATGCGGCTGAGGTCGGCGCGCGAAACGATGATTTCCGTTTGTGACTGCTGAGGAATCAGCTGGCGATAATCTGGAAATTTTCCATCGATCAAGCGGCTGATAATTTCTAGCTCTGGTGTCTGGAAACAAACTTGATCATCACCAAACAATATCACGATGGTTTCCGTGGCGTCACTCAAACTACGAATGACTTCCTGTAGAGCAGACGTCGGGATGATGGCTGAAACCTCACCATCTGCTTTCATGAGTTTTCGCTCAGCCAACCGGTAGCCGTCAGTCGCTGCCAAATATAACTCGTCTTCAAAGGTATGCCAATACACTCCAGTCAGTACTGCTCGGGCCATATCAGAGCTAGCCGCCAAAATAGTTTGCGACACCGCTTTTTTCAGATCATCAGTGGCGATTTCGTAGCGCACTGCTGTATCTTCATTGATGGTTGGTAACTCTGGAAATTCATCAGCGATGACACCATTGATGACTGACTTAAATTTGCCAGAGGTGATATGCAGGTGATCGTCTTTGGTCTCCAGGTCGATAGTGCCGCTTGGCAGGGTTGAGATAAATTCTGAGATTAGCCGGGCAGGAATAGTGATTGAACCTGGCGATTGTATTTTAGCACCAATGTACTGAGTGGAAGCAATTTCCAAATTGGTAGCAGCAATCAATAATCTTCCTCCATCCGTACGAAGCAAAATATTGTTCAAGATGGGAAGTTCAACGCGACCAGAAGCCACCCTTCCAATATTACTGAGTGCTTTTGCGAAATTTTCTTGTGTGACTGAAAGCTTCATAGTTACTATTATATAACCTTTCTTATTTTTTATCTGGTGTTAGTAATAATAGGTGCTGTGGAAACTGAGTAAAACAAGTGTTCAGACAGAGGTGGGTGGGCGAAAAAAACCTGTGGATAGCTTTGTGGATCAACTTGGTGCAAGGCAGTGGATAAGGCTGAGTTAACCCACAGCCATACGGAGCCCACTATACTTTGCCACAAAGTTAGTCGCAGGCTACGAACAGAATTCCATAGGTCATGCACAGGTTTTCCACTAATTTTGCACATAGAGTTTATCCTTGACGTCATTAATTTGTTCACGCACCAGTTGGTTAGTTAAGCTTTCTTTGGTGATTTTTTCGACAGAGTGCATAGCTGTGGTGTGGTCTTTACGGCCAAGTTCTTGAGCGATTTTTGGAAAACTCATTTTTAATTCACTACGCAGCAAATACATGGCAATTTGTCGTGGCTGGACGATGAACTTGTCGCGCCTGGCTGAACACATATCTTTTGGATCCAGATTAAAATAGCGTGCTGTACGATCAATGATCTGTTTGGCGGTGATGTGTTGCGGGCGAACGCGTTTCATGTCTCCCAGGACACTTTCGGCTGCTGCTACATCTGGTATGAAACCTTGCATGTCGGCATAGGCTAATAGACGGTTAAGTGCACCCTCTAACTCTCGAATATTGGTTTTAAAATTAGCTGCCAGATATTCAACAACACCTGATTCTAACTCAGTACCACTGAGGCCAGCTTTTGCTTTGACGATGGCGCACCGCGTTTCATAGTCAGGCATTTGAATATCAATCGCCATACCCCATTCAAAACGGCTGCGCAGTCGGTCGGTGAGGGTAGGGATGCTCTTGGGCGGCTTATCAGAACTGATGATGATTTGTTTATTGTTTTGATGCAGGTCGTTAAACGTGTGAAAAAATTCATCCTGAGTTTTTTCTTTACCAGCGATAAACTGCATATCATCAACGATCAACACGTCAACATTGCGATATTTATCAGAAAACCCCTTTTTCTTGAAACGGATATAGTCAAGGAATTCATTCACAAAAGCCTCAGTTGTTGTGTATAACACTCGAGCTGATGGCTGCTGTTTAATAATCTCATTACCGACTGCTTGCATGAGGTGAGTTTTACCAAGACCTGAACCACCGTATAGATACAGTGGATTATATTTAAGGCCAGGGTGCGACGCGACCGCTTGGCATGCAGCATAAGCCAGGTCATTACTTGATCCGACGATGAAATTATCAAAAGTATAACGCGGATTGAGATTACTATTGTTTTTTTGCGTCGGTGCAATGATGCGACGTTCCTTTGGACGGGCAACTTCTTCTGGCTGATCCCGGTTGACGGTTTTTTTTCGTGAACCAGAACCAATCCGGTATCGCACCACTCCTTCAAAACCGTTTGATTTTAAAGCTGCTTGAATATCGGTATGAAACTTTTTCTCTAGCTGTGCCTCTACGAAAATATTTGGCACAATAATAACTGCTTCTTTATCAGAAACTAGCTCTAATTTTGTTTTTGTGAACCATGCAGAAAACGAAGAAGACGGAATAGTCAATTCTAACTGACCCAACACTCCCTGCCAGATTGCTTGTTCTTTCATGTTATAACCCCTCACACATAATCTACTCTGTACTATAGCAAAAAGACAGAGTTTTCCACAAGCATAGACATCTCATGGAAGAGAAACTGAAAATAGAGGTGAACTTTTCCACAGGCGCGCGTCACCCCTGTTATAATTGTGGATAAAATAGACCGAGCAGTGGAAAACTACAATTGATACTTGCAAAAAAACCAAAAAAACGCTAAACTATCACCCAGTATGCCAAAGCGAACATTTCAACCACACAAACGTCATCGTGCCCGTACGCACGGTTTTCGAGCACGTGTTTCTACAAAGGCTGGTCGCGCTGTTTTGAAGCGACGCCGCCTAAAAGGTCGTGCACGGATTGCACTGTAAATAATACTTAGTGCGCTCGATGATCTGATACCACTCCTGATGTATATCGGAGTGGTATTTGGTATACTAAGAGAATGTTAACGCATCATCACAGATTTCACGGTCACGGCAGTTTACGGTATTTGTACCAAAATGGTGATGCTGTACGGTCTCGTGTAATGACAGTAAAATATATCACCAATCCGCGCCGGAAACACAGTCGATTTGCTGTGGTGATTAGTAAAAAAGTCCTCAAATCAGCCGTTCGCCGTAATAGGGTGCGTCGACGGGTGTACGAGGTGATTCGAGCTGAGTTGCCGATGCTTAAAGATAATCATGATATAGCGCTGATCATTGTTACGGCTGATTTTTTACACATGGAATACAAGAGTATTCAAAACGAAGTTAAACGACTATTCTCTCAGGCTAATCTGTATAAATGACACATTTTTTGATATAATGTGAGGCATGAGTTTTTTTGATGTTCTGATTGTACAGCCAATTTTTAATATTTTAATGGCCATTTACGGCTTAATTCCAGACTTTGGTGTCAGTATTATCCTCTTTACTATCATCATCCGTCTTCTGCTGTGGCCAATGGTTAAAAAACAGCTACATCAGACAAAAGCGATGCGCAAAATGCAGCCGCAACTGGCGAAAATTAACGCCAAATACAAGAATGATCGCCAGGCACGAGCGCTTGCGATGATGGAATTATACAAAGAGCACAACATTAGCATGTTTGGTTCAATTGGCGTGCTTTTGATTCAGCTGCCAGTATTGATCGGTATTTACCGAGTGGTGCAAATCTTTGTGTCTAGCCGGGTTCATACCGGCGACCTTGCTAAATACGCATATGATTTTATCGAACAATTACCAGTAGTATCCAATTTAGTAGCTCACCCAGATCAACTCAATCAGAACTTTTTGGGGATGGTTGACCTCACGAAGCACGCCGTCAGTAACAGCGGTGTTACCTGGAGTTTATTGATTTTGGCTGTGTTGGCGGCGGTGATGCAGTTCTTGACCACTAAACAAATTTCTCCAGCGAGCGACAGCAAGAAGAGACTGCGCGACATCATGCAAGAAGCTGCTGAAGGCAAAGAGGCAGATCAGTCAGAGATCAATGCTATCGTGATGCGCAAGATGATGAAATTTATGCCAATCTTTATGTTTTTCGTGATCATCAACCTACCGGGCGCCCTGGCACTGTATCTAACCGTCTCAAACGTTGCAGCATATGCGCAAAATGCCATCATCTTAAAGGGGGATAGTGATGAGATGGAGACTATTTCTAAAACACCAAACAAGTCAAAGAAAAACTCCAAAAAACCTCAAGCAAGTAGGCGTGCAGCGACAGCAACTGAGGCAAAAATCACCCGGATCAAGGCCAAGGAATAAGGAGGAATAATCATGGATCAGCAACAAACAATCGAGTATATCAAGAAATATGTTGAGGACTTGATGGCGTTTTTTGACCTGAATATAACAGCCGAGGTGTCCATCGAAGACGATATTCTGATCGTAAAAATTCCATCAACGCAATACAATAGCCTACTGATTGGTCGCGGCGCTGAGACATTGCGCAGTATCCAACACTTACTCTCAGCACTGCTTCGCAACAGCAATGCCGCAGTGGAGAGAGTTAACCTAGATATCGCTGACTACAAACAGCAGCACGCTGAGAAGCTTGCTGAAAAAGCTCGCGCTTGGTTTCAGGAAGTCCGAGACACTGGCGAGCCTAAGAGGTTGGATCTTAACGCGGCTGACCGCTGGACGGTACACCACACCGCACATGATTTCAATGACATAGAAACTCACTCAGAGGGCGAAGGTCGCGATCGACGACTTGTGATTAGCCTAAAAGATTAAAAAGCGGTATAATCGGACTTGGTATATGCAGGAGTTGTTTAATAAACGAAACAGAGTAATTTTACTCGAATTAGTAAAAACTGATTTTAAATTGCGCTATCAAGGTTCATTTTTAGGAATCTTATGGTCAGTACTGAAGCCACTGTTGCTGTTTTTGGTGATGTATTTGGTGTTTGTGAAATTTTTGAAGTTTACCGACGGCACAAAAACCTATCCAATTGTCTTACTCTTAGGTATTGCTCTTTGGGGATTTTTTACCGAAGCTACCTCAGTTGGTATGAACGCCATCGTTAGTAGGGGTGACTTACTGCGTAAAATTAACTTTCCGAAATACATTATCATCATCTCGTCAATGTCCAGCGCGCTCATCAGTCTGTCGATCAACTTGATTGTGGTGCTAATCTTTGGACTTATCTCTGGAGTAGACTTTACTTGGAGAGCTCTTTTGGCGCCATTGAGCATCATTCAGTTGTTTATCTTGGCACTTGGTGTATCACTAATATTATCAACACTATACGTAAAATTCCGTGATATTAGCCATATCTGGGATGTGATTTTACAGATATGTTTTTACAGTATCCCAATCATTTATCCACTTAGCCTGGTGTCTAATTTTCACCCAGAAGTCGCAAAAGTTATGATGCTCAATCCTATTGCACAAAGTATTCAAGATGTCCGATATAGCCTTATCGCTCCACAGACGACGCCGACCACTTGGAGTACAATAAATAACATCTGGATTAGTCTAATACCTGTTGTACTAACGGTGGTTGTTGTCATTATTGGTATTATTTATTTCAGAAAAAGCAGCAAAACCTTTGCGGAGAATATGTAATGAGTAAATATGCGCTAGAAGTAAAGAATCTATACAAGAGCTTTAATTTACCAACCGAGCAGGCAAACGGTATCAAGCAGGCATTTTTGAACTGGACTAAGGGTGTCAAGGGCTATAAAAAACAAGAAGTTCTAAAAGATATCTCGTTTACGGTGGAAAAAGGTGACTTTTTCGGCATCGTTGGACGAAACGGTTGTGGAAAATCTACACTGTTAAAACTGATTTCTGATATTTATTCGCCCGACTCTGGAGAGGTGATTGTTAATGGTAAATTGATTCCGTTCATTGAACTTGGTGTTGGTTTTAACCCAGAATTGACTGGTCGGGAGAATGTCTATTTGAATGGGGCATTGCTTGGCTTCTCGCACGATGAAGTCGAAGATATGTATGATGAAATCGTTGATTTTGCTGAGCTGGAACAGTTCATGGATCAGAAGCTGAAAAACTATTCAAGCGGTATGCAGGTGCGGTTGGCATTTTCAATCGCTATTCGTGCCAATACCGACATCCTTGTCCTGGACGAGGTATTAGCCGTCGGTGACGAAGCCTTTCAGCGTAAATGTTTTGAATATTTCAAGCAGATCAAAAAACAGAAAAAGACTGTTATCTTGGTCACTCACGACATGGCGTCAGTACGACGGTTTTGCAATAAAGCAATTATGTTAGAATCTGGTAAAATCGTTGCCTCGGGTGATCCAAATGAAGTTGCTAACTTGTATTCTATTGAAAATATAGAGTCAACAACAAAAACTGATAAGAAATCAAAGAAAAATACTGCGTATATTCAAACAAGGGTAGAAAACAAGGTGCTAACACCAAAAGACACGTTGGAAGTTGAAGTAAAATATTTTGTTCCAGAAGATAGGCAGGTGTCATTTGGTATTTCAATTTTGGACGAAGCTTCAAATCGCATCACTTCTGTGATTGATGACGGATTCTTTATCGATGATAATAATGTGGAAATAACCTCCAGTAAAAAAGGCACGCATATTTATAAATATACTCTGCCATTGGATCTGTTTAACAACCGTGATTTTGAAATTACGGCTACCCTGTTTGCTTATGATAAGAAAAAGGACTCGTATGAGCCAATTGCCTACACAACAGAAGAGGGTATCAGCCAGTTTTATGTGAGAGAAAATAAGCCGAGGGGTGGTTTGTTGAAAAAGCGTGGTTCATGGATGAGTGTGAAAAGTAAGAAGGAGAAAACGTCATGAGTAAACTGTACAAATTCTACACCTACACCAGACAAAATGGGTTAGGTCAGGCTGTCAGAAAAACTCAAGTATATCTGTCAAAGAAGACTACACCAGTGATCAAGCAACCAATTGAGGTGATGGCTTCAATTGAAGACATTATGAACGCGGACTACATCAATCACCCGTACAAAACACCAAAGAAAAAGTCAAAAAAGAAGTCTTTGAAAATTGGCTGGGTATTGTCTCCTATCTCAAAAGGAAGTGGTGGACAAAACACCATCACCCGCTTTGCTCGATTCTTACAAGAGCAGGGTCACGACGTAACTTTTTACATCTATGAAGGAATCCACCCGCAATCACCAGCCGAAGCCAAGGCGATTTTGTCAGAAAGTTTCAATTTTGACGTTAATGTGAAAAAAGTGTCGCAATACACTGAATCTGACGCGTTGATCGCTACCGGATGGGAGACGGCCTACCCGGTATTTAACATCAACACTAAGGCACACAAGTTTTATTTCGTGCAAGATTTTGAGCCGTACTTTTATGGACTAGGTTCAAAGGCGGTGTTGGCTGAAAACACCTATAAAATGAATTTTTATGGCATCACAGCTGGTCGTTGGCTGACTAAAAAAGTGAGCGAATATGGCATGAAGGCGGATTATTTCGACTTTGGTGCTGACATGAACATCTACCGCCTGGCAGATAAAGCCGACAAGCAAAAGAAAATTTGTTTCTATGCCCGCCCAGTGACTGAGCGCCGCGCTTTTGAGTTGGGCGTGATTGCACTAGATAAATTCCACAAAAAACATCCAGAATACACTATTGAGTTCTTTGGTTGGGACGTATCAAACTATCAAATACCATTTCCATATGTCAACCGCGGTATCTTGTCTCACCAAGACGTGGCTGATCTGTACAAAGAGTCTGAAGCTTGTTTAGTATTATCACTCACGAATGTGTCACTCTTACCACTGGAGCTGCTGGCGGCTGGCTGTATCCCAGTGATGAACGAAGGCGAAAACAACAGTTTGGTTTTGGGTGAAAACAAATACATCCACTACGCCCCGGCCTCACCGATTGAACTGGCTAATGAATTGTGTAATGTTGTTGAGATCAAAAATATCAATACTTATGCCAAAAAAGCTTCAGAAAGCGTCAAGGATTTGTCATGGGATGAATCATATAAGAAGGTTGAGCGTATTCTGATTCGTGAGGTGATAGGTGGCTAACAACACGCAAAAAATCGATATCACCGTTTTTATCCCAACGTATTTTGGTGAGGATTATTTGGACAATCTATTAAAAATGGTGTTTAAACAGAAAATCGACAAAACCTATGAAGTGTTGATCTATGACACAAGCTCAACAGATAAGACACCAAAAATCATCAAAAAATATGCTAAAAAACACGCAAACCTGCGGTATAAAACCATCACAAAAGAGGAATATGGTCACGGTAAGACGCGAGCAGCTGCCGCTCACGATGCAAAAGGTGACATTGTTGTTTATTTGTCACAAGACGCTACGCCCGCTCATAAGTATTGGCTATATGAGATGACGAAGCCATTTGAACTGTCAGACCGTATCATTGGGGTTATGGGAAAACAAGACCCACGGCCAACCACCTTTCCCTTGTTGAAGCGCGAAATCATGGGTGTGTTCAATGGTTTTGGTCCTGATTTTGGAACAACGTTGTTCTATAAAGATTCTTTTATCAAAAAACAAGAAACCTACGATAAAGTGGCGTTTTACTCTGATGTTAACTCAGCTGCTCGTCGCAGTTATTTGACTGGTGAATTGCCATACCAAGATGTTCCGTATGCCGAAGATCAATTGTTTGGCCGCGATGTCATCAACGCGGGCTATATGAAAGCCTATGCTTCCAGAGGTAATGTGTTGCATTCTAATGAATTCAAACTGCGTGAATACAAAATGCGAATGTTTGATGAGACAATGGGTCTTCGCCGCGTTGGTATTGACGTGCCGCTACCGACTATCTCTCAGATAACTAAAATGGTCATCATTGGGTGGATTCGCGACACGCTGTTTACTTTGCGCGATAAGCAATATTCACGGAAAAGAAAGCTATTCTACTTGGTGTTGAATATTTTTTACAATATAGAAAAATGGCGTGGTGTACGCCGGGCGGTGTTGACGAAATTGGACGATCACACAGCGATTGATAAATATTCGTTAGAACACGTTGAAGCAAAATCAAAAAGCTAGCGTTTAGTTTGAAAAAAATGGTTTTTTACTGTATCATTAGCCCAGGGTAATGACTATGAAACAGAAAAAACTTTCTAAACTATCACGCAAGAAAATCATCAGTATATCACTACTGGCAGTAATTATTGTTGCTGGCTCATATGTGGCAGTGGCTTACTATAATAAATGGTTGCCATTTTCAGATCAGGACAAGGCCTTTACGGTTGACGATCAAGGTCGTGGAGTAAACCCAAATAAAACTAAAACTGAGAAAAAAGATA
>CAUVPC010000003.1:0-21761 GCA_963553655.1 uncultured Candidatus Saccharibacteria bacterium
GCTCTACAAAAATATAAACTGACGATGATATTGCACAATCAAATTGTTAAAGTTCGATAGACTGGCCAAAAATCCTCACGTAACTTGATCATTACAGATTGTAATTGTCGTTTCGCTCGCATCCCCACGACCAGACTGATACTTATCATACATCATCAACCAACCTTTGGTCAATACTATTTTGTAATTATTTTGTTGCGAAAAAGACAACAAGCGAGACAAACAGTCCTATTGTTGCACCAACAGCAACCTCAACAGGGGTGTGGCCATGTGCAACACGGATGCGAGACAAAGAACTTTTTTGCTCATCCAACAACTGATTTAGCGTATCCCCCTGTTGTCCAGAGGAAAATCTCACCATCATAGCATCATATAGAATGATCATGGTCACCCACAGGACGATAGCAAATTGCACCGTATCAACACCATCATACAATGCGACAACAGTAGCTAACGAAACGACCGTTGCAGCGTGAGCGCTTGGCATACCCCCAGACAACAATAGAGGTGATTTTGGATTCTTACTAAATACTCGGCGATTCCTACCCATCAAGCGAAATACATGCTTCAAGCCCTGAGCCAATGCCCATGCCAACAGAGGCACTAGCAAATATCTCATTTAGTATCCTCTTCCAGGGACCGCTCTTCCATTAGTCCTATGGAAGATACTGCATCATTATCACCCAGCCGCATGATAGTAACACCTTGAGTCGTACGGCCTAGTAGCTTGATGTCTTTGAGGCTAATACGAATCGTTTGTCCATTTTGTGATACCAAGATAGCATCCGTCATGGTTGGGTCTATCGTCTGAACTGATATGATTGGACCCGTCTTTGCTGTCACAATCGCCGCTTTAATGCCCACTCCGCCACGCTTGTGACTTGGGAAGTTGGTTACTTTTGTACGCTTACCGAAGCCCTGTTCACTGATAACCAATAGTGTTTGGTCGTCACTCGTCACAATATCCATACCGACTACTCGGTCGTTTGGCCGCAGACGGACTCCACGGACTCCACGAGCAGCCCTACCCATTGGCCGCGCATCTTTTTCGTTAAATCGAATCGCCTGACCAGCTGATGTTGAAATAATCACATCACTTTCTCCATCAGTCTTCTTGATCCACTTCAGCTCATCACCATCATCTAGCTTTATGGCAATCAAACCATTGGTACGGATATTGGCATAGTCACTGAGCGGAGTCTTCTTAACGGTACCATTTTTTGTGGCCATGAACAGATAGCCGGCATCGCTGGCATTCTTCTCATGTTTAATGATGGCCGTAATCTTCTCTTCTGGCTGCATTTGCAGTAGGTTAACAGCGGCCACACCTTTAGCGCTGAGGCTAGCAGCCGGAACTTCATACGCCTTGAGGCGGAATACGCGACCCTTATTAGTGAAGAACAGCAGATAGTCGTGCGTACTTGCCGGGATGATCTGGGCTATAATATCTTCTTCCTTAGTGGTCATGCCGCGCTTACCCTTGCCGCCACGGTTCTGCTTACGATAGTCACTCGCCAGAGTTCGCTTGATATAATTCTCAGTTGTCAAAAGAACAACAGCATCTTCCTCTGGAATTAACTCCTCGTCAGAGAACTTACCAAGCTCATGGTTGATAATTTTACTACGCCTCTCGTCACCATATTTCTCTTTCATTTCCAAGAGCTCAGTCTTGATGATGTTTAGAATCTCTTGCTCATCAGCCAAGATAGCTTCTAGTCGTGCAATTAGCTTCAAGAGCTCACGCAGTTCATTCTCAACTGCTTCACGCTCAAGCCCAGTCAGGCGTCGCAGCTGCATCGCCAAGATAGCTTTGGCTTGAATCTCGCTCAGTCCGAACTTAGCACGCAAGTTCTTCTCTGCCTCATCCTGAGTTTTTGAAGCACGAATGGTCTTAATCACCTCGTCAATGTGATCCAGCGCAATCTTATAGCCCTCCAGAATATGTGCTCTTGCCTTGGCTTTTTTCAGCTCAAACTCAGTACGGCGGCGCACCACAGACTGGCGGTGTTTCACAAATTCGCTCAAAATATCATGCAATCCTAAAATCCGTGGCTGCATAGTATTGACCAATGCCAGCATGTTGTAATTAAAACTCGTCTGGAGCGCTGTTAGTTTGTACAGCTGGTTCAATACTTTCTTTGGATATGCATCTTTTTTCAGCTCAATGACAATGCGGACCTTACCTCGAGAACTTTCATCGCGCAGGTCAGCCAGCTGCACTCGCTTTTCTTTGTGCAATTCACCAATCTTTTCGATTAGTGTTGCTTTATTTACACCATATGGTATCTCAGTTACAACAATCTGGTGTCGGCCTCGTTTAGTCTCCTGGATCTCTGCCACCGCTCGCATCATCACGCTACCGCGACCAGTTGCATACGCCTGACGCATCGGCGCACCACCGTAGACAATTGCCCCTGTCGGAAAGTCTGGACCTTTCACGTGTTGCAGCAGGTCATCAACCGTTGCTTCAGGATTATCAATCAATTCAATCGTCGCATCTACCAACTCACCTAGGTTGTGTGTCGGGATACTGGTTGCCATACCGACAGCAATACCAATCTGGCCGTTCAATAGCAAGTTCGGCAACTTTGCCGGCAACACGATTGGCTCACGCTCTGAGCCGTCAAAGTTATCCTTGAAATCAACCGTTTCCTTCTCGATATCAGTCAGTAATTCTTCAGCTGGCTTGTCGAGTCGCGCCTCAGTATAACGGTGAGCGGCTGGTGGATCTCCGTCCATCGAACCAAAGTTTCCCTGACCTTGCACTAACGTATAACGCATCGCCCAATCTTGCGCCAAACGAACCATGGAGTCATAGATGGCAGAGTCGCCATGTGGGTGATATTTACCCATCACATCACCGATGATACGTGCTGATTTGACGAATTTTGCAGTACTACGGTTACCGTTTTGATTCATTGAATACAAAATACGGCGATGCACCGGCTTCAGACCGTCACGCACATCTGGTAGTGCCCGGTCAACGATAACGCTCATTGAATAGCGGAAGAAATTATCCTGCATCACATTTTCGAGTCGACGTCGTTCCAAACCTGTTGACGTCTCCGCTACCATGTCTGGTGTTGCCTCAATTGGCTCATGTTCACTGGTTGGTTGCATCTGTTTATCCTGATCACTCATGATTAAATATCCAAATCCTCTAAGTTAGCATTTTTTGCCCAGCTCTGAATAAAGCTTTTGCGCAAACTGACGTCATCACCCATTAGTCGCGTAAAGATTGCATCCGCCTCCTCGGCATCTTCCACGCTGACCTGAATCAATACACGATTTTCTGGATTCATCGTTGTCTCCCACAGCTGGTCGGCATCCATCTCACCAAGCCCCTTAAACCGTGAGATCGTCACGCCAGCCTGTTTGGTGACATCCTGCTCATCGTCAATCACCGTGCCACGATTCTTCTTATCAGCAATCAAATCTGCCAAAACTTTGTCTTTCTCCGCCTCATCATATGCGTAGATCTTCTTCTGGCCGCGGTTGATTGAGTATAGTGGTGGCTTAGCAAGGTACACATAACCACCCTCAACCACCTCTTTCATATAACGAAATAGGAAGGTCAACAGCAAAGTCGCGATGTGACTACCGTCAACATCGGCATCGGTCATGATGATAATTTTGTGGTAACGCAGACCATTGATATCAAACTGATCGCCAATACCAACACCAAATGCCTGGATCATTGCCACAATCTCTTTGTTGGCAAACATTTTATCAAGCCGAGCTCGCTCAGTGTTCAGCACCTTACCACGAAGTGGCAAAATTGCCTGTGTTTTACTGTCGCGACCTTCTTTGGCTGAACCGGCCGCCGAGTTACCCTCAACGATGTAAATTTCACTATCACTTGGGCTCTTACTTGAACAGTCCCACAATTTACCCGGTAATCCCATACCATCAAGTGCGCCCTTACGGATCACATTGTCGCGTGCTGCTCGTGCCGCTTTGCGAGCTCGTGCCGCCAAGGTCGCCTTACCAACAATCTTCTTAGCAACACCAGGATTTTCCTCCAGATAGTACGAAAAGTACTCATTCATCACCTGCTCAACATAGCGACGCATCTCTGGATTACCAAGTTTATTCTTGGTCTGACCTTCAAACTGTGGATCGGGCAATTTGACTAAAATAATCGCCGTCAAACCCTCTCGAATATCGTCACCAGTTAGGTTGTCCTCTTTTTCTTTCAGCAGGCTGTTCTTGCGCGCATAGTCGTTAATAACCCTGGTCAACGCTGAACGAAAACCGACTAGGTGTGTACCGCCGTCTGGCGTCAACACGTTGTTGGCAAATGGCTTTACTGTCTCAATATACGTGTCGTTATACTGCACAGCAATTTCTACCATGCAGTCTTCAACTTGTTTTTCAACGTAAAATGGCGCATCGGCTAAAACATCTTTACCCAAGTTCAAATGCTTCACATAACTTTGAATTCCGCCTTCAAAGTAGAAAGCCTGACGATCACCCGTACGCTCGTCTACAACAGAGGTGTACACGCCTTTGGTTAAGTATGCCTGGTGGCGTAAATAGTTAACCACCCATTTATAATCAAAATCAACCGTTTCTTTAAATATTGTTGGGTCGGGATAGAAAATTATCCGTGTACCAGTTGGCCGGTCTGCCTTACCGACCTTCTTGAGTGGCTCCACAATGCCACCAATTGCGAACACCACCCGGTAGAGCTGACCGTCACGCACCACCTCAGCGATCATCTTAGTAGAGAGGGCATTGACAACGCTCGATCCAACACCATGAAGTCCAGACGACACCTTGTAGCCACCGCCACCAAACTTACCACCAGCGTGCAACACTGTTAACACAGTTTCCAGTGTACTCATACCAGTCTTCGGATGTTTATCAACCGGTATGCCACGACCATCATCAGTGATCTGAACACCGCCGTCCTCCAGCAGCACTACTTCAACTTTTGTAGCATACCCAGCGATAGCCTCGTCGATCGAGTTGTCGGCAATCTCCTTAATCAAATGGTGTACACCATCATAGCCGGTACTACCGATATACATACCCGGGCGCTTACGAACTGGCTCAAGTCCTTCGAGAACCTGAATTTGTGATCCATCATAGGATTGATTATCTGTTTGTTTAGCCATGTCTCCCTCACTATTTCCTGACTTGTCAGCTATTTACAACTCTCTCATTATACCGCAAAAAAATTGTTCACTCAAGTGCTTTACCTGAACATATTTCTTATGCTAAAATAGAGTAAATATTATCATAATAATAGATTACATAAACATACAAGAACGGGGCAACCATGTTTAGAAAAATAGTTTCTCACTTGCCATTTAGTCCATCACTTATCAATGAATTGGGCTTTTATGCAAAAAGGTTAAGTAAAGAGGAGGCTACTCGAAAATTAGGCTTAATTTTCACTGTTCTTGCGTTAATCGTACAGTCATTAGTGGTATTCTCTCCTCCAGAGTCAGCAAATGCTGCAGACCCAAGCGATATGGTTCGAGGTGGTGTATGGAGTGGAAGCCAAATGATGAACCATTATGATGCTAACACCAACGATATCCGCTCATTGTTCAATACAATTGGCATTACCCGCGCAGAGCTATCAAATGCAACCCGCAACCTGCAGACATTACATAGCCGTGACGGTAATTATTCTTGGGGGATGACTCCTCACTTTGGGTCAGCCCAAGGAGAAGGTTCCTATTCTGTCAAATCAGCCGGCAGCGGAATGCGTAGTTTTTACTACAGGCCGCATCAGCTTTGGGGCAATTTTACTTATACTGCATACGTAGGCCACTCAGCCAAGTTCGGCTGGTTCGCGATTATGCGTAACTGTGGTAATCTCATCACCAAAAGCATTCCCCCAGCACCAACCTGCCCTCCAGGACAAATCGGTACCTATCCAAACTGTTCTACACCTCCAGCTCCCGTAGTCACCTGTAATGCTTTAGAGGTGAAGCAAAGCGATAACAATAAATATCAGTTTGCTGCGAACACAAGTAGTGCTAACGGAGCTAAAATACAAAAGTATGTATTTAGCATTTATAGAGGTAACTCCCTGGTAAAGACCCTGGAAAGCACCACCCCAAATGTAACATATCAAGAAAAAACCCCTGGGTCATACAAAGTAACTGTAACACTCAAAACTTCTCTAGGTGACCGCACCTCTGCTGGTTGTCAAAAGACGTTCAATATCGCTGCACCGGAAAGGTGTCCACAAAATCCAACACTACTTAAAGATGACCCTCGCTGTCAGCCATGTGCAGGCAATCCGACCTTATGGATAGAAGATAAACAGTGCTCTGCTTCCTTTATCCAACAAAAGAACGCCATAAACCTCACTCAGAGCAATATGGATGCTACTAAGACCACCGCGAAAGCACATGATCGTATCACCTACCACCTAAAAGTCACCAATAAAGGCTTTGCGCCAGAAAAATATACGTTCACAGAGAACTTGGGCGATGTTCTGCAATATTCAACCATCTTTGAATCGGGCGGCGGAACACTTAAAGAAGATGCCAATAGCAACGGAGGGAAGACCATTCTGCAATGGCCAGAGATAACCATCAAACCTGGCGAGACTCAAGAACATACCTTTACAATACAAATGGCCAGTAAAATATCCTCTATGAGTACTGGCACAAGTAACCCTGGATCATTTGACTGTAGGATGGACAACACTTTCGGTAACACCGTAAGCGTTAAAGTTGATTGTCCAAATGAAAAGAAAGTCGTCGAGACAGTGGCAACGCAGCTACCCCGCACTGGAGCTAGCGAGAATATGCTGTTCGCAGGTCTAATCCTCTCCATTGTCACATTCTTCTACTTACGATCTAGACAGCTCAAGAAAGAAGTACGTATCATACGACACACCTATAACTCAGTGGGCACAATTTAAATAAATAAGGTTAAGCGTAGGAACAATGAAAGAATCACTTAAATTCAACAACGAGGCCAAAACATCGCATGAAGGTTTGAGCGAGCTGCGAGCAGAGACGCAAGATCGTGCGGCCGAAACCATCAAAAATCGAGTTGAAAACGAAAGCTCACCAGCAGAGAAGTCAGAAGCTGAAGCACGCGAACAGCTCGAAAAAGTCATTGAGAAGGCTGAATCTGAAGAGGTAAAGCAAGAAAAGAAGCAACCCGCAAAAGCCGAGCGCATCATAACTAAGGAGGACCGTAAAGATAGCTTCAAAAAGACCATGGAGACAGTCCAGAGTCAGCTCCCTAAGTCTAGCCGAACTTTTAGTAAGGTCATTCATAACCCGACCGTCGAAAAGGTCAGTGAGGTTACGGGCAAAACAATCGCTCGACCAAATGCCATACTGTCTGGTTCGGTTGTGGCTTTTGTCTTAACCCTCGCCATATATACCCTAGCAAAAATAAACGGGTACCCTCTGTCGGGATTTGAAACAATTGCAGCATTCATCATCGGATGGCTTGCTGGTATGTTGTTTGACTACATCCGCATAGGAGTAAAAGGCGGGAGTAGCAGCTAAGCTACTACCGAATCTTAGGCCTCTTATTCTAAATTTATCGCAATTTTATTGATATTTCCCTGTCCGAGTCCTGATTACCATCCCTGAGGTCAAGCCTGTTGTTAGACGGCTTTGGTTGCGCTGAGTCTAGCTCTTGTTGCATTCTTTCTTGGATAGATAAATTCTCTTTATTAGCAGTATCTGAAGACGGCATAGCATTGGCAACCGGAGGTGTTGTCGGTATATCTACAGGAGTACCAGGATTATCCTGAGGCGACCGTGACAAGCCACCCATCTGACCACTACTCAAACTCTGCATGTTAGGGCCTGAACTAGCAGTAGACGTTGGCGTCGGTATCGTCACTGGCGTTGCAGGAGATAACGCGCCAGAGGCTTTTTGTGTTGGTACTGGCTGCGCACCGCCTATCTGCTTACGCTTCGACAACCACTCGTCCAGGAAAGATTTATTTTCTCGTAATACAGTAGGTTTAGGTGAAGTAGCTTGTGTCTTTGTATTTGCCCTGCCTAACCGCTCAAATATTTCCTTCTCCACAATAGCACGCGGCCTGCCATATTTCGCAGAGGACAGCCTCACCAGCGCATCCCGCAGCTGAGAGTTCTCCTGCCCCATTGGTGGTATCCAATTCATACTAAACGGCGCCGATGGAACATTATTAATCATGACTGAGGTAATTGATTGGAAGTTTGGCAACTTAGACAAATCATCCACATCAAAAACTGGTTGAAATTTCTTGACCATCAACTCAGCATCCGTCACGCCAATACGCCCAGAAATCACCGTACCGACGTTACCGATAATCGCTTCACGTATCTTATCTGTCAACTGGGTCATGAACTGGTTACCCATGATAAGGCTTAGCTTATATTTACGAGCCTCAGACAAGATAGACTCAAAGCTATCTGTAGCAAAGTTCTGAAACTCGTCAACATACAATGAAAAGTCAACCCGTTGGTCTTCTGGAGTGTCAGCCCGAGCCATTGCTGCAGCCTGAAACTTCATCACAAAGATAATACCTAACAGTTTGGAGTTTAGCTCTCCCATCTTACCTTTGGATAGGTTAACCAATAGGATCTTATTATTATCCATTATCTCCCGCAAGTTGAATCCAGACTTTGTTTGTCCAATGATGTTGCGCATTGCATCGTTAGAAATAAATGGACCAAACTTCGCGACAACCCAAGACACAACTTCACCAGCTTCATTAGATCGCTGCGATGCTGGAAACTCCTTCGTCCAGAAATCAATCACTTGCGGGTCGGTAACATATTTCAGTTTACTCTTCACAAATTCTGGGTCTATGAGACATTTTGGTATATCAATAAACGTTCCGCCCGCGGGATCAGACATCAATAACAACGCACAGTTACGGAAAATGTGCTCCAAACGAGGACCAACGATTCCCGTATGCCCCGGATCATACAACCCATACAGCATATTGATTGCTTCTTGCACCAAAAAGTCTTTCTGGTCTGGTGTATCAAACTCAAACATATTCAAACCAATAGGGTTTGTCATGTCGGCTGGATTAAAATATATAATATCTTCGACACGCTCTTTTGGCACCTTACCAAGAAGAGACTCTACCAAGTCTCCGTGCGGGTCAATAAACGCAAAGCCTCGACCATCCATCATGTCTTGATATGCCATATTCTCCTGCAAGACAGACTTACCGACACCAGTTTGACCAATGATATAAACGTGGCGACGACGGTCTTTTGTTCCGATGCGAATAGGTTTTTTAACTCCACGAAATTCGTTATAACCAATCAACAGGCCTTCGTCCAAAACATCTGTAGGACCATCAACCTGTTTAGACATCTGGCGTTTAACTTGGGAGGTCGGTATTGATGAGGAGCCAGGTAAATGGAACAACGTTGCCATTTCTACACTATTCAAGATGTTATATTTTATATGTTGTGGAAAAAACCTCATTATGTAGGCTGTTGTAATTTCCTCTATATTGCGCGTAACTGAGAACTTAAAGCCATTATTTCGTGGTGAATCAAACAACGCAAAAGCGGCAATAATATTCTTCAACAGAGATTGAGACCTTGCTGCAGTATTAGAAGAGACCACAACACGAATCAAAACCTCATAGGCTGGATACCTAGTCTTTTCACTGACAGCATCAACTTCTGCCTGCTCAAGCGAACTCAACGGCTTATTCTCTTCTTCTTTTTGCTTCTCATCATTTTCTTGTGGTGGTTTCCACAACGCTTCCAAAATATCCTTTGGGGCTATAAGTGCACCGATACCCGTCTTTTTCTTTTTATGTTTTCGCAAATTGTCAATGTGAAGCTCAGAGGCTTTAGCCCAGCCGTCATATGCTGGCCTGATGAGAAATTGTATACCAATTCCATCGTCTTTCGATGCAGACGAAAGTGCATTAAGCAATGCCCGCGATGCATCACGCTTTGATTCTTGATACGTCGCTATTGGATAAATGAAAGACTTGCGCAAGGTGAATTCACCGCCTATCATGCCAGAAGTGCGACCAATCTCACTAAAAATATTCACTTCGCTCATCTCCTCCAATCGTGCTGATGGATAAGCGGCTATGATAGCTTGGCGAATAACGTCGATCAGCACCACAGGCACCACTGCATAATAGTGGACTAAACCACCAGTAGCAACAATCTCAAGAGATATATGACGCTGACCATAAAACTTACTCTTAAAGCCTTTGGTAGCGGTGCTGGATATAATATTATACATAACCTGTGCCTGAGAGATGACCTCCTCATTGAGGTCACGCTGGTCACGGCTACCATTATCTATATCCTCACTGGTCGGAGGCAAATGTATCAACAAAGGCACCATTTTTAGGCCGCGCTCATAATTCTTTGCTTCACGCATAGCATTACGATACAGCATAAAAATTACTGATGTTCCAACAGCTATAATCCCTAATACCAATAATCCTAAGATGAGAACTCCACCCATTAATCCATCCTACTCATTAGACTGACCAAGAGTCTTATTATATCGTTTCTTCAAATAATCTGCCTGCAGCTGAGCGATGACCCGCGCTCGCTCATGAGGGTTCCCCTCAGTTAGAGCAATTAAGCTCTTTAGCTTATCAACCCACTCTTTCTCGATTAAGTCATCGTCACCTGCTATAGAGGGAACCCCTGCCATAACCACATCATCATCCGTCTGTGTCGTCTGAGGACTAGCAGGATCCCGAGGAATAGGCTGGGCCAAGCTGACCGCATCAACAACGGGCAGCGCCGGCGTAGCAGGTGGCTGCTTCCCCTGCTCGATGGATTGTGTCCCGTACTGTTCAAAACTTTTTTCTTGATTGCCATATTGACGCTCTACATCAGGAGCTACAGGAGCTGATTCTGTCCTTGGTATTACTGGTGTCGTCTCAGGATTCATACTCAAATTATATCATGGTGTACACGAAAAGACCATGTTAGAACCTCTTATATACGTACAAACAAGCAATCACTTCAAAGATGACAACGAGACAGATATCAAAGAGCTTTATGCCGCCAATAGATTGAATTCCTAGCAATATAACTGGAGCCAAAGCAAGCACGCTGGAGAAATAATACAATTTTATATCCTGTCGATTTTTACTACCATCTCTAGGATTTGGCACATGTAATATAGAAAATAAAAATCTCAGCAAAATATATAAAGCGCTAGTTAGTGCCACATATAGGGAAAATAAAAACAAAAGAACCCCAAAAGGACCTATGCCAGATGGGGTAGTCATATTTATAATCAATAATACCGTTAGGGTTGCAACGCAGCCAATTGTAATAGCGATCTTCTGCTTCATATCACATATTATACACGAGCGCATAGCTCAAAAGAGCCCGAGCGATAACAGAAGTTGAACTACAAACGCTCCATCCGCCGCTTCAAAACAACTATTAGGGCGCGGGCATTGCGAGTTCGTCGTTATCGCTCAAGGCGACTGACCGCTCCTTATGTAAGGAGCATGTCCTTGCGTGAAGTTCCTTCCACACATCCAGTACTCTCATTACCAATACCTTACAAAGATAAGGATAAACTGGATGTGTGTGTACTATCCACGCGCGCTCAACACCTATACTATTTGTAACTTGCGAATAATCACAAATAACTTTAGTGGAGCATCGGCGGCACCATGACTAAAACACAATAACCAAATATAGACTATATGCTTTCAGCTTCATGTTGCAGCCGTTCCCTACACCAAAGTAATATTTAGCGCTAAGCGATATTCTAGAATTAATTATTTTAATGTACTTTTTTGCTTTGTTTATTTTTCAAAAGCTTATGTACACATATTAGCATCTATTGCGAAATAAATCAAGTATCTTTCCAAAAAATTTGTTGTAATAATCACATAAATTAATAATATTTACCATACAATCATCTGTAAAATCAATATTCTAAGGACAGTGACCATACAGTGAATATTACAACAATAATAATTCACCAGGCTTATATCTGCCAAGAAAATTCTTTGTCTATGCCAATTAGGTCACAACTCATACAGTAGCAATAGCTAGTAAATACGCTACAACTTATCTAACAATTTCTTTAGAATTACTTAAACAAAAGCATACTACTCAATATGTTACAAATATATAATCATTGTCCACTGGGTGCAGACATACGCGCATACAATATCAGTCACTATTAACAACATCCTTCATCTTTGTGGTAGATTTTTAAATCATGTTATTGCCACTATCAAAACCTCAGCAGTCCGTCTCTCGTTAAGGAGGGCGGCGTTATTACCTGTATTGCATGGTCTATCGCCCTCCTCCACATACCGTATAAATATAGCAAGCAGAAGGACTACGCGGTTGGTAGCAACCTAGCATCACTAAGGACTGCTTGAGAGTTAAAAATAGCTGTTCTTGCCCTACAATCAGGTGTAGTTTTTTTTACTCATTAAATCTTTAGTAAACATGTTGACATAACCGTTTTCATGGATTATTATAGGGGTAGCTTCTGAATAAAAAAGTTGTACAAACTAATAATGGAAGCCAAAAATAAACAGATCATCAAAAACTCCACTTTTTGAAAACGACCACTACTCGCAGGTGGTTGTTTTCTTATATGAAAGTTTTTCATAACAAAAAATCAGCCTAATGGCTGATGTTAGTTGAGCTGTTTGGTGGAGCTGCCGGGTACTGCCCCCGGGTCCAGTTGGTATCATAAATATTCGTCTACAAACATAGGATCATTTACATTTTTATAACACAGCTTGGATAATAAACGAACCCAAAAACCGAGCTTGTTACGTGGCAAAAGTCCCATGTATTTGCCACTTCCAAATACATAGCGAGCAACATAAATTCTGACACCTCAAATCGTATCATGTTGCCTATACGAAGAGATGGCTATAGATTAAGCTACAGCTGGCGCAAAGGCTGGAGCCTTGAACAGGCTAGCTACTTTGCTTGCAAAGTTTTTTGCATCTAACAATATGCGTATCGTGCATGTTCGGTTTGCAGAATATTTTGATAAAGTCCAACTGTCGAACGCTATTTCAGCCCCACAATCATATACAGTATACCACCCCACCTTTAAAAACCAAATAAATTATGGTTAACTGTACATATATGACGGTAAGCAAGATACTCTCTGCAACACCATGTGGGTTTCAAGGCCAATTAATTGAAATTGAGGGAGATTTATCAAAAGGGCTGCCGAATATCCAAATTGTCGGCTTAGGGAATAAGGCGATCGACGAAGCAAAGGACCGAGTCCGAAGTGCTATCAAGAACTCTCTACTTGAGTTTCCAAAGGGCAAAATTGTCATCAACCTGGCGCCAGCTGAACTACCAAAAGATGGTACCCAGTTTGATCTGCCAATTGCATTGTCAATATTACAACTGAATAATCTCCTCTCGCAAGAATCCGTTAGCAACGCGCTCTTTGCTGGAGAGCTAGCTTTGGATGGTTCCATCAGGCCCATCCAATCAGCAATTACCATTGCCGAAGTTGCTGAGAGAAACAACATTACGACTATTTACATTCCGGCTGAAAATACAGAACAGGCTCTCCTATTAAAGAACATCACTGTTATCCCTATCAAAAGCCTGCGCCAATTATTCCTACATCTGAAAAAAGAATGCCTGATACCACCTGCTGTTAAAAAAACTACATCTGATGTTACAGAGGTGACAGACACTCCAATAGACACGATCATCGGACAAGAGCAAGCTAAACGAGCCATTAGTATTGCAGTAGCAGGAAGACATAATTTACTATTTTCAGGACCCCCTGGGTCTGGCAAAAGTATGCTAGCAAAGGCTTTAGCGAGTCTATTGCCTCCTTTAAGGGGTCAAGAAATAATAGATGTCACCAAACTGCACAGTATGAGCAATCCGGACTTAGCAGACAACATAGTCTCATCTAGGCCATTCCGCGCACCGCACCATACAGCGAGTAGAGTTTCTATCATAGGAGGGGGTCCTAAAGCTCGACCAGGAGAAATAAGCTTAGCGCACAATGGAGTCCTATTCTTGGACGAAATCTTAGAGTATCCACGATCGGTCTTAGAAGCGTTACGCCAACCCATGGAAGACCATACCATAACCATCAGTCGTGCTAACCAAAAATACAAATACCCTGCCAGTTTTTTACTAGTTGCCACTATGAATCCTTGTCCTTGCGGATATTACGGAGACGCTGAGAAAAATTGTACTTGTACATCTTCTCAAATCCTTAACTACCAAAAACGACTGTCAGGGCCGCTCCTTGATCGCATAGATATGACAGTAACTGTCAATCGCGTGAACCATGAAATACTCCTACAGAATAAGCCGTTGAATAATTCACAACAGTTGAAAATAACAGAGAGCATACAACAGGCATTACATTTTCAACAACAGCGTTTCAATAGTAGTGAAAAGCACAACGGATCATTAAAAAGCTCTGAGATTGACCGCTATGCTCGCCTATCTCCTGAGGCAAAAAACCTTCTCATTAAAGCAGCGAAAAGCTTGGATCTTAGCACGCGAAGCTACTTTAAAGTTATAAAGGTAGCTCGAACCATCGCCGATTTGGAAGCTTCCGACACAGTTGATACGCCTCACATCGCCGAAAGCTTGCAATACCGGCAAATTCAACATTCATAGATCCTTGAAATACGCGCTCTCATCTGTTAGAATTGATCTTGGAATTAATCTAACGATTCACTTTATAAAGGAGAGCTAACGATTAATAAAACAATTCGTACCAACGGAGCTATCCGTGCTCGCGAACTACGCGTTATTGGTTCAGATGGTGAGCAGCTAGGAGTGATGTCACTCCGTGAGGCACTAGCAGCGGCAGAAAAAGCGGGACTAGATCTCGTGGAAATATCACCCAACGCTAATCCACCTGTGGCCAAAATCGTCAACTGGGGCAAATACCAGTACCAGAAGATGAAGGACCAGCAACGTAATCGCAAACTAGCTAAAGCCAGCGACCTGAAACAAATGCGTTTCGGTCTCAAGATAGGCCAAGGCGACTTGGAAGTAAAACTTCGTAAAGTCCGTAAATTCTTAGAGGAAGGACACAAAGTTCGCATCCAGGTAATGTACAAGGGGCGCGAAATGGCGCACAAAGAGATCGGTTACGAATTGATTGAAAAAATCACTACCCTGCTTGAAGAAGTTGCAATCGTAGAACAAAAGCCTCAGATGGCAGGTCGCAATCTGAGCGTAGTAATAAGGAGTAAGTAATGCCAAAACTAAAGACCCACAAGGGCACTGCTAAGCGCATCAAGCTAACCAGTACCGGCAAACTAACCCGCCAACGTGCATTTGGCGGTCACCTCTTAGCCAAGAAGTCTAAGAGCCGTAAACGTGCCATTAACACAACAGCAACCGTAAAAGGCTCTATGGCCAAAAACGCTCGTCGAGCAATGGGAGTGTAGTATATTATGCGAGTAAAACGAGGTGTTTCAGCACATGCGAAACATAAAAAGATCCTTAAAGCTGCTAAAGGAATGCAACATAACCGTACGCGCAGTTTTCGTCTAGCAAAACAAGGCGTTATTCGCGCTCTGCAATACGCTTATCGCGATCGTCGCAATAAAAAACGCGATCTACGAGCGCTGTGGATTACACGTATTAATGCAGCTGCTCGCCAAGAAGGTACTACCTACGGCAAGTTGATCGCTGGCATGAAGGCTAATAATATTGAGGTGAACCGCAAAATATTAGCAGAGATAGCGGTAAATGATCCTGTAGCATTCAAAAAAATCGTTCAAGCAGCTACAAAATAGGTCATAACTTAGAAATAATATAGTAAAAATCCTCCTATTGATGGAGGATTTTTACTATACAGTCCACCGATAAGCCGGGTTCTGTCGTGGGCAATCATCTATCTAGTTCATTTGTTGCCAAATGAATCAAGCGGTTCTCGACCTACAGGTGGACACCCGAAATGTAGATCTCCTTGCAACCGACAGGGTTTACCTCCTTGCTATGTCACCATAGCAAGCTGTAAGCTCTTACCTTACTCGTTTCACCTTTTCCCATAACTATGGGTAGTTTTGTTTCTGTGGCACTTTCCCTAGGGTCACCCCCGGTCGCCGTTAGCGACTGTCGTGTCCTTCGTTGCCCGGACTTTCCTCTTGACAAGAGTCAAGCGATTGCCTAGTGAACTGCTGTATCTGATTATATATGCTCTGTAATTATTCGTCTACCCACCAAGCCCAATTAAAAATATGCAAACAAAAAGCCCCCGGGCCATGAACGCTTGATATTCCCCGCATAATGCAAGGTGGGTGCTCGCAACATATCACCACGGTGATATATCATATAAAGCTCCCTATCATATGATGTTAGGAAAATCATATGCGCCCATAGACTCAAGGGACTACTTATATTATACACTAAAAATCAAAATAAATACCTGAAGTGTGTGTATAATCAACCAATTCATAAACAAAGATATAAATGGCGAACCGACCATAACAAGAACCATAATTATGACGAGCCCGTATTGTTCGACCTGTCTCATAAAACCTCTCACAAAATCCGGAGCCAATGCATAGAGCACCCTAGATCCGTCAAGTGGTGGTATGGGGATCATATTGAAAGCAAAAAAGCCCAGATTGACAAATACAAAAGTCTGAAGCATGACGCCGATCAATGATGGCGAAAAACCAAATTTGTCTACAAAGCCTAAACTTACGCCAATACCAAAAAAAGTAAAAGCCAACACTAGGTTGGTTAGGGGTCCGACAATCGCCACCAAAGCGACACCCCATTCCCCAAATCGCACCTTATGTGGATTAAATGGTACTGGTTTGGCTCCACCAAACACCGGAGCACCTAACATCAACAATACTAACGGTAACAAGATAGTTAGGAACGGGTCGATGTGTCTTATAGGATTGAGCGATAGCCTTCCCTCTGCCTTGGCAGTTTGATCACCTAAAAAATACCCCATAAAAGCATGCATCGCCTCATGAATAGTCATTGATACCAGAATCACTAACAATGTAATTATCACTATCGTAAAGTTCATATATTTCATTATACCATCTTGACTATTTTGTGATATACCGTTACAATATTAGGGATTGTTTAATAAATGAGAGAGGTTGGAAATGGCATCACGATGCGAAC
The DNA here is from genome assembly GCA_963553655.1 of uncultured Candidatus Saccharibacteria bacterium. GTDB lineage: Bacteria > Patescibacteriota > Saccharimonadia > Saccharimonadales > Saccharimonadaceae > Nanosynbacter. The sequence continues at coordinate 17,067 of CAUVPC010000003.1, forward strand.
TAACCGGCAAAGGCAAGCAGTACGGCCATAACGTGAGCTTCTCACTGCGACGTACAAAGCGAGTTTTTAAGCCGAATCTACAAAAAAAGACCTTTACGGTCGGTGGCCAAAAAGTCACAATGGTACTTAGCACCCAGGCGATTCGCACTCTTCGAAAAAAAGGTATTCTACAGAGCGCAGCAAAAGCTAAATAAATAAAATCCTCCATGATGGAGGATTTTATTTAATCAGATTAACTGCGATCAATTTTTACTACCGTCAATTGCTCAGGTAGAGCTTCCGCGGACTTAACTTTCCACTTAGTGCCAGCATCTATACCAGAAGCACCTACTTCTTTTAAGAATGTATCTAATACATCCTGTGGTACCTCATACGCTAATTCTGGATCTGAATAATGAACCGGTATAACAACTCGAGGATCAATTTGCTTAACAATTACTGCTGCTGCCGTAGCATCCAGAGTGTATCCTCCGCCACCGACAGGCAGTACAACGATATCGGTAACTCCAATTTGCTCTAATTGTTCCTCACTCAACTTTGGGTCAATGTTCCCCAGGACAGCTATTCTCACCCCACTTATCAGAAGCTTATAGATCGTACTATTATTCCCTTCTGCATCGATGTGTCGTTGAGCAGGAAAGCCAGCTAACCCAACATCCGCCACCTCATACTCACCAGGACCATCAAATTGTACGCGAGGATTACCCACTGTTGATGCGAATCGGTCTTCAGTGAGTACCTCGACCACATCCTCAACAGATAAGTCCTTCTTACCAACTAGCGATAGTCTTGGATCAAATACAACCTTTACGTTTTTTGTTGTAAAAATGACAGCATTAGCACCCTTATATTCTATGTCAAACATATTGTCTCCTTATTTTAATATTCTATCTACATCAACTAACACTGAATGCTTACCACTCAAAATATCAGTCACAAACCTATCACGAACGCTCAACCGATAATAGAAGTCATCATATGATAACACGGCATAGTTAAGACTCTTCTTTTCTAGTTTTTCGGCTTTATCCATCAATTTTTCCAACTGAGATTGTACGATCTCACCCACAACCAATAAATCTACTCGACTAGCAGAACCTCTAACTAACGTTCCTGCTGCTATGGCAAGCCGCAAACCAGAGAGTTGACCCACTTTAGCTAACCAAGTTGTGTCTTTTGCGACAGCTTTTGGCTCTTTTGCTTTAGGTGAGTTGTCAGCAAATATCATAGATAAAGCCTCGAAATATTGGTACTGTTGATTGACTGCATAGTACAGCTTATTGTCAGCATTATCAGACACAATGATACCGACATTCATCATATTGGCTAATTCACGCCTCACGGAATTAATCTGCTCATCAATAAGACGCGTAATCTCTCGCACGTAGAATGATTTTCCGGGATTATTTAAGAATAAATGCAACAGCTTTACTCTTGTTTTTGAACCAAATAACGAATCAATCATTGCACAATAATTGTATCACGGATTGCCCAGGTGAGCCAGTATCTGTGATAAATAGTGTTCAGCTGAATATAGGTCACACCACACAATATAGGGGTTGCGTCTTAACCAAGTCATTTGGCGTTTGGCTAATTGCCGATCACTAACAATCATCCTCTGCATCATTTCAGCGTAGTCAATTTTACTACATATATATTGACGTATTATAGGATAGACATTACCCGTCATCGCCTCACTACACCAGCCATACTTATCACCCAAGTGTGTTGCCTCCTCTACAACATTATTGGTCAATAGTTGTTCAACCCGTTGAGCAACTCTGTTAGCCAGTTTATTTTTTTCTGTTGCTATTCCTACAACAATAGAATTCTCTTGTATTGATGCATTTTTTACTACAGTTTGAGCACTTCGTTCGATGGCCCGAACGACATAGCGTTTATTATATTTATTCTCCGGCAAAGACATGTTGTTATCAACACAATACTTATGTAGGTCTTCTATGCTCATATATTCTAGCCCCTGACGATACCTTTCATCGCTCCTATTCGCAAAACTAAAATTAAAAATAACCCCATCTATATATAATCCGGTGCCCCCAACCAGAAATGGTATGTTGCCACGGTCGCGAATTTCTGCCATCTTTTTTGTTGCATACTCCTTAAAATCAGCAGCCGAGAAAAGCTGCCCTGGTTCCACTAAATCAAGCCCCCAATGAGCTACGCCTTGCATCTCCATGGGGGTTGGCTTGGCAGTTCCTATGTCCATGTCGCGGTACACTGTCCTGCTGTCTGCACAGATAATCTCGCCGCCAAACTTTTTTGCTAATTTTATAGCCAGGGACGTTTTGCCGCTCGCCGTCGGACCGGTAATAACAATCAAAGGCGCTGTTTGCTCTAGCTTATTGGCTTCCATCGCCGCTCCTCAAAATCAATTATTCGCCATCGTGCGTCACAAAAAATCCCATCTTGTTCAAGCAATTGTTTTTGTGCCCCTTGACCACCAGGAGAACCGACAGCTAATCCACCCTTAGCATTAACCAAGCGATGCCATGGTAAATCCAAAACTCCATTATGGGCGATACCTCCAACAATGCGCGCTGCATATGGATGCCCAGCCATGGCGGCTAAGTCTCCATAGGTAGTGACTTTGTCATTTGGTAATTGCGCCATCAATTCATAAACTTTATCGCGCAAGCTCATCGCTGATAGTTTGTTCAATATATTACTCCAAGTTACTTGGCTATTTCATTGGTTATTGTATGTTCTGGATATAGCTAGCCAATTGATCAATCGAAATTTGTTCTTCACCCTTACGAGTACGCACACTAACGGCACGTGCCGCTTTATCTCTTGGGCCAACAATAATCTGTGTTGGTATTTTTATAACAGTTGCTTCACGAACCTTCTTGCCAATTGATTCATTTCGAATGTCTGTTGTAAATCTGACTTCATTATATTTTACTGGTTGCATCAAAGTAACCCCTGATAAAATCGTTGTTATTTCATCAACATAGTCCATAACAGTGTCATTGATCGTCAAAATACGTACCTGTTCTGGTGCTGCCCAAAATGGAAACCAACCGCCTGTGTGCTCGATGAATACGCTCAAGAATCGTTCGATTGAACCCAACAACGCACAGTGAATCATCACAGGCGTTGTAAAATTGCCATCACTCTCTGTGTACTCCAAACCGAACCGCTGCGGCTGCACAAAGTCTAATTGTACTGTCGCAACTTGGTGTTCACGACCGATGGCATCAGTTGCCATGAAGTCAATTTTTGGTCCGTAAAAAGCAGCCTCACCTTCCTGTTCAAAATAGTCCAGACCAACTTTTTCAACTGCTGATTTCAACTGGTTTTGTGCAGAAGCCCATAGCTCACGTTCGCCCAAATATGCATCAGAATCATCACGATAACTCAGTCGAACTCGCAGCTTCATATCAATGGTATCGTACAGTTCCCGTGCAGCAGACAATAAATTATTGATCTCTTGCTCAATCTGGTCTGGACGACAAAAGACATGACTGTCATCCTGGGTCAACGAGCGCACACGATTCAAACCACCCAGTTCACCAGTTTTTTCATCACGATAGTCAGTGGTTGTCTCCAAATAGCGTACCGGCATATCACGGTAACTGCGCGGCTGTGAAGCAAAAATTTGCGTATGGTGTGGGCAATTCATCGGCTTTAGCGCCATTTCATCACTAGTTTCCTGACTTTTAACCAAAAACAGCTCTTCACCAAATTTGGCCCAATGGCCTGATGTTTCATACAGATCCTTTTTGGTGATATGTGGCGTCCAGACTTTTTCAAAACCAAATCTCTGGCGTAATTGATTTGAATACTGCGCCATAATATCACGCAAAATGGTTCCACGAGGTGTAAATAACGGCAAACCAACCCCCACGAGCGGCGAGGTGGTGTACAAATCAAGCTCCTTGCCTAACTTGCGGTGATCACGCTGTTTGGCCAGTTCTAATTTCTTCAAATATTCATCCAACTCTTCCTGCGTAGCAAAAGCCACACCGTACAATCGCTGCATTTGAGGATTTTTTTCATTACCACGCCAGTAAGCGCCTGCAACCCGCATTAATTTAAACGCACCAACTTCACTGGTATTTGCAACATGCGGTCCGCGACATAGGTCCCTAAACGATCCGTTCGTATAGAATGAGACCTCATCAAGTGCACTATCGCCTTCGGTAATTGTGCCCATTTCTGCGGCATCCAGATCTTTTGCCACTGTCGTTCCGGCACGTTTCAGGTCGTTAAGAAGCTCTTCTTTGTATGGCTGATGATTATCCTTGGCCCATTGAATAGCATCGTCAATTGGACATTTTGTGCAAACAAAGTCCTGCTTCTCGGCAATAATTCGGCGCATTATCTTTTCAATTTTATTGAATTGTTGCTCACTAATCTTTGTTTCGCCAAGATCAATATCATAATAAAACCCGTGTTCAACAACCGGACCAACCCCAAACTTAGCATCTGGCCATAACTGCTGCACGGCTGTTGCCATGATGTGTGCTAGGCTGTGTCGCATTGCATAGAGTTTATCTTCGCCCATAGAACCTCCTTTAATATCCTGGATACATTTGGCTTAAATAATGAATAAGATATTTATATGCCTCGGGCCAGGAAAACTGGCGGTTCCACCTTGGCGATTCTCTTGCTCCGACTGTTATCGTTCATTCAAAACGCATGCGTCGCAACCGCTTCCATGAGGTTCCGAAG
>CAUVPC010000004.1:0-21323 GCA_963553655.1 uncultured Candidatus Saccharibacteria bacterium
GGTTATTTGCCAAGCGGTCAAAATATTTGGCAATGCTCAGCGCGGCAACGATGATTATTGGCTTTATGGCGGTGACGGGCTTGAGCCCGAGTATGTCGCGAGCTGGACTGGTGGCGGGACTCAGTTTGGCAGCCTGGTATTATGGGCGGACGATTCATCCGCTAGTACTGCTGCCAGTTTCGGCGGCGATTACGCTGATGGTCAATCCGCAATTTGGCTGGGGTGATTTGGGTTGGCAACTGAGCTTTGCGTCGTTTACGGGCGTGATCATTTTGGCACCGCTGCTGCACAAATATTTCTTTGGCAACAAAGAACCTGGCACATTTCGGCAAATTCTGGTTGAGACGCTGTCGGCGCAGATTGCGACACTGCCGCTGTTGATGATGAGCTTCGGCGTGGTTAGTAATGTAGCGCTGATCGCTAATATGCTAATTTTGCCGTTCGTGCCGCTGGCGATGCTATTGACCTTTGCGTCGGGCGTGCTGGCCGTAGTGCCGATGATTGGCGCGGCCATTGCGCTGCCGACGACTTGGTTGCTGGGCTATATGATTCAGGCGGCCAACTGGCTGGCGGGTTTGGAGTGGGCGCAGATGGAAGTGAATATCACCTGGTGGCAGTGCGGTTTGATGTATGTGGCGATGATTGGCGCCATGTGGTGGATGAAGAAGCAGACAAAACTGAACCTGGGGAAGGTGAATATTGTCGAGTGATATAATGGGTGTAATGGCGAGGATGATAATTTTGATTGGCGGTATGCCAACAACTGGTAAGACAACGCTGGCACGAGAATTATCTCAGAAGCTGGCGCTGCCGTGGCTGTCAACTGATCAAACACGGCTGATCATGCAGGGCGTGGCAGACCCAAAACAGTATCCGCAGCTATTGTCGGCGCACGGATTGTCGGCGGCTGAATTCTTCCAGCGGTTTTCACCGGAAGAAATAGCCGAACGGGAATACATGCACGGCATTGAAACCTGGCCCGGTAATAAAAAGTTGATTGAGGATGATTTTACCTGGCGTGAAGGTTTCATATTGGAAGGGGTAAATATTTTACCGTCACTGTTGCCGTCATTACAGACTAGTAGCGATGTGCGACCATTATTCTTAACTGACGAAGATGATGATGCATTGAGAATGGCGATATTTAGTCGCGGATTATATGCGGATGCTGATACATATGCTGATGAGTTGAAAGAATATGAGATTACGTGGGCGCGACTGTTTGACCAGCGAATTCAGACTGAGGCGCAGCAGTATGGCTATCCAGTCGTTCGCGTACAAAAAGACAGTGAAATTGACATGCCAAACGTGTTGTCAGCTTTGGGCTTGCCAGTCTAAATTGTCTCACGTCTGTATTTGATATATAATACTAACAGATTGAATATAGATAAACGGTAGGAGAAATGTATGTCAGGACATAGTAAATGGGCAACGACGCACCGGCAGAAAGCGATTGTTGATGCAAAGCGTGGCGCGATTTTCACGAAGTTGGGTAACCAAATTGCAATCGCGGCGCGTGGCGGCACCGACCCAGCGCTGAACGCAAGTTTGGCAATGGCGATTGAAAAAGCCAAGGCGGCTAACATGCCGAGCGCTAATATCCAGCGGGCAATTGACCGTGTGGCTGACAAAAGCGCAGCGGCGCTGGAAGAAATTGCCTATGAAGGATACGGTCCTGGCGGCGTCGGCATCATCATTGAGACGGCGACTGACAACCGCAACCGTACCCTGCCAGAAGTGAAGACGGCGTTGGTAAAAAATGGCGGGCGAATCGCTGACGCTGGTAGCGTGGCGTTTCAGTTTACCCGCAAGGGCGTAATTACCGTGGAGGGTACGGGTGAGGAATTGCTGCTGCAAGTGTTAGATGCTGGCGCTGAGGACGCGGTTGAGGAAGACGGCGAGATCATTGTCTATACTGAACTGAAAGATTTGGCGAGCGTCAGAAATGCCTTGGCTGATCAGGGCTTGAAAGTGAAAGATGCCGAACTGCGCTACATCGCCAATACACCAGTTGAGATTGCTGATACGGAAACCGCACAGAAATTGATGAAGGTTGTTGATGCGCTAGATGACCTGGATGATGTGGTGAATGTACACACCAACGCCAATATCACGGCAGAATAACATGATCATCAGAAAAATCGCCCCACTCTCGGGGCGGTTTTTGTTTTGGCAAAAAGTACGCTACACTAAGAGTTAGTTAACCATAAGCAAGGGGCGAGCATGAAATATTTGCGTAACACACTACTTATGACACTAATCGCGGCATTGATCATGCCGTCGCCGTCAGTTTTGGCGGTTGCTAATGCGGGAGCTGAGACATCATCTGGTGGTGATGCCTCTCAGGTCGTTGAGACATCGACGCCCAGTCCAGGCTCGACTGCCGCTGCGCCCTCGTCTCAGCCAGCACCAAACCTAACTACCGAACAGCCAACTGTAGAGCCCGTGGCAGCGGCTAATCCGCCGGCTGTCGCTCCAGTAAATCCAGCTCCTTCGCCAGTACAAACAACTGCTGAATCACCTGAAAAAACGGCGCCGCTGTTGATATCAAAAGTAAGTCCCGACAAGAAGTATATTGAGATATATAATCCAACGGACAGTGATGTTACGTTGGCTGGTTGGAAAATTGAACACTACAGGGCTGATATGAAGACTGGCGGGAAAGAGTTTAAGGATGAGGTGATTTTGGCGAATGATTTTCTGGTGCTATCAAATGATCCAGCGGTAACCAAAGCAGTGAAGTTTGATAAGGCACCGAGCGTGATCCAAGGTGAAGGGTCGGTGGTGTTGTCGCGATCTGATGGATCGACTGCTGATGTTGTTGGCTGGGGTGAGGCAAAGAAGTTTTTGGGTACATCTGTGGCTGGCGGCCTCAAAACTATCTGGCGCTGTTTTGCCGGTGGACTCATTGTTGATTCAAAAAATAATTTCGCTGATTTTTCGTCAAATAAAACAGCCGGTGACCAGGAGGTGATGCCGTACACGCGTCCACGTTGCAAAACTCCTGAGCCACCAAAACCACTGAATAAGTGTGAAGGTTTGAAGCTGAATGAAATTGCCTCTCACGTTGACGAGCCGTTTATCGAACTGGTGAATGTGAGCGACAAGGCTATCATGACAGCTGGCTGTAAGTTGGCCACTAGCAGTAATAATTCACAAGAAGTGCTTGGTGATATTGAACTGAAGCCCGGTGAGTTATGGGCGGTCAAGGTGAGTCATACGAAATTAAAATTGCCAAAAATGAAGGGTAAGGTATATCTTCTGGACGAGTCTGGTGCGGAAATTGACGTAACAGAATATGACAACATGCCAAAGGGTGCTTCCTGGAGTTTGCTTGACGGTGAATGGGCGCAAACGTTTGCGGTGACTGAGGGTGCTATCAATGTATTTAAAGAATATGCGGATTGTCAGAGTGGATATGAGCGTAACGCACTGGGTAAATGCGTGAAGATTCCAGCGCCGTCTACTATGTCTGATGTATTGGCACCGTGTCCAGCTGGTCAATATCGGCATCCTGAAACGCGTCGCTGTCGGAAAATTGAAGCAGCAAAGACTGTAACGCCGTGTAAAGAAGGGTATTATCGCAGCGAGGAAACTGGTCGCTGTCGCTCAATCGCCTCAGCCGCCGCCAAAACCTTGAAGCCTTGTCCTGACGGTCAATTTCGCAATCCAGCAACTGGTCGCTGCAAGAAAATCGCTGCCGCCGATGACATTCTAAAAGATTGCCCGGAAGGCTTTGAGCGCAATCCAACCACCCGTCGTTGTCGGAAGGTAAAAACCGCCAGCATGCCAATTGTTGGGTCGGCGACAGCGGGCGTTCAACACGTTGCTGGTGCGACTTGGGGCTGGTGGGTGTTTGGTGGCGTTAGTTTATTGGCGGTAGGCTACGGCGCGTGGCAGTGGCGATGGGAGCTGTCGCAATTGATACGACGATTACGGCGATGAGTTAGTGACCGAGTAGTTAAATCATTGCTATAATAAAACCATGAGAATTATTGGTATCGATCCAGGCACAGGGATTTTGGGCTTTGGCGTGATTGATTTTTTGGGCGGTAAGTTTAAGCTGGTAACGGCGGGGGTCGTCAGAACGCCAGCCCACACACCGATTGATGAGCGGCTGGAGGAGATTTTTGACAGTTTGACGGAGATTATTACTGAGACTAAGCCTGACGTGATGTCGATTGAAAAATTGTTTTTTGCCCGTAACGTGACGACGGCGATTTCCGTGGCAGAAGCACGCGGTGTGGCGATGTTAACGGGCCGAAAAGCGGGCTTGCCGATCGCCGAATATACGCCGCTGCAAATCAAACAGACGTTGACGGGCTATGGCAAGGCTGACAAAAAGCAAGTCCAGGAAATGGTGCGTTTAAACTTGGGACTAAAGGATGTGCCAAAGCCAGATGACTGTGCTGATGCTCTGGCGGCGGCAATTACCCATGCAGCGATGAATCGGGTATAATTGAATTATGATTGCACATGTTTTTGGAAAAGTTGCCGAGAAATTTAATGGGTCGTTGGTGATCGACGTTCACGGCGTTGGCTATGAAGTGAGCGTGGCGGCTGGTGATTTTGACGCGGTGATGTTGGATCAGGATGTCAAATTTTACACCTATCATCATGTGCGCGAGCAGGCGGAAGAATTGTTTGGTTTTTCAAGTCTGGCAGCAAAGAAAATGTTTGAGATGCTCATCACGGTTCAGGGTGTCGGCCCGAAGGCAGCATTGGCAATTCTCAGCCTTGGCGACGCAGAGCACGTACGCAATGCCATCGCCAACACTGACAGTGCATTTGTGCAAAAAGCTGCTGGCGTCGGCAAAAAAACTGCTGAGCGCGTGGTGGTTGATTTGAGCGATAAAGTCGGCTTGCCAACGCAGTATGGTCGAGCGGTCGCGCCAGTCCAGACTGAATTGAATACTTCTGACGAAGCATTGGAAGCGTTGATGGCACTGGGCTATACCTTGGCTGATGCTACAAAGGCACTGGAAAATGTTGATGCTAATTTGCCGACAGCGCAGCGGGTGACCGAGGCGTTGAAGAAGTAATAAAGTTTGAAATATACCCGTTCAGGCTAGCTCGCTTGCAGGGTTCACGACGCTGTACTATTGACTAAATAGTACAAATGATATATAACATAGGGCTGTGAATAGAGCTATTACCGAAAAAATTCTTGACGAACAGTTATGGGAACAACGAAACTGTGCTAACCAAGAAGACCCAACAGTGACTGATCCTGAATTGACAGTGTCAGCAAAGGTGCTGGACCAATATACCTCACAGGAAAATCTCACTGCACTATTTCATAACAAAGAACAAGCAGCCTCTCTTGCTAAGCTATCAGCCGAGCTGTTGACCACCTACCCGAATTATCCATATCATCAGCCTGCACATGGCGTGGACGTGATGTGCTCAATACGTGCGCTGACGGAGGTGATCCCGGCGGACAGAATGAATTCAGATCAAAAGGATCTGTTGTTGGTGGCGGCAGCGGCGCATGATGCTGGGTTTGAGGCTGGCCCACCGCCAGATGGTTATGCTACCAAAGAGCATTATGCGGTCTCATTTCTTGACGAGTACTATGAGCCCGGTTCAGCTGAGTATGAGTTCATGAAAAGTGCAATCATTGGCACCATCCCTGGTCCAAAAGAGCAAATCTGTCGTGACAGTATCCAGGCGAAATTGTTACATCACGCTGACCTTGGTTATGTCTGGCAGTCAGGCGGTCAAGATTTTTTGAATTATGCCATGAGATTCCGTGTCGAAGAGTGTAGCGAGATGTCGTGGCGAGACTTTCAAAAATTGCAGGATATATTTTTGCCATATTATCAGCAGTATCTGGAAAATGACATGAGGGAGTGTGGTGTTGCAGAAGAAGTGATTGAGCAGATGGTGCGCCAGATTGACGAGAACAGACAGTTCATCACTAACCCAGAACTGGATGAACCGAGCCAAGAAATATTTCAGGATTGGCCAATGGCTCATAGTGAGGAATTGTTATCTCCTCGCCGCATTGGCAAAACTATTCTTACGAGTTCAGGCGTGTCTTTGTAAATGTGAATAAATAGTGCATGGCTGGTATAATTCATACCAGGAGGTATCATGAATACATATGCGACAAAGAAGGACTGTGAAATATGTCCGCTGCTGGTTGGTCAGACGGCGGCTGACGATAATGTCATATTGCAAACCGAACGTTGGGTGGCGGTACTTGATAGAAACCAATGCTATTTGGGTAAGTCATTTATCACTCTGCGCCAGCACAAGGAAACATTGTCGGATCTGGACGAGGCGGATTGGATGGAGCTACACCACGTGATTCGTCAACTTGAGCAGGCAGTCAAAGAAGCGTTTGGTGCCGATGTGTGTAACTGGGAGTGCCTGATGAATAACGCAGTGAAAGCTGGTCAGCCGACACATGTACATTGGCATCTACATCCGCGCTATCTTGGTGGTGCTACCTTTACTGGCGAGGAATTTTCTGATCCAAAATGGCCGCGGCACTTAGAGGACGCGGTGCACATAGTGAGTGACGAGACGTTTTATGAAATTATGCAGGCGCTGCGTAGTCGGCTTACAAGCGATTAGCTCAGTCCGCTGTGGATGATATAATAAATGTATGGCAATTGAGAGAATAGTCGATACCAGTTCGCATAGTGATGATACCGAGGAGCAACGGATTGAAGTTAGTCTGCGTCCGCAGAGTTTTAGCGAGTATGTTGGTCAGGAGCGATTGAAGCGCAATTTACGCCTGGCGATTGACGCGGCCAAGAAACGCGGTGAACCACTGGATCATGTGCTGCTGTACGGCCCACCGGGACTGGGCAAGACTACTATGGCGACGGTGATCGCCAATGAGATGGGGACGAATTTACGGATCACTAGTGGCCCAGCCATTGAAAAGGCGGGTGATTTGGCATCGATTTTGACGAATTTGGCGGACGGCGACATCTTGTTCATCGATGAAATTCATCGGCTCGGTCGGGCGGTGGAAGAGATTTTATACTCAGCCATGGAAGATTTCAAGCTAGACATCGTCATCGGTAAAGGTCCGGCAGCCCGGTCGATTCGGCTGGATCTGCCGCGGTTTACGGTCATCGGCGCGACGACGCGGACAGGTAGTTTGGCGGCGCCGCTGCGTGATCGCTTTGGGCATATTTATCGGCTGGAGTTTTATGAGCCAGAAGATATCGCTAAAATCGTGACGCGGAGTGCAGCCATCCTGGAGTCGTCGATTCGGCATGAAGCAGCGAACCTGTTGTCGACGCGGGCCCGCTTGACGCCGCGCATCGCCAACCGCCTGCTCAAGCGCGTGCGTGACTACGCCGACGTCAACGGCGATGGCATAATTGATGTAAAAACGACAACGAGCGCTTTGGAAATGCTGGAAGTGGATGAGCTGGGACTAGACCCAGCTGACCGTAATTTACTGCAATCAATCCTAGAAAATTACGGTGACAATCCAGTAGGGTTAACCACCATCGCCGCCCTGACGGGTGACGAAGCAACGACGATTGAGGATTTTTATGAACCGTATTTACTGCAAATTGGCTTCATCGAACGCACGCCACGCGGTCGTCGCATCACCCTGCGTGCTCAGGCGCATTTGGGATATCAACCTAAAAAATGATAAACTGTAGATATGGATACGAAGGAGCCCCAGTCGAATAATCAACAGCCAGCCGCATATGATGTTGAGGGTAGGCCACTGTATTATCATCCACCCCAAGATGCGCAACCTGAAGAGTCGCAGTCAACAACTACGCAGCGCCCGTCTCATGTGACTGTGCTTCCAGAATCAATGGAGGGGCAGAATTTTGATCCACGTATTCGTAGCCAGTATGCCAATGAACCAGATGTGGTTCATACGGTACGCAATCTTGAACCGCAGCCAATGGTGATTAGCGAAGAATTGAATCGTAAACATGAAGAATCAGTGGCACAGTACCCACAGCTTAATTTGAGTGAAGGTGAATATGTTATCTTGGACATCAAGCGTCACCCTATCGGTATTGTTGCGCCAATTGCCATCACGGCCATTATCATTATGGTAATATTTGGCTTTGCTTTTTTGTATCCGTCACTGATCACTGGCGGAAGTTTACTGCCAGTACCATCTCCGACAGCTATGTTTGGCATCGCGACCTTGTTTGCTATTTTGGCGGCATTGGGCGGAGCGGTAGCACTTTGGGTTTATTTACAAAACCAATTTTACATGACCAATGAAAGTGTGATTCAAGAAATCCAAGAAAGCTTGTTTTCCCGCCATGAACAAACGGTTAGCCTTGGTAGTATCGAAGATGCTAGTTTTCGTCAGTCAGGCATTATACAGATGATCTTTAACTATGGAACCATTCGACTGAGCACTGAGGGTGAAGAAACCACCTACATCTTCCATTTTGTAGCAAATCCAAAACACCAAATAGGAATTGTCAATAACGCTATTGAAGCCTTTAAAAATGGCCGCCCGGTTGATGACTAATAGTTGGTAACTGAGCTATTTGTTGCGACTTTCTTTAACGAAATCACTTTCGTTAACCAGCTTTGCTCTCAAGGTGAAGTGCTTACATTTTCCTTCTTGGCAGTTTTGGGTTTCGTACCGATACGCGCTGTTAGCATCGCCAATCTTTTTGCCCTTTGGATCAGTGAGTAGTGCTTTGTCCATAGTCGGTAGGGTATCGTCAGTCAGAGTTTCTGGATAGTAGCCGTGCTGTTTGTAGAAGCTTTCTTCCAGGCTGTAGTACATGGCGTTGATGGCCGTTTTCTTGTGGCTGTCATCACTGGCATTTTTTACTTTTCCGACCTGCACCACCGCAACACCCAAACCAACGGTCAGCATGATGATGACAAATAATAACTCAATAACAGTAAATCCAGAACTTTTTTTCATATACTGCTATTATAGCAAAATTTGGCCTTAAGCCCTAGAGAATGTATAATAAAAGTATCAATTAAGGAGGGGAATATCATGGCTAAGACTGATGAGAAAAAGGCAGTAAAAACTGAAAAGTCGGTAGCGGCAGAGAAAAAGGTTGATGACGGCAAATTAAAGGCATTGGGTCTAGCGATGGATCAAATCACCAAGCAGTTTGGTGATGGTTCAATCATGAAATTGGGCGAGGCGCACAAAGTTGACGTTGAAGTGATTCCGTCGGGTTCATTGAGCCTCGATTTGGCGCTAGGCGGCGGTTACCCGAAGGGTCGCATCATTGAGATTTATGGCCCAGAAAGTTCGGGTAAGACAACGTTGACACTGCATGCCATTGCCGAAATTCAAAAGCAGGGCGGTACGGCAGCGTTTATCGACGCTGAGCATGCGCTTGACCCGAGCTACGCCAAGCGCCTGGGCGTGGACACCGAGAATCTGCTGGTATCGCAACCAGATAACGGCGAGCAAGCGCTGGAAATTACTGAAACGTTAGTGCGCTCAAATGCGGTGGACCTTATCGTGGTGGACTCGGTGGCAGCACTGACACCGCAAGCGGAAATTGATGGTGACATGGGCGATTCGCACATGGGTTTGCAGGCGCGGTTGATGAGCCAGGCGCTGCGTAAACTAACTGGTATCATCAACAAGTCGAAAGCCACGGTGATTTTCATCAACCAGATTCGCATGAAGATTGGCGTGATGTTTGGTAATCCTGAGACCACGACGGGTGGTAACGCACTGAAGTTTTACGCCTCGCAGCGGGTGGATATTCGCCGGATCGGACAGATCAAGGTTGGCGATGACATCCTCGGTAACCGCACCAAGATCAAGGTGGTGAAAAATAAGATTGCGCCGCCATTCCGCATCGCTGAGTTTGACATTATGTATAATGAAGGCATTTCTAAAACTGGCGATATTCTTGACCTGGCAGCTACGCACGGCATTGTTGAAAAATCTGGCGCCTTTTACAAATATAACGGCGAGACCATCGGTCAGGGTCGCGACAAAACTAAATTGTATCTGAAAGAAAACCCTGAAGTCCTGGCAGAAATTGACCAGAAGGTACGTGACAAAGTAAAAGAAGTAGAAAACTAATGCGCGCAGCAGATACTGCATATCCAGTCGAAAAACATATGGCGTCAGTCAGTCTGGTCTTTGATGATGAGCAAAACGCGTATCTTCGCGAGTTGTCAGAAACAATGAACCTTGACTTTGGTGAGTTTATCCCACACGTGACATTGATTAACGTGACTGAGCGGGATATGCCACGTCTCAAAGCAGCCGCTGCAGCGCTACCCGTCCTCGATAAGTTGGTGCTTGATGGAGTTAATTTCCTGCCAGATAAAGCGGGCAACTGTGTTTGGGTGGAGCTGCGCACGCAGAAAACTGCATGGATGGTTGAGGCGCGCCAGCAATTACTCGCGGCACTGGATGGTATTCATCCGGGGCTGGATGTCGATGGCTTCCGCCCGCACATCACGCTTGGTTGCGTCGAGGCCGGTACGCTTGACGACGTTAATACGAGCGCTATTCCAGGGCAACTACCGGTCATCACCGAGCCGCGTGCTGCTGCTTGCTACAACGGCGTGCATGGCAAGGTGGTCGAGGTAGTCGAGTAGCCTCTGCCAGTAGCGAGCTCACTGTTTTCGCGTTATAATATTTTTATGAAAATCACTGACATCTCTCTTCAGGCTCGCGATAACAACCGTGTTAATGTGAGTGTTGATGGCGTATACAGTTTTAGTTTGGATATTACTCAGGTGACTGACTTAAGCCTTAAGGTCGGCCGTGAATTGAGTGATGGAGAGCTGGAGAAACTGCAAGAAGAGAGCCAATTTGGCAAGCTGTATATGAGAGCACTTGAATATTGTTTGCGGCGGCCACATTCAGTTAAGGAAGTCAGGGATTATTTATGGCGAAAAACTCAGCCAACACTCCGTAAGAGTCAAACTGGTATGAACAATCCTGTAGCCTATTCAGAGCGGGTGGCGTCGCGAGTGCTGAGTAAACTCCAGCAGAAAGCATATGTTGATGATGACGAATTCGCGCGGTGGTGGGTGGAAAATCGTCAGCTCAGTAAAGGCGTAAGTCGACGTAAGCTAACGGCTGAGCTGCGTTCAAAGGGTGTTCACGCAGACATCATCGCGCAAATGCTTGAAAAAACTGACCGAACAGATGAGCAGGAGTTGAGGAAAGTTATCGCCAAAAAGCACCGTCGATATGCGGGCGATAGACAAAAATTTGTACAGTATCTAGTGCGTCAAGGCTTTTCCTATGACGATGTGGTGTCTGCTTTGAATGATGTTGAGGAAGTAAATAGCTGAGGCTTTACGACGCCTGCTTTTTGCGGAAAGGATTTTCGTATGCCTGTAAAACCGGCTTCTCGACGTGCTGTTCTTGACGTGGGACAGTTGCTGATTTTACGACTATCTGATCGTCGGTCACTTTGACGATTTGTGAGCGATGAATGAGCATTTCGGTATCGCCAAAACTGCGAAGCAGCGGACGCTTCACGCTAAGTTGTTGGATGAGAAAGCTGCCAGCCATCACCGTGTAGCCAATGACCTTACCGACTTTACGACCGTCTTTTTCTACGACATGTTTGCCCATCAAAACGAATTTGTATTCGTAAATTTTTTGTAGTTCTATGACGTCTGAAACACCGATGAGTTCATCAGCCGAATCAATGATCATGCCGAGTGGGCCGATCTCTCGCACGTCATCTAGCCTAAGCAGCGTTGGCCGCTGGTCGAGAAGCGGACCTTCCAGCTCATAGGCAACGATTGATAAGTTACGCGGATCGATTATTTCGCGAGCAGTCCTGCCTAACTCCGCACCTGTCTGGAGGCTCATCACCGGAGTGTTCATAAATCTGCTGGCTGAAATTAACATACAATATCTATTATACTACCTTACTCAACAAATGGGTTAATTCTTCCGCTGCCCGGCAGAGAGAATGGCTTTGCTGCTTGTGATGAGCTGTTATATTCTTTGATGCGGTCAATGGTATTAGTGTCAAATTTGGTGGTCTCTACAACCTTTGCATCGACGTCGTCACTGGAGCTGGTGACGCTGCTGATTAAGAAAATTGCGACTGAAACTGCGATCACGATGGTCATGGTATACAACGTGATGTGATAGCGGTGCAGAAACCGTGCCAGGATTACGCCTAATTGTCCGACAGATGGTGAGTTGTTCATCGTAAGTAAAGCTCCAATTTTAATGCTTGTGATTCAACATGTTGAGGACTGTCTCCTTTGGCAAGGGATATGTTCGCCACTTGCATGCGGGTTAGGTTTTGTTCTAGTAGGTGTAAGAACTGCAGGAAGCGCACGTAGTCGAGGTTTTTGCTCATTTGGATAGAGACCGACGTACTCTTAGCGCCAGATGGGCTTGGTGCAGCTGGTGTTTTGGCGGCTGTTGATGAGCTGCTTTTACTGCTTGATGTGGCACTGTCATCTTGGAAAGTAAATGATGAGATACCAACACCCGCCTGTCGAGCGTAGGCAGTGATATCGTTAATAATCTGGTTTTGGTATTGGTAGCTGGTAGATTCAGCAACAATTTTCTCTGCCTTTTTGACACTGTCTTGATATTTTTCCAGTTTGCTCGAGAGTGATCTAACGTCTTGTAATTTTTTGTCAGCAGCCTTCGCATCGGCTTGCACGCTGGCGACTTGTTGAGCTGAATCTTTCATGAAATTGTATGCCATGTAGAACCCAGCAGTCATGACGAGCAATATTAAGACGAGGGCTAATGACAATAAAATGCGAGCTAACGTTGCGTTTAGTTGAAGTTTTTGTATATTCATGATTTTATCACCTCCGGGCGAATAACAACGCTGATGACAATTGACATTGGATAGCCGTCCTTTGCTTCATTGGCGGTTACTGACACCAGATGGACGTTTTGGAAGACATCTTTCTTGTTCTCTAGGGCGGTTTTTAGCTCCAGAGCGTCACTGTAACTTTTGCCTTTGGTAGTAAGGCTGATTGGTTTACCAAAGGTGGTTGCATCCAGATCCAAAGATTGTAGGACGATGTTTTTTGGTAGTGCCTGGGCTATTTTGACTGCGATTTTTGAGTACGGCACTTCTTTGTCTAAGATGGATTTGGCGACTTTGAGGTTGTCTGAAAATTGCTTGGCTTGTTGCTGGACTTCTTTGTACTGTGATAATTGTCGGTTACTTTCGGCAATGGTTCTTTCGGCATCTGACTTGGATTTCATCAAGATGAAGTAAGATATGCCGATATAGATGAACAGCAACGCTGCTAGTGCCAACGAGATGACGCAGTAGCGTGCGAGTAACCTGTTGGTTTGTCCAGCAATGATTTGACGTTTTTCGTCTTGAGGTAATAAGTTTATCATTTCCAAATCTCCTTTGGATCAACCAATGCTAAGCCTGCAACCGTCATCAGGTGAGTCCGAAGCTGCTTCGTTGGTGGCTGTAGTGAGCTAAAGTTCAATGCCTGCCAAGGGCTCGCCGTACGGCTTGGCATCATCAGCTCGTTAGTAAAATAATCACCCAATCCTGGAATATTACTGCCGCTACCGACGATGAGTAACTGTTCCATCTTTGGCTCATTCGGGAAGTGTTCAGAGTAGTAGCGGATGATTTTTTGGGTTTCTTTGACGACTGTTTCCAAGCTTGGCTTAAGCGCACTAGTGATTTGCGCTTGCTTTGGTCCAGAATTTAGACCGCTCAGAACTTTCAGCTGATGGGCGGCTTCCAGCGGTGTATTGAGCTTTTTGGCAATGTTGAGAGTGAAGGTGTTGCCACCGATATTGACACCAGAAGTCACGCGTATAACAGAGTCTAAAATTGCGATGTCTGTCGTCGATGGTCCGATGTCCAAAATGACGGTTGGTAGTCCGCCGCTCTCGGTTGATTTCAAAATACGAGCGATGGCGTTGATGCTTGGTTCGATCATGGCAATTTCAATACCACACTGTTTGGCAATGGTTGTCATGACTTCAACGTCTTTTTTCGGCGCAGCACACATCAATACTGTCAGTGAATCTTTGTCGCGCTTGATAATCTGGTGATCAACATAGAGCAGGTCTGGCGGCATCGGTATATACTGTTCGACTTCCAGGTTAACTGCATCTCGCAAAGATGCTTCCTGAGCCTTGGGGACGGTAAAAGTCCGCGAGAAGGTGCGTGACGTTGGCAGGCTAAGCACCGCTCGGTTACTATTCAATTTGCCAACTAGGTTTTTTTCAAACAATTCGTTGATACGCGTAACGATATAGTCTGAACAGACTTCTAAGTCGTCAGACATCTTGGATGGATCGAAATCAATGGCACCGTAGCCGTGAACGCTCATTTTTGCGACGTCCAGTGACATTACTCGGGCGCCTATTTTGCTGAAATCAAATCCAATGATTGGTTTATTTTTGTAAAATATAGAACTCACAATATTGCCCACACATTTATATAATTCTTTTTTAGTATACCATAACCAATTTGATTTGCTAACCCTTAATTTGATTTGCCAATCCAGTAATTGGCATCATCACACTGGCGGCGATCAGACCGACCATGCCACCCATGAAGACAATCATCACTGGCTCAATGGTGGAGCTGATGCTGGCGATGGCGGTGTCAACTTCTTCCTCGTAAAAATCAGCAACCTTGACCAGGACTTGATCGGTTTGACCGGTTTCTTCACCGACTGCCAACATCTGCGCCACAATCGGTGGGTACAGCACCTCATCTTCAGCGATGATTTTAGAAAATACCTCACCGTTTTTCACGCGCTTGGCGGCGCCAGTGAGCGACTCTTCATAGACGCTGTTACCAACTGCTTTGGAGGTCACTTCCAGTGCTTCCAGCACAGCCACACCAGCACCGATGAGGGAAGAGAAGGTTCGAGTGAAGCGAGCGATGGCGATTTTTTTCATAATTTTGCCGATGATCGGTCCATGTACCAAAAAGTGATGGTATTTTTTCTTGCCGCCAGGCGTTTTGATGTAGCGCAAGAAACCATAAATTGCCGCGCCGACCAGTGGTAGTAGAATGTACCAGAAATTGACCATGAAGGCACTAATTCCCAGCATGGCTTGGGTTAAGGCTGGTAGTTCGGCATCTTCTCCCGCCAGATCTTTGATGGTTTTACCAATCATTGGGAGGACAAAGATCATCAAGCCAAAGAATGCACCAATGGTGATTACAATCAGCACCATTGGATAGGTCATGGCTCCTTTAACCTTTTTCTTGATGGATGCTGATTTTTCTTGCTGCAAAGCCAAACGCTTCAAAATGTCGTCCAAAATACCACCAGTTTCACCAGCGCGAACCATGTTGACGTAGACATCATTGAAGGTGTCGGGGTGTCGTGCTAGCGCATCAGCAAATGACAAACCACTTTCAATGTCTTTTGAGACGTCGCCAATGATTGAGCGGAATGATGCGCTTTCGGCATGTTCTGTCATTGACTCCAGTGACCTGAGGATTGGCACACCGGCCGAAACCATGGAGCTTAACTGACGGGTAAACATCACCAATTCATCAGATTTAATTTTCCGACGGCGTTTGCGTCCGGTTTTCGCACCTGCTTCTTTGAGATTTACCAATTTTAACCCTTGCGCTTGAATTGAGCGGATGGCGGCCGCGCGATCACTGGACTCTATGGTTGATGATAGCGTTGAGCCATCTTTTTTTGTCGCGACAAAACTAAAACTAGTCATGTGTTATTGCTCCCTCGTTGCACGTAAAATTTCCTCAATGGTTGTGACGCCACGGAATGATTTGATCAATCCATCCATCTGCATGGTAATCATACCTTCGCTAATCGCTTGTTCCTGAATATCATTGCTGGTGGCGTTCGCGGTGATCATCTTTTGAATGGCCACAGAAATACCCAACACTTCGTAAATACCAACGCGACCTTTGAAGCCATTGTGTCCGCATTCATCACAGCCTTCAGGCGATGGCTTCCACAGCTGAACGATGGTTGCGTCTGTTGTGCCCATTGGTGTATCACCGCCGATGCTCTCTGAAGCGGCCTGCTCTTCAAGCTCGTGTAGGTGTGGCATTGACTCCGGTGTGATATTGAACATTTGGGTGATGTAGTTTAATTCTTCTTGGCTGGGGGTGTACGCTTGACGGCAAGATTGACACAGGCGCCTCACCAGTCGCTGACCGATGACCGCTTTGACGGTACTGGCGATCAAAAATGGCTCAATATCCATATCCAACAAACGTGGCAAACAGGTGGCTGCGTTGTTGGTGTGGAGGGTTGAGAACACCAAGTGTCCGGTCAGCGCCGCCTGCACGCCGAGGTTGGCAGTTTCACCGTCACGGATCTCTCCGACCATGATGATGTTCGGGTCTTGACGGAGCAATGCGCGCAGTCCTGAAGCAAAGGTCATGCCGGCTTTGGCATTGGTCTGGGTCTGGTTGACGCCAGGGATTTTGTACTCGACCGGGTCTTCGATGGTTGAAATATTAACATCAGGCGTGTTCAATTCTGACAGCACGCTAAACAGGGAGGTTGATTTTCCAGAACCAGTTGGCCCGGTCACCAAGATCATACCGTTCGGCTGCGCCATGGCGTTTTTGATGGTTGCCAGAGACAAACCCCAGTAGCCCAATTTATCCAGAGAAATCGCCTGGTTTGATTCATCCAGCACACGCATGACGATCTTTTCGCCATCGGCGATTGGTAGTGTTGACACACGTAAGGCGTATTGCTTACCTGAAACTTTGATCTTGAATCGCCCGTCTTGCGGAACGCGGCGTTCGTCAATTTTCAAGTTTGACAAAATCTTGATACGGCTGACCAGAGCTCCCAAAACATTGTGAGGCAATTTATTCACCTCTCTGAGCACACCGTCGATACGATATCGCACCTGGACAAATTCTTCGCGCGGTTCAATGTGGATGTCGGAAGCGTGTGATTTGATGGCGTACTCGAGCAGCAGGTTGACGGTTTGAGCAATTGGGGAATCTTCAGCAAATTCTTCCTCTTTGGCGTTTTCGGCGTCGCTATCGTCTCTCTGGATGGCGATAACTTCATCAAGTTCGTCGTTCACATCGCCGCGGTAATTTTCTAGACAATCCAAAATATTGCTTTTCGTCGCCAAGAATACGCGCAGGTTATAGCCGATTTCTTTTTGGATGAAATTGAGAGCCTGCACATCGTCAGGATCTTCCATGGCTAGCATTGGTGCGCCATCTTCATCAACTGCAAACAGCACAACATTGTACTGCCGAGCAATGTGCTCTGGGATACGTTTTAGAACGTCATCAGGAATATCTTTTGGCTCAATCTCAACAAACGGTGTCCCGATATAGTCACCAACCAATTTGGCTAGTTCGCGTTCTTCTAACACCTTGTCTTCGATGAGGGTTTCTTGCAGGGTGCGTTTGGACCGTTCGGCGGTCGTCTTTAAATCAGCAAGCTGCGATTCTGTTAAGATCCCACCCTGTTTCAGAATTTTCTCAATCGTATTATCTGAGATTCTCATATCACTTATGCTTTAGTATAGACCAGTTGAATTGAAAAAACAATGATATACTAAAAGTGTGAAGATATATGATGAGACAGAGATGAAAGCATTGGGGCGGGCGATTGGTCAGGCGCTGGTTGGCGGCGAGGTGATAGAACTGGTTGGTGATGTGGGCGCTGGCAAGACTACACTTACTAAGGGTTTGGCAGAAGGACTAGCAATCACCGAACCAATCCAAAGCCCAACATTTACCATTTCGCGCGTGTACGATGCGCGTGATGGACTGCGCCTTTGTCACTATGACTTTTACCGCTTGGGTGAAGCTGGCATCATGGGCGATGAAATTTCTGAAATGATGCAAGAGGACTCAACCATCACGGTTATTGAATGGGCCGGCGCGGTTAATGAAGTGCTGCCGAGTGACCGATTGGTGATCACAATTACTGCTACAACTGAAACGGAGCGGCAGCTAGAGGTTACCGCTAATGGCACTCATTCCGAACGACTACTTGGTGCGGTTAATGCGTTTTTTGAGAGGAGATGAAATGTTATTACTACTTGATACATCAACCCCGGTTTGTTATGTGACACTTGTTAATCAAGAAGGCGCAGTGTCGTATGAGTGGCAGGCTGATCGCACCTTAGCCAAAGGACTATTGGGCTTTCTTAGGGACAGCTTGGCCAAACAAAATACCGACATTCACGCGTTGACTGGTATTGGCGTGATGAAAGGGCCGGGCAGCTTTACTGGGTTGAGGATTGGGCTGACGGTGGCCAATACCCTGGCTGACGGTTTGCAGGTGCCAATCGTTGGCGCGACGGGCGAGAACTGGCAGGAACGAGCGTTGGAAAAATTGCGCTCCGGTGAAGACGAGAAAATCGTCATGCCAGAATATGGTGCTGCGGCTCACATCACTGCGCCACGAAAATAATCATAGCGATACATAAACTAAGCGCTACTATTTTCGCTTTCCGTGTCAAAACTCCAGAAACCGTGTATAATTAAATTACGGCGATTTGTATGATGTGATTCGCCGGATTAGATAGTTTGAAGTTGATTGGCTGTTGATATGTTTCCTTGAGGCGAATACTCAGGGGCAGTCGGTCGGAAAGGAATACTGAAGTATGACAGGAATTGTCATTGGCGCACTTGTTGGGGCCAGTTTAGGCGCGGGCGCGCTCTATGGGTATCAAACAGTACGCCGTTCACAGGCAAAGTCGCAAATTGACAAAGATTTGGCGAATGCAAAAACCAAAGCGAGCGATATCGTTTTGAAAGCAAAAGATGATGCACTGAAAATTGAAAATGAGCGTCGTCGAGAGTGGCAAAAAACGGAAAATCGTCTGGCGGACCGTGAAAAGGCGCTTGATAACAAGCTTGAAGAGCTAGACCGTCGGTCAGAAAAATTGCGGGCGCACGAAGATGAGATCGATGATTTGAAAAATGAGATTCGGCAAATTCGTACTCGTCAGCAGGAAAAATTGGAAAAAATTGCTGGCCTGAAAAAGAAAGATGCAGCCGAAAAATTGATTCAGATGACTGAGCGTGACATTCGTGATGACCTCACCAAATTGGTTGCAAAATTGCAGCACGAGGCCATGGACGATGCTGAAGAGCGGGCTCAGACTATTTTACTCACCGCCATGGAGCGAATGAGCAGTGAAGTAACAGCTGAGCGCACCGTGACGGCGGTGAAACTGACTGATGATGAAATGAAAGGCCGCATCATCGGTAAGGAAGGTCGTAATATTCAGGCGTTGCAGCGTGCCACTGGTGTCGATATTTTGGTAGACGATACACCTGGTATGGTGGTGCTGTCGAGCTTTGACCCAATTCGTCGCCAGGTTGCACGTTTGAGTTTGGAGATGCTGATGAAAGATGGACGCATTCATCCAGCGCGCATTGAGGAAGTTGTTGCTAAGGCACAAAAACAGATTGATAAAGAAGTCAAGCAGGCTGGTGAAGATGCCATGCGTGAAGCGGGTGTTGTTGGTATTCCAAAGGAAATGCTGCGCCTGTTGGGTGAATTGAAATTCCGAACCTCGTATGGTCAGAACGTGCTGAAGCATTCTACTGAGATGGCGCAGATGGCAGGGATGATTGCCGAGGAAATTGGCGCTGATGTTCGTATATCAAAGATTGCAACATTGCTGCACGACTCTGGCAAGGCAGTGACGCACAAAATTGAAGGTAAACATCACCACATTGCGGCAGAATTGGCGCGCAAATACGGCATGGATGAGCGAATTGCACACGCTATCGAGGCGCACCACGATGATATTGAAGCGACCACACCAGAGGCATTGGTGGTTCGTGTGGTAGACGCCGCTTCGGCAGCACGGCCAGGCGCACGTAACATCTCAGCGGAGAACTTTGCTGAACGTATGCGCGACTTGGAAAACGTAGCCACCAGCTTTGAAGGCATCGATAAGGCCTATGCGATCTCTGCCGGACGAGAAGTGCGGGTGATTGTCAAGCCAGAAAAGATTGATGATTTGAGTGCTATCAAATTGTCTCGTGATATTGCCACCAAGATCGAATCAACCATGCAATATCCAGGTACTATCAAAGTTAATGTTATCCGCGAAACGCGGGCAGTGGAGTTTGCAAAATAATGGATGGGTTTATGAGAGCAGAACGACGTCAATGGCTTGAAAGTTTGGATGCCCGACCGTCCGGAGCCGCTGTCCTACTGGAGGATGTCGAAGGTCGAGCTTTGATCGTTAAGGCAAACTACAAGACGTATTGGGCGTTGCCGGGAGGTATGGTTGACACTGAAGAGTCGCCACTGGTGGCGGCGTTGCGAGAAGTAAAAGATGAGGTTGGCATCGTCATCAATCCAAGCGATGTGTCGTTGATGGGTGTGGCGCAGCGCATGGGTGACGGGTTCATCACCTACCAATTCATCTTTACAGCGTCCATCAAAGAATCACAAGTCAAGGCCATCAGTCCACACGATCCAGAGATCGAAGAGTGGCGATTTATCAGTAAACAGGAAGTGCTGAAAGGTGAATTGCTGCTGCCATGGTCACTGAAAGCGTGGGCTCACGACCAGTCGGGGTATTTTGAAACGGCAATCGCTGATGATGACAATGCTGATACAGAAACGATTGTTTTCTCTACAACTGGCGGTGATGAAAGTAGTAGTGATACACCAGTGCGCAAGGGCGCGTCTGGACGATTGTTCATCACCCGTCACGGAGAAAGCGAATGGAATTTGCAGGGTAAATGGACTGGACTGACAGATGTTGGCTTAACGGAAAAAGGCATCTCAGACACGGTGCGACTGGGTCAGCTATTGAAAGACACGACGTTTGATGTAGCGTATACTTCTGCTTTGAAACGCACCCATCAGACACTTGATGCTTTGCTTAAAGGCGCAGAGATTACCACATTACCGACCATTCACGCAGCAGAGCTCAATGAGCGCGACTATGGTACATTGACGGGTAGTGACAAATGGGAAGTTAAGGATCAGATCGGTGAAGAGGCTTTCAACGGCATTCGCCGCGGTTGGGACTATCCAGTACCAGACGGCGAAACATTGAAGGATGTGTATGCGCGAGTCGTGCCATACTTTGAAACAGAGATATTGCCGCGACTACAGGATGGCGAGAATGTGCTGTTGGTGGCACATGGTAATTCCATCCGCGCTTTGGTGAAATATCTTGACCAAATCCCAGACGACAAGGTCGCAGACTTGGAAATGCCGTTTGGTAAAATCTTAGTCTATAGCTTTGATCATGACCACGCGTTGCCGGTTGACAAGGCTGAGCGCTCCGTTGACATCTCACCAACCAAAGCGTAAGCGCCAGCTGTACAATTATAGCTACAACAGACTAGCTTTTACTGCGCCAATGTGCTACAATACCTTGCAGGTAGTTACCTTATTTCGGGGTGTGGCGCAGTTGGCTAGCGCGCGCGGTTTGGGACCGTGAGGTCGAA
>CAUVPC010000005.1:0-21008 GCA_963553655.1 uncultured Candidatus Saccharibacteria bacterium
TATACACTCATCATAACGCTCCCAAATCTTTTAGTGCTTGTTCAAAGCTTGTCATGGCTCGTCGAAAACTCTGCGCGGTCAGTTTCACGTTGGTTTCGTGGGCAATTTGATTGCGCAATTTGTGCGCCGCCCACAAACCATTTTCATCCGTCCAATCACCTTTGCGAGCTTTCAGCCTGTCGCTCATCGTCGTACCGGCCACACCGCAGTCGCGCATGGCTTTGTCGAGCAGTTTGTCGGCTTTGACAATCGCCATCTGCAAGCCATCTGAACCGCCCGCTTTGGCGCCATGTTGAATTGCCCGCCAAACTTTTCGATACATTTCCCTGTCAAGCTTTTGATGTCCGCGTGATGTCAATTGGATAAAAATAATCAACAACGCGCCAATCACCAGCGCCGCCACCACCAGCGCGATCAACAATCCGTCCATCAGGCAGCCTCCACTTCCGCCGCCAACTTCAGCAAGTTGCTGTCTGACTGATAATTACCAATCAGCTGCACGCCAATTGGCAAGCCTTCGTCGTTACTCCCAGCTGGCACGGAAATTGCCGGCAGCCCAGCCAAGCTGGCCGGCACGGTCATGATGTCCGCTAGATACATTTTAATTGGATCATTGGTATTTTCGCCAAGTTTGAACGCCGGTGTTGGTGCGACCGGCATCAACAGCGCGTCGTATTCAGCGAACAATTGCTTAAACTCGTTGATAAGTAAGGTGCGTGCTTTTTGCGCCTGCATATAATACGCGTCAAAAAAGCCACTCGACAACACAAAACTACCAATCATAATCCGACGCTTATTCTCCGTCGTAAAACCTTCATTGCGGCTGCGACCATACAATTCCGCCAGCGTTTTCACTTCAGCCGCCCGGTGGCCATAACGCACACCATCATAGCGCGCCAAGTTTGACGATATCTCCGCCGGCACAATGATGTAATACATGGCCAGCGAATGCCGCATCATGCTGAGATCGACTTCTTCAATCTCATAACCCAGCTGCTTCAGTTTTTCAGCATAATCAAGCGTTTTCTGGCGCACCGCCGCGTCCACATTGTCAGTCATACATTGCTTCACCAGACCAATCTTTTTCTTGGTAAATTCTGGCCGATTCTGCCAAAAGTCCGGCAGCGTCGTCATGTCTTTGTCGTCGCGGCCCGCCATGATTTCCATCACCATATTAGCGTCATCAGCATTCGTCGCGAAACAACCAATGGTGTCGGTGCTCGAGGCCATGGCTACTACGCCGTAGCGACTGACTGCGCCATAGGTCGGCTTGACACCAACCACGCCGTTAAAGCTGGCTGGCTGGCGAATCGACCCACCAGTGTCGGTACCCAGCGCAAACGGCACCACATCAAGTGCTGTCACTACCGCTGAGCCGCCCGATGAACCGCCAGCTACGCGAGTTTTGTCCGCAGCGTTTTTGGTCGGACCAAAGGCTGAATTTTCTGTCGAGCCACCATGAGCAAAGGCGTCCAAGTTGGCCTTACCGATGCAAATCGCACCTTCAGCTTCTAGCTTTTCAACGGCTGTGGCTTGCAGTGGCGCCTCAAAATTCTCGAGCATTTTTGCAGCGGCAGTTGTCGGCGCCCCAAAGGCCAAGAAATTGTCTTTCACGACAAATGGCACACCGGCCAGCCGCCCAGAAATTTCACCCTTATCCACCAGTTCGGCTCGGTCCAGCGCCCGCTCTTCTGTCAAGCTCAGTAGCGCATGATAATCTTCAATGTCGCGCGCTCGTCGCAATGCTTCCTTGACATTTTCAACTGCACTCTTTCCAGTAAAATCACTAATCCGACTCATCACAACACCTGCGGCACTTTCACTTGATTGTTCTGCTTTTCAGGCGCCAGCTCAAGCAGCTCATCCCGAGAGATCCCCAGCTTGACCTCATCTTCACGCCACACATTTTCTAGGCCCGTCACTTGATAAGTTGGCTCCACACCAGACGTATCGAGCTCACCCAGCTGATTGATATATTCTACGATTTTCTCTACGTCCTGTCGCAAGCCATCCACTTCGCCATCTGCCAATTGCAAACCGCTCAAATCCGCCAAGCGCTGGACATCACTATTAGAAATTGCACTCATGAACTCATTATACCACTTGAAAATTAATTACAGAAAATCACTCGCCCCCATATCTAGGAGCGAGTGATAGGTAATACCCAACTAACTAGTCGAGTAAGTAACTTGAGTTGTACTTGAAGTTTGACTTTTTGATGCTTGGCTTGTCATGAGCCTGCACTGCCAGCGTGATAGCTAGAGCAACTGCAACAACGCTGGTGATTGCGATCAACGTGATAGCCAATGGGCGTGATTTGTTGTAGCCGTTGATGATTTTACCAATGAAAAATATCACAACTGCCAATACCGCCAAACATACCAGTGATGGCAAAAAGTTACCCAAGTACAGTGCTGTGTATACTGAACCAGCATCTGAAACGCCAATCAATAGCAACGAGCTAATCAATACACTGATGAGATTTGCAACCAGTGGCAACGCCGCCAATACGATCATGAACAAGCTGCCATAGGTTGTCAGTTTGTAAGCCAATCGACCAGTGTAACCGCTACGGTCAGCAGCGATTGCGCGCGTTACGCGGCCAAATAGGACAAATGCCAACACTGAAAATAGTACTGCCAAAATACCAACGGCCAAAATGTTTGCAGTGATCGAGCCACTCAACATCAAACCAAACGACATTGCCTCTTTTGCAGACCACATACCGAACAACATTGGTACGAGTACTACACTGGTGATTGCAGCAAATGTTACTGAAACCATTGCTAATGCGTATTCAAATGTGAGCCACTTTGCTTGTGACACAGCGTGCGGAGCCATGTACTCAGCTTGCTCGACGACTGGAGTTTCTGTTGTTTTCAATTCTGCCATATAATTCTCCTCCTTATTATGGTTATCTTTAGTGTACCATTGTTTGCTTAATTTCTGCAATCAAATCACGCAGCTCCGCGGCTTTTTCAAACTCCAGATTAGCGCTATGCAGTTCCATTTGACCAGTCAGCTCCTTGATCAGCGTTGGATATTCATCCTTTGGAATCTTCTTCAAATCAAGCTTTGGCTTTTTGTCGGATTCCTTTTGCGGGATGATAGAACGCAGGCCATCGTCAATCTTCTTCTGGATGGTTTGCGGCGTGATGCCGTGCTCTTCGTTATAGTTCTGCTGAATTTGCCGCCGACGATTCGTCTCATCAATCGCTCGCCGCATACTGTCAGTCACAGTATCACCATACATCAGTACCCGCCCGTCCACGTGCCGCGCCGCCCGGCCAATCGTCTGAATCAGTGCCTGCTCACTACGAAGGAAGCCCTCTTTATCAGCATCCATAATCGCCACCAAACTAACTTCTGGCAGATCCAGCCCCTCGCGCAGCAAATTGATACCAACTAATACATCGTACGTCCCCAGCCGCAGATCTTTGAGAATATCGCCGCGCTCTAATGTGTCAATTTCACTGTGTAGATACGCCGTTTTCACGCCATTGTCCGTCAAATAGGCGCTTAAGTCCTCGGCCATACGCTTGGTCAAGGTGGTTACTAGTACGCGGTGACCATTGGCGATGGTCCGGCGAATCTCCTCCATCAAATCATCAACCTGACCTTCAGTCGGCCGCACCTCAATCGGCGGATCAAGCAGCCCCGTCGGCCGAATCAACTGTTCAGCCGGCTTTGGCGAATGAGCAATTTCATAGTCACCTGGCGTAGCGGAAACATAAATCGCCTGGTGAATATGCTGATCAAACTCATCAAACCTCAGTGGACGGTTATCCAGCGCACTCGGCAGACGAAACCCATGTTCCACCAACACTTCCTTGCGCGCCCGGTCGCCGTTATACATACCACGCACTTGCGGTAGCGTCATGTGCGACTCATCGACCAGCAGTAGCCAATCATCAGGGAAATAATCAATCAACGTTGCCGGCTGCTCGCCTGGCTCGCGGTCGGTCAAATAGCGCGAATAATTCTCAATGCCTTTGACAAAGCCAGTTTCTTTCAGCATCTCCAGGTCATATTTGGTGCGCTGGGCTAGGCGCTGTGCCTCTAGCAATTTGTCGTGCGACTCAAGCCATTTCAGCCGCTCATCAAATTCTTTCTCAATACCAGTGACGGCTTTTTCAATTCGTTCGCGTGGCGTCGAATAGTGGCTGGACGGGAAAATCGTCAGTTGCTTTGGCTGATCTAAAATCTCGCCCGTTAGCGGATCAATTCGCGTGAGTCTCTCGACCTCATCGCCAAAAAACTCCACTCGCACCGCCGTGTCCTGCCCAGCCGGGAAAATATCCACCACATCGCCGCGCACCCTGAAAGTGCCGCGCGCAAAATCAATGTCGTTGCGCTTATACTGAATATCAGTCAGCAAGCGAATAAACTTATCCTGCACCCGCCGCTCACCGACCGTCAGCTTAATCGCCATATCAGCATACGTCTCCGGCGAACCAATGCCATAGATACAGGATACACTAGCCACGATAATAACGTCGCGCCGCGTTAACAGTGCCGACGTCGCAGCATGCCTGAGCCGATCGATTTCATCATTAATCTTCGAATCTTTCTCAATGTAGGTATCGCTACTGGCGATGTAAGCTTCCGGCTGATAATAGTCAAAATAGCTAACAAAATAATGTACTTCGTTGTCCGGAAAAAATTCCTTAAACTCAGAAAATAGCTGCGCTGCCAAGGTCTTATTGTGCGCCAACACCAGCGTCGGTACATTGGCTCGAGCGATGATATTCGCCATAGTAAAGGTCTTACCTGAACCAGTCACGCCCAGCAATGTCTGCTCGCGCTCGCCCCGTTCCAGCCCCGCCATCAACTGAGCAATCGCCGTTGGCTGGTCGCCAGTCGGCTGATAGTTGGAGACAAGATTAAAGGCGCTCATGTCATTACTATTGTAACGCATCGCAATTTATATATAAAAATATTTTGAAAATCACCCGCAGTATGGTATGGTAGCAATATGACATATCGACACAACATCGTTGTTCGTCGTCGCCGCTCTGACCCAGAGGGCTAATTAGTCGTATAGTAAAAACCAACTACAGAGCCCTCGTCCGAGCGGCTCTTTTTAATTATTATAGAAAGGAAGGATATGAATCACGACGCACCTCATTACACCAAGGTTGCCAGTCACGAAGCCGTGAACGGTGAATTCGATACGTGCCTCTTGCTCTACTCGGGAGGCCTCGACACATCCGTCATGCTCACGTGGTTACAAGAAAAATATAACTGCAAGGTCATCACCCTGACAGTCAATATTGGCCAAACGGTTGATGATCTCGACGCCATCGCTGAAAAAGCCAAAAAACTCGGTGCCATTGAAACCATCACGGTTGACGCCCGCGACCGCTTCGCCGATAAGCTGTTGTCGCTAGCCATCAAAGCCAATGCTGATTATCAAGGTGGCTACGCCCTCTGCACGCCGCTCGGGCGCATCATCATTTCGCAATTAGCCGTCGAATATGCCGAAAAGTACAATTGCAACGTCATCGCACACGGTGCTACCGGCAAAGGCAACGATCAAGTTCGTTTCGAAACCTACATCACCACGCTCAACCCTAAACTCAAGATCTTAGCACCAGTGCGTGAGTGGAGTATGGGCCGAGAGGAAGAGCTTGCCTATGCCAAGAAACACAACATCCCCGTGCCACACACTCAGGAATCGCCCTACTCAACCGATGAAAATATGTGGGGCATCACCAGCGAAGGTGGCGAAATCGAATCACCATCGCTCAAGCCAAATTACCACGCCATTCTCAATTGGTGCTCGACCATCAAATACACGCCAGACGAAGCCGAGGACATTACCATTGAATTTATCAAAGGTGTACCTGTCGCGGTTGATAACCGTCACTTTTCACTCCAGGCGCTCATCCAACACTGTAACCAACTCGGCCGCAAACACGGTGTGGGCGTATCAACCCTCATCGAAGATCGACTGGTCGGGCTGAAGGTACGCGGCGTCTATGAAAATCCTGGCGCTGCCATCTTGATTGCGGCTCATCAAAAGCTCGAGCAATTGGTGTCGACCCGTGTTGAAAATGAGCTCAAAGCCGAAATGGACAAAAAATGGGCCTACCTCACCTACGCGGCTCAGTGGTACGAGCCAGCCGTCCATCATATCAACGCCTACATCGACGACCAGAACCAAAAAGTCACTGGCACGGCGACAGTCCGCCTGTACAAAGGCACCATCACCGTCGTCAGCGTTGACTCACCGCATTCATTGTTTGATATTAATCTTGCAACGTTTGATTCCAACACCGCATTCAATCAGAATTCGTCCGCCGGATTCATTGAATTATATTCATTAAGTCAGCGAACAGCTGAAGGAGCATACTCATATGGCAAGTAAGCTATGGCAATCAACCGCAACTGGCTCACTCCACCCACTAGTCGAGTCATACACCGTTGGTGACGATCAAACATTAGACCAGTATTTACTCGGTCACGACATCACTGCGACCAAAGCCCACGCTCACATGCTAGAAAAAATCGGCGTACTGACCAGCGATGAATATCAGCAGTTAGCAGTCGCCTTGGACGAGCTACTCAACGAGTGGAAAACTGGCGCTTTCACGCTCACCAGCGAACACGAAGATGGCCACACCGCCATTGAGCTATATCTGACAGAAAAACTCGGACCAATTGGCAAAAAGGTTCATACTGGTCGAAGCCGCAATGACCAAGCCTTGGTGATGATGCGACTATTTATCAAAACGGAGCTTGAGGCAGTAGCCAAAAAGCTGGAAGCAGTCGCTCAGGCCTATGCTGGCAAAATTGCCGTCATTGGCCAGACCGAGATGCCTGGCTACACCCACACCCAAAAAGCCATGCCAACCACGGTCAGTATGTGGCTTGGCTCATATCACGATGCGTTTCATGACCTCCAGCAATTGGTGGCACACAGCATCACCGCCATCGATCAAAACCCGCTGGGTAGCGCTGCTGGCTTTGGCGTTACTCTGCCACTTGACCGCCAGATGACGACCAGTGAGTTAGGCTTCGCTAAAGTACAGGAAAATCCCATGTACTGCGGCTTGTCGCGCGGCGTGTTTGAGCTGATTGCCGTGCAAGCACTGAACCCAATCATGGTCTTTGCTGGCAAATTTGCCGAAGACATGTTGCTGTTTACTTCTCAGGAGTTTAACTATTTCAAGCTGCCTGTTACCATGACCACTGGATCGTCCATCATGCCGCACAAACGTAACTACGACGTCTTTGAGATCATGCGCGCCACCGCCCACGCTTATCCAAACTACGCTTTGCAACTCCAAGCTATTTCGACAGGTGCCGGCAGTGGCTATCACCGCGACTTGCAGTTGACCAAAAAGATCACCATGGATGCCTTCACGTCGGCACTCGACACTCTGGAAGTTCTGACACTCTGTGTCAGTGAACTGGAGGCTAACACTGACCGATTGGCTGAGGCGATGACCGATGAACTTTACACCGTCGCCAAGATTAACGAATTGGTGGAAAAAGGCGTGCCATTCCGCGACGCCTACCAGCAGGTCAAACAATCATTTCTGGGTGAATAATCCCTGATGTTCACTGGTAGCCGCCAACTATTTGACAAACACAAGCTTTTTGTGCTATAATCAAAAGATACGTGAATTAAAACATAAAAAGGCAGAAAAATGACAGACAAAAAAGATCTGGTGTGTATACCACGCGAAATTGAACTCCAAGCTGCAATGTTCCGTTTGGGCAATATTAACGAGGAAATTCAAAAGGGTTATGAAATCCTCAAAAAATATCATAAGACGGTGACCTTTTTCGGTTCGGCACGTACCTGCCCAGACAGCCCATATTACCAAGCTGCCAAAGAAGCGTCAGAGCGTTTGGCAAGCTTGGGTTATGCGGTTGTCTCTGGAGGTGGCCACGGTATCATGGGTGCCGCCAACGAAGGAGCTAACAAAGCGGTCCAAAAAGGTGCGCGCGCTGCTGGCGGTGAATCAATCGCCTTTAACATTAAATTACCCCACGAACAAGATCTCAATGAATATGCAACTGAGGCGTTTGAATTTCAACATTTCGCTCCCCGCAAAATCGTCATGACCATGTACGCTGACGCTTACATTTATTTCCCTGGTGGTTTTGGCACCTTGGATGAATTGGCGGAGATATTGACCTTGATCCAGACACAGAAAACCAATCGCGTGCCAGTCATCCTGTTTGACACGGCGTTCTGGAGCGACTTGGATGCGTTCTTCCGCGACCACATGTTAGCTGAATCAGCAATCGTCAAAGAAGACCTTGACATTTACACTATCACCGACAGTGTCGACGAAATCATCGACATCGTTACGTCCAATAAAACCTATTGCGATCACTAATCCAAGATGTCATCAACCCGCCGGCAAATGCCGCCATCACAAATGATGCGACTAACGGCTGGGTTGTGCGTCTGTGGATGATCCCGGAAACGGCGGTAAATTTCCTGTCCCAAGGCAACTTTACCGTGCTTGGTGGTATTCCTGCCGAGCGACAACTGATGGTGATAGTTTTCAACAATATCCACAGGATGAAAAGAAATAATGTGCCCGTCTATGTCTGCCAGCACCCAGTCACTAGCTTTGAAGCAGGCTCGTTTATCGATTTCTGGAGCCACCGCCATCAGCGCCTGGTAGACTTCATTTGCTGTCGTATCACGCGGATCAAGCCCCAAAGCACGCAGCACACTATGTGTTCGCGCCAAAACATCCGACATCAACCGAATGTCGCTATCATCACGTGTCATTCGATTGAGCTCCTGCAAGGCAATTTGTATGTTCGCGCCTTCTCCTAATAGTCGAGCCAAGTGTTGTGCCATGATTATATACTCCTTTCTTGTAACGGCATCTCGTGTAGACTAGCGCCTTTATGTAAAATTCCCGCCTTAGCACTAATTTTCGCAACGACGGCGCTGGAATTTGCGCTGGCAAAAATAACCGAATCTCGCAAACTGCCGCCTTCCACCCATCTACTCAAAAATCCTGAGGCAAATGCGTCACCAGCCCCTGTCCTGTCAATGGCTGGAACGTCTTCGTACATGCCAGCGCGGACAATTATCTTGCCGTCACTCGCCATGGAGCCATTAGCGCCATCCGTCACCAGTAACGTTGGCACCAAATACAGCCCGTGGCGAATCAAACTCTCCAAATCACTTCCTTCAACAAGCTGCTGCATTTCCTCTTTATTGACGGTCAAAATATCTACATCTTGCAGCAAGCCAAGCAACAATTCGCGCTGCGCCAACTCTTTTTTGCCAGGATTAAAACAAATTTTAATGCCGCGTTCGCGCGCTTGAGTAAACAGTTTACTGAGCGTTTGCATTTGTCCCGCTAGGTTGGAAACATACAGCCAATCCGCCTGAACATTTTCCAGAGAAAAATCGCTTGGATGATAGTGCGTAGAGGCGCCGCGATAGGTTAAAATGGTGCGCTCGCCATTTGGCGCTAGGAGCATGACTGAATATCCCGTGTTGTATTTGTCAGAGAATTTCACTAGCTGCGTACCAACACTTTCACTGTCCAGTGCATCCAACACTGCCTGGCCTGCTGGATCGCGCCCAACAACCCCCATGAACTGCGTTTGATGACCCTGACGAGCAAAGGTAACTGCTGCGTTAGTAGCGCCACCGCCGGTAGAAAAATGAATCTGATTGACATCAATTTTTGAACCCAGCTCCAGACGCTGAAAACAACGTTCTGGGCTTTCACAAACTGGTGCCAAAGCTGGCGAATGACTCAGGAATACGTCTTGAACGGCAGCACCAATGGTAATGATTTTGGCCATTAGATCACCGCCCTTCCACTTGAACCAAATGCCATGATTTTTTCTTCGACGACCTTCTGGACTACCGAATACACTTCAGGCATCAGCTTAACAATGGCATATTCATTTGGATTTTCACGCAAAGTTTTTTCCAGTGTGGTGCGGAAAGCGTAGCGCATGTCGGAGTTGATGTTAATTTTGGAGACGCCAATTTTTGCTGCGTCCTCAAAATAATGCAGCGGTGTGCCTGATCCACCATGGAGCGAAATCTGGCAGTGTAGCGCCTGGCGAATGCGTGCTAATAATTCCAAATCCAACACTTTCGGTACTGGATATTTACCGTGCAAGTTGCCGACTGCCGCCGCAAAAGTATCAATTCCCGTTGCTTCAACAAATGCTCGCGCACCATCTGGCGTGGAAAAAGTTTTCTTGATTTCTTCATAGTCAATGGCTTCGGTGTGAACATTGGAACTGCCGCCAAAATAGTGTGGCTCGGACTCGACCAATGCGCCGGTAAATTTGGCGTACTCCACGACTTCGCGGGTTTTAGCGATGATTTCCTCGTCGGAAGCATCGTGATTTGCCTGAGAAATGTCGATGTGCACAAACTCATAGCCAGCGTCAATGGCTCGTTTGCAGCCCTCAACCGTCGGCCCGTGATCCAGATTCAAATACATCTCGATGCCGTATTCAGCCTTATAGTTATCCACCAGATCACGCACATTTTCCAGTCCCATGGCCTTCACCTCGGCGTCTGACACTTCAACCAACACTGGCGACTGGAGTTTTTGTGCCGCTCGTGCCACTGCGATCAGCGTTTCTTGATTATCAATATTAAACGCCCCGACCGCAAAATGTTGCGCCCGCGTCCGCTGCATCAAATGACGCGCTCGCGTCGTGTTTTGCCGAATCTCTGAAATCGATAGTCCCATACTGCCCCCTAAAATACTTATGGTAATTATAGCAATTAGTGCGCATTCTGCCAAGGGTGGTCTGCTACGCGTCAGGCCTGTGTGCAGTTAATATATTGACTTTTAGGGTAATATATGGTAAATTACAAGTAACTTCTGCTCGAGGTTTGTCTGAGGGCAGAAGAGCCCTTTGACCTCGAGCACATTTTTTCCTGAAAGGAGGGAAAAATGTATACGCTACTGGGCAGGTGGGCGCTAACTTTTGTTGGGGCTTATCTGCTGATGAGTGCCTTATTCAGGACAGATCGTCCGCGGGTGGCCGATGTAGCCATCTATGCGATGCTCGTCACCATTCTGTTGAGTGGCGACGTGTTCGAATGCTCGGGGGGCTAAAGCCCCCCAGAAAATAGCTCGCCTTGAGGTTTTAGACCTCGGCTGGAGCCTTTCTGGGTGGGCTATTTTCATTGGAGAAAATTTACGACGCTACGCACAATTGAATCGATATCTAAACCATGCTTTTGCCACAATTCAGACGTTTTACCTGACTCACCAAACACATTGTCCACACCAATTCGTTTCACTTTCACCGGTAAATGCTCACTGAGTAGTTCCGCCACACTTGAGCCGAATCCGCCAGCGATCTGCCCCTCTTCGGCCGTCACCACACGGCCGCATTTTTGGGCAGCACCCAACACTGCTGCCTCATCCAACGGCTTGATGGTTGGGAAATGAACAACCTCCGCCTGGATGCTATGCTGATTTGCCAGTATTTCCGCTGCCAGTAGTAATTGACAGGTCATCGTGCCAGTGCCCAGCAACGCCACGTCTTTTCCTTCGCGCAACACGTAAGCTTTGCCAATTTCAAATGTTGCCTGATTTAAAAACAGTGGCACATCAGCCCGCGGCAATCGCACATAGTTTGGCCGTGAATCAGCCACCATCGCCGCCGCCATCAACTCAGCCTCATGCGCATCGCCCGGCGCCAGCACCACCATGTTTGGCAAGCTCCGCATCAGCGCGATATCTTCCAGCATTTGGTGGGTTGCACCGTCTGGACCCACGTTGAGCCCAGCATGCGAACCAACCACCTTGACTGGCTGATTATTGAGACAAATCGTCGTGCGAATTTGCTCCCAGTTACGTCCTGGACTAAACGAAGCGTAGCTAGCGGCAAACGGAATGTTACCCATGGCTGCCAGCCCAGACGCCACCGTCACTAAGTTTTGTTCCGCCACACCAACTTCAATGAGTCTCGGCGCACCGATATGCTTGGCAAATTTACCAAAGCCAACGCTTGCTACCAGGTCCGCACTGAGCGCCACGACGCGGTCATCCTGCTTGGCCAGTGTAACCAAACCGTCACCAAAGCCACCTCGGACCGAAGCATACGTGGGCGTTTGCCAATCTTCACGTAGATACATCATTTCCTATCCTCCAACTGAGCCAGCGCTCGCTGCGCTTCCTCGACAGTAGGAACTTTCCCATGCCAATGATAATCACCTTCCATAAAATCGACCCCTTTGCCTGGTATAGTGTGGGCGATGATGACGCTTGGTCTATCCGTCACAGCGCGAGCCATACTCATGGCCTCACAGATACTCTCCATGTTGTGCCCATCAATCTCCTGAACGTGCCAGCCAAAACTACGCCATTTGCCTCGCAAATCTTCCAGCGGCATGACGTCCTCAGTACTGCCACCAATTTGAATATTGTTACGATCAACGATGCCGATCAGATTACCCAAGTTGTATTTACTAGCAAACATCGCTGCTTCCCAGATATTACCTTCGTCTAATTCACCATCGCCCATCAGACAATAGACAAACCGCTTGGGCTGTGGATGTAAATATCGCACATGGTACGCCATGCCAGAAGCTTGACTCAAGCCCGAGCCCAAGGGCCCGCTAGTCGTCTCAACGCCAGGTAGCGCTTGACGTTCTGGATGCCCCTGCAGTCGAGAACCAAACTGTCTGAGTGTCGCCAATTCTGTCCTGGGAAAGAAACCACGCTCCGCCAAAGTCGCGTACAATACTGGCGCGCAGTGACCATTGCTCATGACGAAGAGATCTCGTTCATCCCAGTCAGGGCTTTCTGGACTGATGTGAAGCACGGCAAAATACAAAGCTGTCATGATGTCCGCCAAGCCTAAGGCGCCAGCAGTGTGACCACTACCAGCCTGCTCCAGCATGGTGATGATGGAGCGGCGCACTGACGCAGCGTGCTGCTCCAACTGTTTATGCGTGACGTTTGGCTGCACTAGCCCAACATGCCCTTTTTGTTAATTTCATTTTGAATGTTTTGATAGGCTTCTCGAGGATTGGGAGATTTTTGAATGGCACCACCAACCACCAAAACATTAACACCACTGTGCGCCAATCCATAGGCGTTGTCTGGCATGACACCACCGTCCCAGCCAATTTCTACAGCAGGATTGATGTCTTTGATGAGCCGGATTTTTTCCAATTGCATCAAACTAGCGCTACCGCCAAAACGACCAAGTTCGCCAGAAAATATCATGACGTGATCTGCTGCCTTGATGAGGTCAACGACGGTACTGGGAACAGTTGGGCGCATCAACACCAAGCCAGCTTTGATATCTGCTTGTTTGATTTTCTGCAGCGCACCAAGAACGTCGCCGTCAGACTCGGCGTGGAGCAAAATCATATTTGGGCGTAGCGCCACCAAATCTTCGATGTATTCATCGACATTTTTCACCATAGCATGGATATCAATCTGCCAGCCTTCTGGTGCCCACAAATCTCGCAAACCGACTGTCAAGTTTGGTGCAAATTGGCCATCAGAAATATCAACGTGCGCTCGCTCGGCAAAACCAGTGATTCGCTCAATTTGCTCTTTGTACTGATCAACATTTTCTGCCAGAATACTGGGGGTGATTACTGTGGTCATAATAATTGGTCCAATTGCGCATTGCGCCTATTAAATCTTGGTGCATTAATATACGGAGTGTTGAGCCATGTCTCCATGATTCCCTTCCACGCCGCTTCATTGTCCTCCAAAACACGAGCTGGCAAACACAACACATTTGAGTTATTGTCCTGGCGTGTCATTTTAGCTTCGTAGGCATCCCAAATGACACTGGCACGGATACCTTTGAAACGGTTCGCTGCCATGCACATACCTTGACCGCCGCCACAAATCAAAATCGCTCGCGGATCGTCTGATTCGTCACCAATCACTCGTAGGGCTGCTGCCTGAGCAAACTGAGGGAAATCATCGTCCGGGTTCAATTCTCGCCCACCGACGTCTTCGACTTCGTAGTTATTTTTCACCAAATACGCGAAGACCTTTTCTTTCAACAAAAAGCCGCGATGATCAGACCCCAAGTAAATTTTCATACTCATAAGTATAAGCGGTTTAGGAGCTTTTTGCAAGGGAAAGTCGGAGATTACTCCAGGGGTGAAGCATGCCTATTTGACAAAAAGTATTGACATTTTGTGGCTTGTATGATATATATATATCAGCTTTTCAAGCCGAAAAGCGACTCGCGGAGAGTTCACTCCGCTTGAGGTCGCGGTTTTGAAAGGCCGCACCTCAGAATTTTCTCTGGAAGGAGAAATCGTGTCTACCGACATTTTGACTGCTATCGTTAGCGCCACGCTCGTCTTCGGCTTCGGTGCAGTTGCCCTTAGGGAACTGTACCACCGCAGACTGGCGGCGGCGGCCCTGGCTGCGGCCGCGACGTGCGCAGTAGCGCACGTCGTGTTCGTCATGGTTGCTTGGAAAGAAGCAGCCTCCGCGTACCTGGACGCTCATCTGACGATGCGATGGGGGGAGTCGGTGGCGTGGCCACCAATCTCGTCACTGCCTACAGCAGCATATGACGCTTCTGCTTGGGCAGCCGTCGCCTTTTTGGCGACAGGCATCGTACTCGCAGTCATCCAGCGGCACCGTAGAAAGGCCGCTGAAAAAGAAATGGCAGAACTTCTGATGCACTTCTTTGGGGGCAATGAGCCTGAGGAGTCCGAGGAGGACTGAGATGCTCCGCGCCAGCAGAAGGCGCGCTAAGATAAATATTCTGTAAAACCGCCAAATCCCGGCGTCCCCGCACCACCACGGTGCGGGGTTATTCCTTTTCACAATATTCTTCGAGATTATTCTACTTTCTGCAAATAGTGTCCAACATCCGCCACCAGCTCAACCAGCCGGTTTGAATAGCCCCACTCATTGTCATACCAAACCATGACTTTTATCAAATTACCCCCAACGACTTTGGTAAGTGGCAAGTCAACAATTCCCGAATATGAGCTACCAATAAAATCGCGACTAACTAAAGGTTCTTCAGAAACGCCCAAAATACCCTGGTAAAAGTTACTTTGTGCGGCTTTTTTGAAGGCCTCATTTACCTGCTCAACCGTCACGTCACGTCTGAGCAGTGCCGTCACGTCGCTGAGCGACACCACTGGTGTTGGTACACGCACACTCAGGCCGTCAAATTTGCCAGTCAGCTGCGGCAACGTTTTCGTCACAGCAATGGCTGCGCCCGTTGTTGTCGGCACCATGTTTTCAGCTGCATTGCGGCCTTCACGCAAATCCTTGGACGGCGCGTCCTGCAGACGCTGGCTGGCAGTGTAGCTGTGCACTGTCGTCAACATTGATTTTTCCACGCCAAACTCTGCGTCCAGTACCGCCATCACCGCGCCCAGACTGTTGGTGGTACAGCTGGCGTTTGAGACAATCGGCGTCGCCGAGGCAATCTTGTCGTCATTAGTACCAAATACAATCGTATCAATACCATCAGACTTGGTCGGACCACTGATGACCACGCGTTTCGCACCAGCTTCCAGGTGCTTGCCCGCGCCCTCTTTGTTAGTAAAGAAGCCAGTCGATTCAATCACCACATCGATATTCATATCTTTCCATGGCAATTGCTGCGGCTCTTTCTCTGCCAAAACCTTGACAGATTGACCATCGACGATGAGTTCATTTTCCGTAAACGTCACTTGGCGGCCGTATTCACCGTAGTTGCTGTCATGCTTGAGTAAATATGCCAATGTTTTAGTGTCCGTCAAATCATTGATAGCGACAATCTCTAGGTCGCTACGCTCACGCGCAATCTTAAACGCATTGCGTCCAATCCGCCCAAAGCCGTTAATTGCTATTCTTGTTGCTGCCATACTGCCCTCCCTGCTAAGCGTTAGCCTTTTCTCCTATTATATACCAAACTATTTTTCTCTTCTAGCATGAAACTCTGCAAACAGACCAATGCCAATAAATACAACCGTCATAGACCCTGCAACAAAGATACTCGTAGTGTTTGACAAAAAACCAAACAATAATGCACATGGGATAAATATCAGACGACCAACAGTGTTGATTACCGAACCAGCACCAGCGCGATATTTTGATGGTAGATAGTGCTGCATTTTTGACGTCAGCGCAAGAACTAGTGCAAACGACAATGTACCAATGATAAATTGTAGTCCAACGGTTAGCCAAAATGATGGGCTGATAGTCATGCCGATTGCGGAGATGAAGCAGACAGCTAGCGCCAATAGGACTCGTCGTCGAGTTGCAAAGAAGCGAACAATTGCACCGCCAGAACTATATGTACCCGTGATGATAGCTCCTGCTATACCAAACAATGCTGCCGGCATAGACAACGCCGCATACCACAGTTGATAGAACTCGCCATTCATTTTCTGCACCAAAAATACTACCAACATAACAACCACCAGCCAAGCAAGGTCAGGGTTCTTGAAAACAGCCGCAAACGTGCCCTTTGTATGCTCAATCAATTTTGCATCGGTTGAT
Source organism: uncultured Candidatus Saccharibacteria bacterium (assembly GCA_963553655.1). GTDB lineage: Bacteria > Patescibacteriota > Saccharimonadia > Saccharimonadales > Saccharimonadaceae > Nanosynbacter. Next base: position 16,458 of record CAUVPC010000005.1, read on the forward strand.
TGTCTATGAATCGTAGTGTCTCGATAGAACAATAAGACCACTGCTGCTAACCCTGCAGTAATGATTGTCGCAAAGAACGCCGACCTGAGCGATCTGGCAGACGCCAACCATCCACCCAATAACGCACTGATGATTAAAGCAATACCGCCAAGCATCTCAAAGCGCCCCAAAATCTTATCGTAATTTCTTGTATGTCCCTGCTCTTCTTCGAGTAAGTCATAAATCATGGCTGAACCAGTACCACTGGCAAGAGCATCAAAGAATCCCCAAAATGCTGCCGACACAACATATAGCGATGGGTCATTACTAATCCACCTAAAATAACTGCTCAGTAACATACTTAAGGCCGACAAGATCATGACGCCTTTTCGACTCCACCGATCCGCCAGCACACCAGATGGCACTTCCATAAAGACTGACATCACCGCGTAAATCGCCGCCATCAAACCAATACTGGCGTCATTGAATCCTATGCTGTACATAAAGAGTTTTTCAATGGAATACCAAAACACAAAACACAACAGGAACTTCGCAATAAACAGTGGCGCCAAGCGTCGGACGAGCGGATTTTTCATCCCATTATTATACCATAATGTTATACTATATATATGACGCGTGAAGAGCTACTCGCCACAGCTGGGCAAAAGTATGATGAGGTGCCGGTGCTGGTTTTGGCAAGCGCGATTGACTATGCGACCGAAAAGCATGCTGGACAAAAACGCAAAAGCGGCGAGCCGTATATCAATCACCCACTGGCGGTGGCCGAGATTTTGATTGAGTGGGGCATGGACATCGACACGGTGGTGGCGGGTGTGCTGCATGACACGGTCGAGGACACCGATGCGACGCTGGATGAGCTGGAGAGTTTATTTGGACGCGATGTGGCGTTTTTGGTGGATGGCGTGACCAAGGTTTCGCAGGCACGTGCTGGCATGCGTAGCCTGGACAGTTATTTGCCGCACACCAAGGATAATTTGACTAAATTGATGATCGCGGTCGGTGAAGATGTGCGGGTGATTATCATCAAACTAGCGGATCGCTTGCATAATATGCGGACGTTGCAATTTATGTCGCCAGAGAAGCAGAATAAAATTGCTCGCGAGACGATCGAGGTGTTTGCGCCGCTGGCAGACCGATTGAACATGGGACGCGTGCGCGTGCAGCTGGAAGAGTTGAGCTTTAAATATTTGATGCCAAAAGATTTTCACCGCACCAAAAGTTTAATGGATAGTCGATTGAAAAAATCGCAGCGAAAATTAGACCGCGTCCGCCGTGAAGTTGAAGCACGACTGAAGGAAGAAAAGCTGGTTTTCCAAATGGACGGCCGGGTCAAAAGCGTCTACAGCCTGTTCAAAAAACTTGATAAGGTCGGTGATATTGATAAGATTTATGATTTGATCGCACTGCGGGTGATTGTCGATGATTTATCGACAGGCTATTTGGTATTAGGAATTCTACACGATATGTATCAGCCGATGTACGAGCGAATCAAAGACTATGTTGCCAACCCCAAGCCGAATGGCTACCAAAGTCTACACACCACCGTGCAAACGCCGAGTGGGCAAATTGTTGAATTTCAAATTCGCACCAAAGAGATGCACGAATATGCTGAGCGCGGTTTGGCGGCCAGCTTCCATTACAACGAGCAGAAATTGACCGACGCTTACAAAAAAGGCCGTATGGGCGCTATGCCGGCAGACCTGTCGTGGATTCGCGACCTTCAGGAAGCGGCGGCACTGGCTGGCGAGGGCAAACGATTTGACTCTGACAAGTTCCGCATGAAATTGTTCTCAGACCGCATTTTCGTGTATTCTCCAAAGGGTGATATCTATGATTTGCCGCGCGGTGCTTTCCCGCTAGATTATGCATATCGCATTCACTCCGACATCGCGGCGCACGCTAGCGGTTTTAAAATCAATGGTGTCATGAAGCCGTTTACCTATCACTTGCGGCACGGTGACACCATCGAAGTCTTAACCAATAAGTCCGCCCACCCGAAGCCGGATTGGCGCGAGCTGATTATAACGCCTCATGCTAAGGACAAACTGCGTTTGCAATTGTCACGTAGCAGTGGCATCCTCCAGCAATTGACCGGCGGCGTTTCGTCACTGTTTCGACACCGATAATAAATAACAGCTTTATAAGTTAGAATATAAAAAAACAATATCACTCTCATTCCAGAGGCTGTGACGGGCGTGATAGCCCCGTCAGTCGAACGCCACAGGCTGACCATAGGTCACCTGTAAAGAGCACTCTGGTGAGATGTGATATTGTTTTACGGTGCAAGTATCCTTACGATTGCTCGTTCCAGCGGGTGATTGAATCGCGAATGATTTGCTTGGCGCGTTCAATATCACCAAAGCCTTTGACCACTGTTGAACCTGGCTTCTTCATGTCTTTGTAGTGGTTGAAGTGATGTTCAATTTGCTTGAGTAGCTGTGGTGGCAAGTCTTCCAACGAATTGATAGCATCGCCAGTATTGCGGTCATCAGCCGGCACTACGATCACCTTGTCATCAACTTCATCATCATCAACAAATTCCAGCACACCGATAACCTTTGCCTCCATGAAAATGCCTGTTGTCAGCGGCTGGTCGGTGATGATCAAAGCGTCCAATTCATCGCCGTCCTCGTCCAGTGTCTGCGGGATAAAACCGTAGTTGGTTGGCTTGGCAAAAATTGCTGGCTCGACGCGGTCCAGTTGCATGACCGCTAGCTCACGATTCCACTCGATTTTGTGGTTTGAGCCTTGTGGGATTTCAACAACAACATTCACAATGCCGTTTTCTACGTCACCCGGTGTTAAAATTTGATTGAAGTCTGCCATGATTTACTCCTCTCTGGCTTTTTCTTGTAAATATTCACGAATTTGCAATGCTGCGACCGCACCCTCGCCGACCGCCGAAGCGATTTGCATGGTTGCACCGGAACGCACGTCACCCGAAGCAAAGACACCGGGAATATTGGTATGTAAATGCTCATCGGTGACGATATGTCCACCGAGGTCCAGCTCGACATCTGAGTCTGTCAAAAACTGCGTGTTTGGAATTAAGCCGATGAAGACGAATAAGCCGTCTGCGGTAAACTCTTTCTGTTCGCCGTTCTGGGTCGATTTTACACCGTAGAATTTGTCGTCTTTGACGATAATTTCGTCGGTGGTCACACCGAGATGGACGGTAATGTTGCCTGCATCAACGTATTTTTGTAGTTCTTTTTGCAAGACATCGCTGGCGCGCAATTTACTGCGTACCAACAGGTCTATGTGGCTAGCATAGCGAGTCAAAAATATCGCTTCTTGCACCGCTGAGTTACCGCCACCAACAACGATCAAGCGCTTATCACGGTAAAATGCACCATCGCACGTCGCGCAGTAATGCACGCCGCGACCATACAATTCGTCCTCGCCTGGCACACCCAGTTTGCGATGATTTGAACCGGTCGCCAGCAGCACTGCCTTGGCCCGTACCGGCTGGCCATCAACTGTCAATTCCAATTCGCCGTCAACTTGCTTCAACGCCGTCACGTCGCCATACTCAATATCCGCGCCAAATCGCTCAGCCTGCTGCTGCAGCTCGGACGCCAATTTCATGCCGGTCACACCCTCAGCAAAGCCTGGGTAATTGTCGATTTGATCAGTGATGGCCGCCATGCCGCCGACCACGCCGCGTTCATATAGTGTTGTCGGCACGTCCTCGCGCGACAGATAGATAGCTGCGGTTAGCGCGCTTGGACCAGCGCCAACGATGATAACTTCTTTAGACATTGAGCCCCCTTGACTTGTAATATCGTTTGATAATCTCTGGCATTTCTGGCTGAGGGATATCTGCTGGCTTTTCGATAGCCATGATGACAAACTTCAGTGGTGCATTGGCAGGGATTTTATCACCCTGACCTTGACTGCCGTACGCTTTGTCAGCTGGAATCGTCAGTTCACGCACACCACCGATCTTCATACCGACCAGGCCCTCTTTCCAACCCTGGATGACTGCCGTATTCGCCGGACCGTTTATAGCAAATGGTGCTTTCAATTTACCGTCAGCGATTGACTGGTCAAATACTTCACCCTTGGCGTTCCAGCCAATGTAATACACTGCAAATTTGGTGTCATCTTTGACTTCTGCGCCGTCACCTTCCACCAAGTCCTCTTTGCCGAGCTCTTTGACATCGCCCGCCTCAAACGCACCGACTCGTGAGCCAAATTCGGCAAACTTGCTGTAATACTTATCGTTCAATTCTGCTGTTTGCGCCTCAACTTTCTTTTGGCGTTCTGTATTTGCTGCTTTATAGCTTTCTTGCGCTCGCTGCAGTTCAGCCTGATCTTTGGCTTCATTACCCGGAGCCACCATCATGGCGATAAATCCGCCAACCGTACCCACCAACATTGTGATTGTAATAATCCAAATTCCTATTCTTTGCGATCTTGCTATCGCCATATCTCATCCTCCTCTATTTGTCCTATTATACATCAACTTTTGGCTCGGCGGCAATGTCATACGCAGCCAACCGCTCGCCCGCTACCCCAGGATTCTTTTGCAGCTCCAGCAACTTGGCG
>CAUVPC010000006.1:0-18392 GCA_963553655.1 uncultured Candidatus Saccharibacteria bacterium
GCCAGTAGCTCAGCTGGTTAGAGCACCTGCCTCTTAAGCAGGGTGTCGAGGGTTCGAGCCCCTCCTGGCCCTCCAAATTTTGATCATATTAAACCGTATTGTAGTTGCTATACATCCTTGACTTAGTCTCCAGCAACGAGCAGCTTACGAGAAATTTGGTTCATGACTAACGTATTTATATTGCCCGGAACTTTTGGTCATCCTTACGAGAACTGGTTCTCCTGGCTTCACAAAAGTCTTTCGGAAATTAATATTCCCAGTTATGTATTGTCTCTTCCTAGCCCCGAAGGGCAAGATTTTGAAACCTGGTCTTATATACTGAAAGGATACAATGAATCAGGGCTACTAGGGCCACGCAGCATAGTAGTAGCACATAGTGCAGGATGTGCATTTTTTGCAAAATATGTATTTACGCAACGCTTAAAAGTGCGCGGGTTTATTTCGGTAGCTGGGTATAATAATTTCACTAGCGGTAACAAGGTGATGGACCAGTTGAATAAGCCCATGTATTTTGATGAATCAATTGTCACCCCAGACTTACTCGGTGATACATATTGTTTTCTCTCTCCTAATGACCCGTATATCCCTCTCGATATTCTTGAATTATTCGCAGATATCATAGACGGCGATATAGTCTCCATAACGCATGGTGGACATTTCAATACTGAAGCAGGCTTTACGGAATTTGAAGCCTTACTAAAAATAATTAATTCCATAATTACACCAGATAAACAATAATTTACAAAACCGTTGCCTTATCCATATGGGTTATACCGACGGGAAGGCGGCTCGTGAAATGATGACCTTGATCTGTTAAGCCCCATTGGGCGAGCGTTGGCATTTGAAGATTGCCGATTTGGCCTATCTGTTTCAGTCTTGGCAGTATGCGGTTTTCTGTTTGAAAGACTCTGCTCTGCCGACTGCTTGGTTTTATGATCATGCTCCGAAGCTACAACCCCTAACTCCATGCCAAAGCGACGCACATGCCCATGGCAGCTAGCCATGGCAGAGCTTTGATAATTATTGATGTATTGGCGATCTGAATTTGCCCGATGTTTTCTGTTGATGCTTCGTCCCGTATGTCCATACGCCGTAAAACCGTCAATTGACCCTCGTCGAGGATCAGATAGTCTCATCATCAGTTCTCGAGACATGCGTGGTTTTCGACTCGCATCCATATTTGATACTCGTAATCCTGTGGCGCCCCGAGTAGGATTCGAACCTACGACCTTAGGCTTAGAAGTCCTCTGCTCTATCCAGCTGAGCTATCAGGGCGTATTCACATTATAGCATCTTTCTGCTACAATGATACAAGCTTGCGGGTGTAGTACAGCGGTTAGTATGCAAGTTTTCCAAACTTGAGATCGGAGTTCGATTCTCCGCACCCGCACCAATTTTAAGATAATTCTCATCCATAAAGGGCATCATGGATCCATATTTTTACACAGAAAAACCAAGGTACCGACCACACGACATCGAAGATGCCTCTGAATTTTATGACATCATTGAACGTAGTAGCTTGACTCATCAGTTGTCTGAATCCAGGCCGTACATCTACTGGACAATGGAGATTTACGACAAAGACAACGGCATCAAAGGTGGTGGCGGCTTGGGCGTGCTGGCGGCAGACACACGGCGGGTGGCCGAAAAATTAGACGTGCCATTTGTGGTAGTGACGCCATTTTACCGCAGTGAATCGCACCAAAAAATTACCAACCTGACACAGGAAGAATTTTCAGAAACTGTCTCACCACAAGACTATGGCTTTGAATACATCGACGAAGTATCCATTAGTTCACGTGGGTTTCCTGATGCCAGTTTGAGTATTTTCAAAAAGGTACTCGGCTCAACGCAATTTGTTACCATCTCAGAGCCAAACTTTGGACAGCTGTACGAAGGCGAAGGCTCGGGCGATCACCGACTCTACCAAGAAGTGGCCCTTGGGTTTGGTGGCTATAAAGCCTTAAAATTACTCGGCATCAAGCCAGCTGTCATCCAACTCAACGAAACTGCGACCATTTTTGCAGCACTAGCTCGGCTGGATGAGCTATGCGCCAACGGCATGAATCTATATGAAGCAATCGTTTACGTACGCAAACACACACTCTACACCAACCACACCCTGCTCCAAGCGGCTGAACCAGAATTTCACCGCTCGCAATTTGAAAAATTGGTACTGCCAAATCTCAAAAGCAACGCGGTGCGCTGCTGGCTGATGGAACAATTTCGTAATGATCGCTTGCGGCCGAACTTGTTGGCAATTGAGCTGACTGAAGCCAAAAATGGCGTCAGTAAACTACACGCCCGTGTGGCAAATTTCCGCGACCGCAACAACGACAAGGTCAAGTTTCACGCCATCACCAACGGCATCGACCTGGAAACATGGGTACTGCCGGAAATCCTGCAGCTCTACACTGAAAGCGGAATCATTGATAAGTTTGGGCTGCCAACAGATAATTTTCACGCCAAGATTGATACGTTGACCGCGTCAGACCTCCGTGCCATGCACCGCGCTGGTCGCGCCGCCTTAAACCGTGTACTAGAGCACCGCAAGGATCAATACAACCATCCTGTGCAAATACCAGAGAATGCATTGTTGTTTGACTTTAAACGGCGCTTTGCGAACTATAAGCGGCCATACATGCCGTTTACTAACCCAAAGGCTCTACGACAGATTTTGGTGGATTATAATGCGCATTATATCTTGGCGGGAAAAGTCCATCAAGGCGACACTGTGATGTATCAACGATTGCTTGAAATTTTACAATTGGTAGACGCTGACCCAATCTTAAAAGAGCGCGTTCACTACATCCAAGATTATGACGAGGAACTGGGCCGGGCGCTGGCAGTTGGCTCAAACATCGCCATCAACGTACCAGAAGTTGGCTGGGAGGCTTGCGGTACCTCATGGGAAAAAGATATCGCCAATCTCAAATTACTCATTTCCACCAGTGATGGCGGCGTGGCAGACATCAAGCCAATCGCCTGTCTGGAAGTTAGTGGCAAAAACTACGACGAAGAAGTTCGTTCGCTGTATCTCAACATGCACAAAGCCGCACGCATCATGCAAAATGATTCACTGCTGGAAAAATTAACTCATCGTCAGCTCAAAGCATACCTGCCGATCATCTCTGGCGCACGCATGATGAAGGATTATCTGCACTTTTTGTTCCCAAAGCGGTGATTTATTCGTTGATCACTTCAACTTGTGCACCCAATCGATTCAGACGCTGCGCCAGATCTTCGTAACCACGGTTGATGGAGTACACGTCGCGCAAGGTTGATTGACCTGGCGCTGCCAACATTGCCAAAAAGACGACAACACTTGGTCGGAGCGCTGGTGGTGCGATGACATCGGCTGGTTTCCAATTGGTCAGACCGCTGATATACACTCGATGTGGATCGACCAGCTCAATTTGTGCATTCAGTTTGCTTAGTTCGGTAAAATAAATTGCTCGATTTTCATAACTCCAGTCATGCACCAAGGTCCTACCTTCAGCCATGGTAGCGATGAGCCCTAAGAACGGTAAATTATCCATATTAATCCCCGGAAACGGCAGCGCGTGAATCTTGTCCTTTGGCGCAACCAGCTTGGAGTGTTTCAGCGCGATGTCCACCAAACGAGTGCGGCCATTGTTGGCTGGATATTCGTCGCTCAGTTCGTACTGCAGACCCATCTCAGCCAGTGTTGCTAGCTCAATTTCCAAAAATTCAATTGGCGCCCGGCGCACTGTGATCTCCGAATCAGTCACCACGGCCGCCGCGATGAAGCTCATAGCCTCAATCGGGTCCTCAGACGGTGCGTATTCAACAGCTTGGTTGATCGATTTTTTACCGGTGATGGTCAACGTAGTGGTACCGATGCCTTCTATCTTCACACCTAATTTTTCCAAGTAGAAACAAACGTCCTGCACCATGTAGTTTGGGCTGGCATTACGGATGATGGTCTTGGTTGGCGACAATGCCGCTGCCATGATGAGGTTCTCCGTCACCGTGTCACCACGTTCAGTCAGAACAATAGTGTGATCACCCGTCGTGACATTAACTGTCGCGTGATAGCTGTCTGGTTCCGCCTCCACCTGCATCCCAAAATGCTTCAGACCTGACAAATGTGGCTCTACGGTGCGCTTACCGAGATTACAGCCACCGGCAAACGGCAAACGAAAGTCATGGTACTGATGCAGCAGCGGACCGAGAAACATCAACACGGTGCGAGTGCGCTTGGCAGCTGCGATATCCATGTCTTCTAGCCTCAGCCGAGCTGGCGGCGTGATCTCCAAGTCATTGCCTGCTAGCCACCTCGTTTTGACACCGATGGAATTAAGCACTTCGATGATGCGGTTAACTTCTTCGATGCGCGACACCCGCCTCAGTGTCGTTTTACCTTTGTTGAGTAAACTAGCACACAACAAAGCCACTGCAGCATTTTTACTCGTTTTGACGTCGATACTACCAGATAGTTTGTGTCCACCCGAGACACGGAAATTAATCTTGCCGGTTTTGTTAAGCAACATAATGTTATGGCTCAATACCTCCGAGATGCGCGACAACATTTCAAGACTGAGATTTTGTTTACCGCTTTCAATACGATTGATTGCGCTCTGAGACGTTCCCAAAGCATCAGCTAATTGGGCCTGCGTCAGATTTTTTCGTTGACGATTTTCCGCAATGAGCGTACCGATCTTTTGGATGTATCGATCTGTATTCATGCCGGCAGTATATCACAAATGATATAATAGTACAAATGGTATAATGGGGTCATATGGGAGAAATTGACATGGAAGATCAAGCAATTGAACGACTCATCGCTGCGGAAATTGAGCGACAGCAAACGGGACTGGAGCTCATCCCCAGTGAAAACTACGTTTCACCAGACGTGCTCAAGGCGCTGGGTAGCGTGTTTACCAACAAATACTCTGAGGGCTATCCTGGCCGGCGCTACTATGGCGGGCAGCATAACACCGATCAAATTGAGCAGTTGGCGATTGACCGTGCCAAGCAACTATTTGGCGCTGATCATGCCAACGTCCAGCCACACTCTGGTGCCCAAGCCAACGAGGCGGTGTATTATGCGTGGTGTGAGCCAGGCGACACCATTTTGGCGATGGATTTGGCGCACGGCGGACACCTGACGCATGGCGCACCAGTCACCCGCTCAGCCCGCGAGTACAACTTTGTCCGCTACGGCATAAAGGACGTCGAGACCGGTGAGATTGACTATGAAGAAATTCGTGAGTTGGCGCTGAAACATCGACCAAAGATCATCTTGGCGGGCTTTTCGGCCTATCCGCGGGAGCTGGATTACGCCAAGTTTGCCGAGATTGGCAACGAAGTCGGCGCTATGTTGATGGCGGATATGAGCCACATCGCTGGATTAATTGTCGGCGGCGTAGCTAAAAATCCGTTTGACTATGGCTTTCACGTTATCACCACTACCACACACAAAACCCTGCGCGGTCCGCGCGGTGGCTTGATTTTGTCAAAAGGTGTCGTCGGCAATCCGTTGAAACGACCAGAAAAGACCCTGGAAAATCTGCCAACACTCATCGACCGGGCAGTCTTCCCTGGCACTCAAGGTGGTCCGCATATGCATACCATCGCTGCCAAAGCGGTGGCTTTTGGTGAGGCACTGCGTCCAGAGTTTGCAGCGTACGCCCAGCAGATCGTTACCAATGCGGCTGTACTGGCAAATGAACTGAAACGTGGTGGTTTGAAGTTAGTGACCGGTGGCACTAGCAACCACTTGGTGCTGGCGGATGTGTATGGCAGCTTCGGTATTGACGGCAAAACCGCTCAGGAGCGGCTGGAGGCCAGCGGCATCACCGCCAACGCCAATGCCATCCCGAACGACACCCTGCCGCCTTTCCGTCCAAGTGGTTTACGGCTTGGCACACCAGCAGTGACGACACGCGGCATGACAGAGGCTGAGATCAAGCAAATTGCTGAGTGGATTATCACAGCGATTCAGGCAGAAAACCCGAGTGTCCATGCTGAACTCAAACAAAAGACTGAGTCTTTAGCGAAGAGCTTTCCGCTTCCCTACTAGAATCTCAATATACATTAAAAATCCCGGTGATCCCGGGATTTTTAATGACTGCATATGTCAGACTAACATTTACCAGTAGTAATGCTCTTTACACCAGCAGGGTCGTTGTTACCAGCAACTTGCTTGTAGTACTCAACTTTGACACCAGAAGGTTTACCACCGTCCTGACATACCGTGTACTTGTATTTGTCGTGGTCAGTGTTTGGGTCGGCTGTTGCACTAACCTTGGTTGTATCAGCAGCTGCACCACTTAGTTTGACAGTCTCAAATGTGAGAAGGTCTGAGTGTGCAGGCCACGCGTCTTTCTCTGAGTTGTAAGATGCTGCTGCGTTGACGAGGTTACGTGCGTTTGATTGACGTTCATCGTCACGTGCTTTTTGTGTTACACCGTTGTAGGCAACGATGGAGATTGCTGCCAAAATCGCGATAACAACGATCACGATCAAGAGCTCAACAAGTGTGAAACCTTTAGTTTTGTTTGAAGAAATCATTTCTGATTTGCCCCCTATTTTTTGGTTAAGTTATTAACAATTTTGATTGTATCAGAGCGGTTTTAAAAACACAAGCATTTTATCATTGTGCGTTGAGCGACCGGGCATACATGATGCCGGTGTAGCTGATTTCGCTACCTGCAACTTGACGTTTAGCGGTCAATTTGATCCTGACAGCACTCGGTTCAGAACTGGAAATATTGATATAATCAATCTGTAAATCAGTTGCAGAATTTGACGACATCACGGTTTCTGTCTTTGGACGCTGCCAAGTATTTGGCGACGTTTGACAGGCATTCATGGAGACTTTTCTCATGAGTTTTGAGCCGGAGACTGAATACTCCAGGTTGTATGACAAGGCTTCTTCGAGCAGGAGCCCAGCGCTCGCCACTGAACAGTCCTTTTTGACCAGTCGCCGGTCGGTTGCTAGTGGGTTTTTGTTGGTGACAAAATTATTGGTACTTAGCGCAAATGATGAATCAGGATTGATAACCAGACTAGTACGCACATCTACTTCCATACGATCCAGCACCGCCTGCACTTCGTTTTGCAGCTGAGAACGAGCAGTCGTACGCATGGACTCCGTCGTCAAACTGATGACAATACCGACGATACCCGCAAGGATGATAATCACCAATGGCGATATCACCAGCATCTCCACCAGCGTGAACCCGCGCTGAGACTTACTGTGAGACATAGACCGCATGAGAAACTTCCTTTGCTGGGTTGTCATATTTGGCCGTGGCCGTTACGCGCATCACTCCGACATTTGGCTGAACGCGGCAACGCTTGAGGGTGATATTTACCGTTCCGAGCAGCGCATTGTTACGAGTGATGGTCTGTTCAGGATGAGATGAGCCAAAGCAGAGTTGTGATATCTCTTGATAGGTACCTTCAGAACGCAGCACTTCATATGCCAAAGTACTAGCCTCCGACAGTTTGCGGGCATCACTACCGCGAAACACCACTACCTGGTACAGCTGATAGCCACTAATGATAAAAAGTGATGCAACAAACAACGTAATCATCAGTTCAACGACGGTAAAACCTTTTTTCATCACCTGCTCTTCTCCACTACTTTCCATTCATTAGGTTGACCCTCGAGATGATACATGATGATGTAGCCCTGGCATTCGTCAGTCAGTGTGATGCAGCGGTTGCCTGAACGGTTGATAGCAAAATACGCGTACGCACCGTTGGTGTGACCTGATGGTTTATGCGTATTATAGTCGCTGGTGTAAGACATCAGCATTGAGCGATTTAGTGGAGTCGAGTGTGATCCATACTGCAAAACACCGGCAGAGACAAATTTCTCTCCTGGCAGCGGACCCTTCTTTGCAGCATCTGGTAGTTCGGAAAATATTTGATCGAAAAGTGCGTCAGTCATGGCGCTACCGCCCGCCCCATTGACCGCATGCGCTGGATAGCTACCAGCAGATTTGATGATATTGTTTGACGAGTCGCGCAGTTCGCGAGGATATAATGATTCTAGATAATTTTGAATGGTCGTGATATCACCCTCACGTGTTTTGTCACGAGTTGAAACTTGATATGACCGAAAGCTAACGGTACCGATGGCCAGCAAAATAGCCATGATAGCCATCACAATAATCACTTCCACAACCGTGAAACCAGTTCGTCGACTCATAGTATAAGCATAACCAGAAATGGTCGTCAGTGCAAGCCTATAATTCTAATGGTTCTTGCTCAATGCGGACGTGAAATTGGTCATACACTGCCTGGATGATGGCTTGGCGAGCAGATTCGAGGTCATGATAGGTTGCGGCATGAGGGTTGGTCAATACCAACGCGTTTTTGTCATGAATTTTCATGTTGTGAAGCTCTTTGCCGCGGAAACCTGCTTGATCGATTAGCCAACCAGTCGGAATTTTATAGGTTCCATCCGGCATGGCATAGTTTGGCACTTCGGGGTGGGTTTGCCGAATGGCATCCAGCGTCTCTTGACTGACCATGGCATTCTTAAAGAATGAGCCGCTATTGGGCGTCACGGTTGGATCAGGCAGTTTGTCACGCCGAATAGCAATCACTGCCTGACGAATGGCTGCCGGGGTGTAATCGGTGATGTGCTGCTCATCGAGATATCGCTGCAAACCAGCGTAAAACGGCGGCTGTGGAGCACGACGCGACAGACGAATGGTGATGGCCGTAATGCAGTAGCGACCCATCTGTGAGCCACGGAAAATACTGTGACGGTAAGAAAAATGGCACGCCTCAGCGGGCAACACAACCATGGCGTCTGTAGCTGAATCATACGCCTCAACTTCCACCAAAGTGTCCGCTATCTCCTGCCCATAGGCACCAACGTTTTGTACTGGCGCAGCTCCAGCCGTGCCAGGGATGGCAGACATCGCTTCAATCCCACTCAAGCCCATTTCTACCGTTCGTGCCACCACTTCGTCCCAAACTTCACCGGCACCAATTTTGAGTGTTACCGACTCCTCGTCTTCTGACACAACCTCAAAGCCCTTGATACGATTGAGTAGCACAATGCCCTCAAAACCCTCGTCTTTGGCGATCACATTACTGCCGCCGCCCAACACAAAAACCGGTAGCTGCCGCGACTTGGCATCATGATATATCTGTGGAATCTCATGCACTGCCGTGGCTTCTGCCAAAAAACGTGCGTTACCACCCACTTGCATGGTGGTGTATTGTTTGAGGGAAATGTTTGTGGAAATATTCATATGGTGATATTATACCACCCTTGATATACTGTGTCATTTTCATCAAATAATAAGTATGGTATAATTTAACTCGGTATGCACCCGTAGCTCAGCGGATTAGAGTACTTGGCTTCGAACCAAGGGGTCGCAGGTTCGAATCCTGCCGGGTGTACCATTTTCGTCATTATCACCTTGAAATCTTTACTGACGAGTTAACACGCCCCGTTAGCTCAACTGGATAGAGCGTCGGTTTCCGGTACCGAAGGTTGCAGGTTCGACTCCTGTGCGGGGTACCAGAAATGATAATTACACCTCTGTAGTATATAGGCTACAGAGGTTTTTTGATATCGCAAATTCTAACCAATTTGACGGTCACTCGGGGCCTCACCTACTGCCGCACGAATCTGCTCAGCAGTGATGATGGTTGTGCTACCTGGCGCAACTGTGCCTGCCAACAGTTGCTTGGCAACAGTATTTTCGACAGCGCGCTGCACAACGCGTCGCATAGGTCGCGCACCAAGACGTGGATCGTATCCAGCATCAACGAGTAGCTGCTTACCCTCGGGTTCGACGGCAACTTGAATCTTCTGAGGCTCCAACGTACGGTTAACTCCCGCCAAAATCAAGTCGATGACTTGCAATAGTTCAGCTTTGCCTAGAGGACGGAACAACACAATTTCATCAAATCGGTTCAGAAACTCGGGACGGAACAGATTGGCATTGATCAGCTCATTGATGAAAGTTTGTTCAAATTGTTCCAGCTGATAGCCACGCTCGATGTATTCACGGATGCGGTCAGCACCAGCATTTGACGTCGCGATGACGATGCAGTCGCGAAAACTCACTTCTCGGTTTTTCTCATCACGCAGAATACCTTCATCCAGCAGCTGCAGCAACGTCGTCAGTACTTGCGGATGCGCCTTTTCTATCTCATCAAGCAACACTACTGAAAACGGCGCTTTTTGCACCTGAGCCGTCAAGCTCAGCGGATCATTTGCGCCGTCAGCGATCAAACGAGCAACGTCTTCAGCACGAACAAATTCGTTTAGGTCCAGTCGCACCAAATTACCCTCGCCACCAAAATACACTTCCGCCAAAGCCTTTGATAATTCAGTTTTACCAACACCAGTTGGTCCCAAAAACAGGAAAGTACCGATGGGGCGGTCGAGGTTTCTCACGCCAGCGCGCGCTCGACGGATGGCATCGGATACTACTGACACGGCACGTGATTGGTTGATCATGCGCTGATGAATCAATGATTCAAGGTTTAACAATTTTTCACGTTCATCGCCACCAGAAGCCGCAGCGATCTTGATGCCCATGGTTTTTTCCGCCGCATCATCCACTGACTGCGCGGTGATGAGACCACCTTTGGAGATGCTGGCTGTTGATTCCAATACTTTCAGTGCTCGCCCTGGCATAGCCAAATCTTGAACGTAACGCTCACCAACTCGATACGCTTCATTGAGCGCCTGCAACATGTACGTCACGCCAAATTGATGTTCAAAGGAAATCAGTTGGTCGCGCATAATTTTCATGGTTTCAGCACGATCTGTCGGCTGGACTGCTAGCGTATTTAGCGCATGAGCCAGCTGGGTGTTACGTTGGGAAATCTGCAAAAATCGCTGCTGATCTAGAGACAAGATGATGCGCAGGCGACCGGCTTCCAAAACGGGCAGTAGCAGATTACTCATATCCACTGAGCCAACACCCTCTTCAAAAAACAGCTGGGCATTTTCCAAACACAAGATGACATTTTTTGAGGCAAAAGCTTCATTTAACAGTCTCGTTACCAATTGCTCCAATTCACCACGACCGCCAGCTACAGAGATCAACGCTGACGCATCCAGCAAGAAGACTTGCTGATATAGCAAATTGGACGGCACTTCCTTATGTCCATCGATCAACATTTCTGCAAATGCCGCAATGAGCGTACTCTTACCGACACCATCTGGACCAACCAAAGCGACATTTTGGCGACCGCCCGTATTGAAAATCTGTAGCATTTGATCCAACACGTCAGTGTGCGCATCCAAGCGTGTCATAATCGTCCCGCCTGACACCTGCTGGCTCAGGTTTTGAGCAAATCGGCTCAGTAGTGGCGTGTAGCCAAATGACCAATCCCGTGCTATACCGCCAGTGCGCAGCGGTTTTTCTTTGAAATCTTCAACCAGCGCTTTCAGTCGCTCATACCAGCGAATTCCCTCCAATACGTCCTGAAAATCAAGCTTCAAACTTGCCAAAATCGCGTCATGGCTCGGGAACACTTTCACAATAGCCGCAGCCACAACCGCACCAGTCACTTTGGGACTATTGGTCTCCTGCCAGATGTTAAGTGCTGCTTGCCAGATGGCGTCGGTCATCCGTGGATCATCGGACGCAATATTACTCAGGAAGTTTGGCGTCAGCCCAAGGCGCACTGCCAAAAATTGACCAGCCCGAGTTTTTGAAATAGCCAGCACCAGCTCTTGTGGCGTTGGGTTTTTGCTCAATTGACCCAGCAAATCTGCAGCCATGACATCATCAAGCGTCGTCGGATGTTTGCTCACTTCAGCGGTTTTGAGATCACCCTGCCACCAAATCGTCAGCATCACAAATGGACCGCTCATACCCACCAACAACCAACCGATTGGCCCGTGATGAATCACTGACCAGCAGCCCAACAAGATCATCGCTAGACTACACAGACCCAGTAGTAAATGCCAAACATCACCAAAACGAACCGAAAATCGCGCCTTTTGCGACCGCTGGCTATCATAGCGAATTATCGGCTCGATATTCATGACGCTACTCCCATCTGCCAAAAGATGATGCCTATCAGTGGCGCCAATGGCAGCAGCAGCCAAGCCGCAATGATCAGCACGCTCCACAACATTCTAACTAGAAGGCAAATAAGCCCAACTGCTATCAAGATTGTCCGCAAAAATGCGCCAAACACCCTGGAAAATGATCTGTCGAGGAACGCTCGAAATTGTTCTGGCAATCCGCCCTGCACCACGCCGGCAGATATTTGCCGAAATGGATTAAACAAGGTCTTGAGCAGCAAGCCAATTGAGAAAAAATCAGCTGTTTTTAATAGACCAATGTATACTTGTCGTACGTGTTTGTAAAACCCAGTACTATACCACCACTGAAAGATTCCCACCAAAAACATACTATCAGTATATCACGACTCGAGCGGTTGGTGCTATAATATCTCTATATGATTCGACACATAGTGACAACCGCCATCGGCAAAGCTGTCCGTGGCGGCATGAGATTACGCGGCGGCGGCTCGGCCCTGCCAGGTCTGGTGGTAGAAAAAATTGACTCAGGCTTCATCCCTCGCGCCCTGCAAGATTTGCCCTACGGCGTGGTCGTAGTGTCAGGAACCAACGGCAAAACCACCACAACAAAAATTGTCGTCGAGCTACTGGAAGCGGCAGGCCTGAAAGTCTTCACTAACCGCACGGGTAGTAATTTTTCTCGTGGCGTGGCAGCGGCACTATTGGGCGCGGTCAACCAGCGAGGTAAATTGGATGCTGATATTGCAGTCCTGGAACTGGACGAGGCCTGGGCTGTTAAGTTTGTGCAGAAAGTGCAGCCAAGATATTCTCTCCTGCTCAACGTCATGCGTGACCAACTGGACCGATTTGGTGAAATAGACACTGCAGCGGGTTTTTTGGAAAAAATTGCGGCTGCCACTACTGACCGCGTGGTCTTAAACCGTGACGATCCACGAGTCTTCCGCATCCATGAGAAGACTTCAGCGACGGCATCCTATTTTGGCTTGACCACCGACCTACTGCGGCTCATGCCAACAGATGATTCCCTGAAAACCGGCGATGCTGTGGCGAATGAATCAGTCCACGCAGATGTGCTGTTGACAGCCGTGGCGGAACAAGGGGCTGAGTTTTTGATCGACGACACAAACTATAAAATCGAGATTGCTCTGAGTGGAGTGTACAATCTGCTAAACGCAGCAGCAGCCATGACTTTGGTCAGAACCATCGTGCCAGAAACGCCAATTCCTGTGCTACTAGATGCGCTGTCAAAAGTCAAACCAGCGTTTGGTCGCGGTGAGATCATTACTTACAACGGCACGTCCATTGACCTCCTGTTGGTCAAAAATCCCAGCGGCTTTCGACTCAGTCTGCTATCCTTCGGTAAACGACAACGCCAGACCATGATCGCCATCAATGATAACTATGCGGACGGTCGCGACATGAGCTGGCTGTGGGATGTTGATTTTTCTGTACTGGAAAATGTCAGCGTCGTTAGCGGTGTCCGAGCCTACGACATGGCACTGCGGCTAAGCTATGACGAGGTCGCAGTTGGTACTGTCGAACAGGATTTAGCAAAAGCGCTGGATGAATTTTTAGCACACGAGCCGACGGCGCCAAAACAGATTTTTTGTAGCTACACTGCCATGACCACCCTGCGGCGATTGCTCAGCGAAAAAACAGACGTGGAGGATATCTCATGACAACGATCACCATCATCCAACTATATCCTAAAGATATGAATCTCTACGGCGACTGGGGCAACACCTTGACGCTCAAAAAACGGCTGGAATGGCGGGGCTTTGGTGTCGAAATCATTGACCATAATCCAGGAGACACAACTGACTTTTCAACTGGAGATATCTTTGTCGGCGGCGGCGGACAAGACGCTGGGCAGTTGGCCATTCAAGACGACTTGTTGTCACGCGGTGAGAAATTGAAAACTCTGGCAAATGACGGCGTTCCCATGTTGCTTATTTGTGGTATGTATCAGTTGTTTGGACGACAATTTGTCACCAATGACGGCTCCATCATTCGCGGCATTGGCGTGCTACCAGTGGAAACAACCGCCGGAGAGGAACGACTCATCGGCAACATCACCCTAGAAAGTGAAGAATTTGGCGCCATTGTTGGCTACGAAAATCACAGCGGCCAGACATTTTTGGACGACACAGTTCAGCCACTGGGCAAGGTAGTCCGTGGCGCTGGCAATAATACTACTGATGGCACCGAAGGGGTCAGGTTTCATAACACCATAGCAACCTACCTGCATGGATCGTTATTGCCGAAAAATCCAACGATAGCTGATTTTTTGATAGCTAAAGCTTTGGAGCGCCGCGGGATACCGACTGAAAACCTCAGACCGCTTGAGATTGACGCCCTGGCGCATACGGCACAAAACATTGCCGCTGAGCGACCGAGATAGGATGGCTATAATTTAACACCAGCAGGGAGTGATACAACTTTGTTATAACTCAGCAGGAGTAAATTTACTATTTTCGAAAGCCATAACTGCCTGCAATACAAACGAATAGCTACAGATACTGCCTTTTATAGCAATAATGTTAAAATATATCTAGCCATGGTGTATAAGTTTATAAATAAAAACTACATATTCTTTCGTCTAGGTCAACTCAGGTCGTTCTGGAAGTTGCGTCATAAGTTAGGTTGGCTAGAATTTCAGCGACAAAAAACTAGCTACACAATTCAGGATAAGCTGAGCAAAACAAAAGACAATATCTCTGCCGTGCGGGTAATTTCATTGAGGTCATGGCTGTCGGTTGCAATAGCCTTAGCAGTAGCCTTTGCCCTTTATATGTCCGAGGTTCATATAGACGTCATCAAACAGTTGCCGTTGATGAATTATATAGCTAGCTGCGTGTCGTTAGATCGTAATATCTATATACAAATACTTGTGACAATACCAAGTGTAATTGGTATCTTCATCGGTCTTTATTTTACTGCCGTAAGTAGCGTTCTGTCCGATGCATATAAGCTTGTACCTACTGATAAACTACGAATTTTAGTACTAGAAAACGCCGTAAAGAACGGGTATATAAATTCTGTAGCGTTTTTAATAGCATTATCACTATTCCTTCTTGGATTTAGTGCTATTAGCGATCGACCTATACATCTAGCCGTTCCCATCCTCGTGCTGATGACCTGCATAGCGGTGTTCGCTTTCATAAAACTTTTCGTAAATATGTTCGAGCTTTCTGACCCTACTACACTATTTGAACCACTATATTTTGACTTACGCAAATGGATAAAATTTGCCACGGTTGACGGTAAGAGGTGGCGTAACTCAAATTTCCAAGAATATTATAGACGTCAAGCCCACGACCGCATTGCTACCATGTTAGCTATTACGAAAATGTCTAGCGACAGTAAGGAGTTGAGGGTTGAATCATTCCCCAGGATGTTACGCAAACTATTAGTAACGGTTGACACTTATTTTGATAATAAACGACTTATACCATCAGAGAGTAATTGGTACAGCAAGAAGCGTGAACATAAACAATGGTATCTGGCAGATAGTGCAGATTTAGATATATCAGCACAAACGGGTGCAATGCTCAATCCTAATGAAGTTCCCGACAATACATGGTTTGAAGATTCTATACTGAATGTATTTCACGATGCTTTGACGTATGACCTTGAACGTAATGACTACGAAGCTACTTATAGAAAATCTTTAGACCTGTTAGATTTCTATAAATCTATGGGAGAAAGATGGTTTGTTGGTGATGGCAAAAAATGGATAAGTAGACTATCGGATGAAGTAATCAATAGCATAGCTTCAGCCGAAATTACCAATCATACTCAAGAACTAAATTCTATTGGAGTTACTGATATAGTTGCTAGTCTACCGATATCACTGGAGATTGGCTTTATGCAGTCGGTAGACAAGCTTGACGTAGCTAGTTTACGCACTAAACTGAAGCGCACTAAATGGACTAGACCGAAATCACCCTATAAATTTTCACTGCCGCTAGAAACAATTAAAACTTTAGAAAGAGTCCAAGAATGTGCGATGTTCGAAAAATCAGCAAGAGCACTACATAAAACACAAGGCTGGTATGTAGCAGAGTTAACACTTAATAATCTTGACTGGTTTATATATCGCCAATGGAATTCGATTATGGAGCTATTTGATTCGTGGTATTTTACAGCTGGCAAGAGTCTATCTGATGCGAAAAAATACAATCAATCGGCATCAATATATTCGAGAGCAGTTGAACAGGCTTCGAAATTACACAACCATTTAGACAGAATAAAAGTAATCACTGAACAATTACGCGAAGGGGTGAAGCTGGATTTCAAAAGACCAGAATGGGACTGGGATAAAGAACAAGAGCGTGTGTCAAATTTTTGTCGGCGAGCAATAGGTGGCATGGCTGATCTAATACCTGAAATGGCAAAGCAAGAGCAAACAGCTAGCTTGGAGATACCAGACTTCTTTGGTGGTGCTGTCCACTTTGTTGGTGAATCCTGCTATGATGCACTCGTCGATGGTGATATTGAACGATTCAAGGCACTATTTCCAAAGTATTTTATCGGGATCCTAGAAGTGTTTGACAGGGTTAGGCCACAGATTAAAGGCTGGACTATGGAGTTATCTTGGCTAGCAGAGCCCCTTATAGACCTTATAAATTTGAGTGGATATACCTACATCTATACTGAATACCACAATAAGCCTGAATTTTGGAACGAATGTAAGCAAATATGGGATACTTACTTAAATGGTCAGTCAGAAATACCACGCATTTACCTCCTGGCACTATTGATCGCCCATCATAAGAACCAGTTCGCTCCACTACCTCGTGAGGATCTTCGCGATAGATGGGAATTCCAAATAGCTAACACAATAAATGCAATACCAGTAAAAGATGAAGGTGACGGTTTCTGCTCGCAACGTAAGCTTGACCATCCTAGCCAGTTCATAAGTAATATTGCACCATTTGATAGGCATATGCCATCTATGACTACTCACGCACTAGAAGTGTTTGTAGCCAAATATCTTGTTGAGCACCCTGGCGCTGCTGGCCTAGATTTCGGAGTCAGTCAAGATGAGATAGATAGCATTAACCAAAAATCGGAGGATGAACATGAGCAGGATGTCTAAGGCGTATTTTCCAAACTATAGACCACCTAGCCTATCTTCACAGTTTTACGCGTCTATATTTATACGAGATGTCCATACAGGAATTATGCCTTACAAGTATCGGCAAAATTCCAATGTAATTATAGAGCTATGTAAAACTAATAGAAAATTAGCCGATAGACTAAAAGAGTTCCTGTATGTTGGTCACTACAGTGCTGGCTGGAATCTATCTGAAACCATTACCGACTCCATAGAGGCTATAGCTCACTACGTAGTGGCGTTAGGTGATGAATACTTTGAGATTGTTGACACTACTGATACGCACAAAGATGGTTTGGCTGATAAGAAACTTGAACGCCTGCCTTATGGAAAAATATTTAAGGTTTTTAATAAATATATACAGCTAGTACCATTGAGTGATTGGAAACACAAAGAGAAAAAATTCTATGTTATACCAGCCGATAGAATTTGGCACATAAAGTTGCCGCGAAAGCTGGGATCACCACGGTCGCACCGTAAGTTGCTGAAAAAACTGGCAAAGCTATCATCGCCTAGACCAGAGTTTACGCATAAAGACGGGGATTTTGGACAATCTGCCTATTACAACTTAATGTTACATCAGGACAAAAAAGAATTAGCCGTAGAGCAAATAATGGCTAAGTGGGGCAGTATTCCAAGCCTGAAACAACTCAATCATACAACAGAATATTACTACATAATCCGCAACTTACAATTTTCATACTCCAAGGCCTTGTTGCGCGAACATATACTATCTGAAATTAATAACTTGATAAAAAGATTAGGGATAGATAACGAGATTGTAATAACCGGAATAGCAACATCTACCGACATCGCAGAAGCTATAAGAAAGCTAGATGAGGGCAAAATTGGCTTTTCTGAAGCATTAAGAATAGCCAGAGATCTCAATTAAAACCTTGCTTCAGTTTTTCCGTCTGATTGTATATGCGCTGACCTTAGCAAGGTCTCTTCTAGCCTTTACCTCATCAAGGTACCTATACCTATATAATAAAAGTTTTAAAACCTCCGCAGAGCTTTATCAATTCATGATGAGTTTGTTGAATTTGCCTGCTCACATCTTACTGCTCTATGCTTACAATTCAGATTTTAAAACAGAAGAATACAATAATATGCCATAAGGTCATGCTTGATTCTGCATGTCAATGACTCTATATCCATAATAAAGATAAATCCACCGTATTATATAGTGGTGGATTTAAATAAAACACTAAGTGGTCGGGGTGAAAGGACTCGAACCTTCGACCTCACGGTCCCAAACCGCGCGCG
>CAUVPC010000007.1:0-18252 GCA_963553655.1 uncultured Candidatus Saccharibacteria bacterium
TGATGGCGAAGTCGCCGTGCGGGTCGATGATGGCGTAGCCTTGATTGTGAAAGATGTCGCTGAGCGCGAATAATTCGAGCAACCCTGACTTACCTGCTCCTGTCTGGCCGATGATGTAGACGTGGCGCGAGCGGTCGTAACGCAGCATGCCAAACTGATGGTTGATGCCGCGGAAATTGGTGACACCAAAGGCGGAAATTTGGTCGTCGTTGGCGTCGCTGCCGGTCAGGACGGGCAGCTTGGATGGCGGCTCAGCGGTTTTGGCGCTGGCCCAGACGATGTTCGGCGTCTCAACATTGGTGTGCGGCAAGTGGAAGACGGAGGCCAGCTCTTCAATGTTGAGGATGAAGCCTTCGCCAAAAAATGCACGGCGACGATACTTTTCCAAGAATTCTTTACCGTAAGCTGCTTTAATGGGTTTAAAGCCATTCAGGTTTGTTGAGTTGAATTGTTTGAAAGTTCCCACCAAGGCTTGCATGCGCAACTTGGCGTTGGTTTGGTTTTCTCCAAGATATGCTAAGCGGATTTTTACTTCGTAGCCCAGTTTGGTGGCTTTCTTTTCAGCTTCAGCGATGCGAGTTTTATTGCGCTCAGATATTTCTGGACCCTTGCCGCCAGCCAATCCTTCCTCTGGTGGTCGCCACAAAGCGGCAAACAAACCGCCGAGCCAACGCATGCTGCCACCAACGCTTGGCAGGATGCTAGCAGAGCCTTCACGTAAGCGCGATATCCAGTGGTCAGCTTCGATTTGCCATGAGTCCTCAACTGGTTTGGCTAGCACCTGAATCCACAGTTCCTCGCCTGTTGACTCTAGCTTTGCCAATGTTCCCGTGATGCCAGCCAGCGGGTCAACTTCAAAGGTCTGGAAGGTTTTGATTGGTAAAAATTCAGACGCTGTTAAAGTCATTTCTGTGGTGTAGGTTACCGAATGATCACGTTCGTGCTCAGTATAATCTTCACTGGCTTGGTGGATTTGCACGGTTGGATATTGGGCGTAGATTTGCCCCTCGACGAAGCTTTGCAGGGACCGCGGCGTCCAGACATAGAACCGAATTTGCCCATTGACCGAAGCCACCTCAAAACTCAAATGTTCCTGCGCTCCCCTGCTTAGCTTCAACTCACGTTTATCACGCAGGATACCGTGCAAGCTGGCAAACAACTGCTCAGCAGCAAGCTCTTTCTTGTCATTGGTTTTTGGAATCTCCAAAATGAGCAAAACGTTGTCGCTCGAGATAAATTCATTGAGCTGTTGATAATTGCGCCACGTCAAAAAAGATAACAAAATAACCAGCGGCAACCAAACATACCACTGCATCAATAACGTTATAGTCCAGGAAAATATTTCCATGCTATTAAATTATCCCATATTTGATGTAACAATACAATCAGGCTTGTTGCTGTTCAAACACGTAAGTGGCTTTGGCGACACGCTTGAACTGTGACTTTGACTGTAGGTTCAATAAAATAGTCGTTTCTTTGACTTGGCGTTTGTCTAAAACTCGTTTGATGATCTCGTCGCGGTGCAGCGGTTCGTCAGCTTCTTTGAGGATGTCGGTGATGATATCAGCAACGGTGCCGCGGCTGTAGCCCCATGAGTCCAGCGCATAGATACCGCGACCGATCAGGACGAAGCGGCTGTCTTTGATGAGTTCGTTGTGAATAGCCTGCGTGGTGACATTTTTGCGCTTAAAATCGCTGTCTTTGATGGCCTTAGCAATCTCTGAAAAATGCATTGGTTTGCCATTGTCGTCCAGGATGACAAAGATTTTGTCGCGAATATTCTTTGGGTTGACAGTTGGCCACTTGATGAGCCCCCAATTCCCTTTCAGCTCAGCCAGCTTCTTGCTGATGGAGGCCAGAGCCGCGATGTTCTGTGGGTGCTCATAGTCCATGGACTCGTGAATTGCTTCAGCAGTGATTGGCTGACCATGTTTTTTGATGAATTTAACAATTTCTTCAACTTGTTTTTTCACTGACTTTTCGTCACCGACGGATGAGATGACCGCAGACTGATAGAAATCGTCATTTTCATTGATAACAGTCAAGCCTGGCGCTAATTCTGCCAAGAAAGCGACAGCTGAGCGCTCCAGGAGTGTCGCATCACGACCCAAAATGTGCGATGTCAAGTTTTGCATGCGAGCACCACGGCCCATTTCTGACAGATGTGAAACGATGAGCTTTTCAGCGGAATTAACAGATGGTAATTTGTCTTCTGCTACTGACGCACGTAGTTTAGTGAGGATGGCTTTCTCAAGTTGACGAACGCGCTCACGAGTAATGCCCAACATCTCACCGATCTGTTCCAATGTCTCTTTCCTGTCTTCCAGCCCAAAGCGACGTGAAATGATTTCACGCTCACGCTCCTGAGAAATGCTACCAAGAATATCCGCAACCGCTGTATTCAAACTCTCTGCCGCGTCAGCTATTTCTGGTTTGCTCATGGTATATTCCAAGTATCCTCTCTGCCACACCCTGCATATATTTTTATCATTTCTATGTGCTTGATTATACAACAATATGTAACTCAAGTCAAATATTTGTGCTGCTTTTACAAATTATAGCACGTTCTTTACGATTTTTGCAATGGGTTGTTTGATGTATATACAATAAGCGGTTTATATGGTATGGCACTAGTGATTGTGGCTATGCTTTGTAAAATATCGGCTATATTATATAGTTACCATTATGAATGAATTAGGAAAAACCTCGATGGAAACAACAGCGTCTCTAGAAGACCTGAAAGCGGTGCAAGATTTCATCATTGCGTGCTTGGCAGACGAACAGCCAATGACGGTGCGACAATTATCTCAGCGGTGGTGTGAGGATCACGGCATCAAGTCCCACATCAAAATCGGTTTGTTTAATGAAACGATTCGACAAGCATTAAATGGCATCAAAAGTGAGGAAGATGGGATGTTTGGTGAGCTACAAGAAACAGTCGTTCAAGACACCAATACGACTGTCACGTTTTACCACCTTAGTGGTACACCTGAGGGATATCAACCAGCCGTGATGGAACCGGTGAATCCAGAGAGGTCTATATCTAAACTTCAGGATGTTATTGATAGGGTTGCTAAGGCTGCTATCAATAAGGCTACTGATGAGGCTGCTAAAGCCGCTAAGGCTAAGGCTGCTAAGGCTGATAGTCCAATAGACCCGGGCTGGGCTGCGGGCGCACGTTGCGCCGGTATGGATATTAACAAGGTTAATAGTGGGATATGTAAAGCATGTCCAGTACAGTATGACTGTTTGAGGACGGCAATACTGGAGGGTTATGATCTTAGGCATAGAGATATTAGAACTTCAGGTACGAGGGGTGGTTTTTCTCCTGCTGATCAGCAGGAAATAGTAGAGAAAGTCCGTAAAACAATGCACGGACTTGCTCGGGAATCATAATCAGCCCTGACCAGTCGTTACTACAATTGGCTAGCGATGCGGCTGAGGGTTTTATCTTTGCCAAACAATGCCAGCGTGTCGTTTAATTGTGGACTGAAAGGTGCCCATGTCGTGACGATGCGAATGAGGCTGAACAGTACGCCAGGCTTTTGACCAGTGATTTCTAGTAGCTGGTTTAGCGTTTCTTGGATGGTTTCAGGGTTCCAGTCGGCCAACTCTGCCAGCTTATCATGTGCGGTCTTGAGGAGCTCGCGAATTTCACCCTCAGATAATTTTTTCAGCTGCTTATTACTGGTGATCAGTTCCCAGTTGACTTCTGGCTCTTCAAAGAAAAAGCGACTCATCATGGGTAGCTCAGCCAGTGTTTTGAGCCGATCTTGTACCAGAGCCAAGACTTGGTGTTTGTATGACGCATCAAACTGGGCAGCTGATTGTGGCCAATAGCTCTCTACTCGTTGATAGAGGTCGTCCAGGCTGATTTGGCGGATCCATTGTCCATTCATCCACAGCAAACGCTTCTCGTCAAAACGTGCGCCCGAACGCTGTACTCGGTCGAGGCTAAATTTATCGATCAACTCTTGCCTGCTGAAGATTTCCTGCTCAGTGCCATCGTTCCAGCCCATGGACGCCAAGAAGTTCAGCATGGCTTCTGGTAGGATTCCGTCAGTTCGGTAATCAGTCACGCTTTTGGCGCCGTCTCGTTTGCCGAGCTTTTTCCTGCCATCTGGAGCCATGATGTGTGGCAAGCAAACCAGGGTTGGTGGCGTGATTTCCAAAGCTTCGTAGAGGCTTAAATATTTTGGCGTGCTGGAGATATATTCCAGTCCGCGGATGACATGAGTGACACCCATCTCAAAGTCGTCAATGATGTGCGCGAAATTGTAGGTTGGATAGCCGTCAGCTTTGATGAGGATGAAATCATCCAGGGCTTCAGGGCCAGCTGATAGCTCGCCCATGACGGGGTCGTTCCAAGTGTATCGTTTTGGTGATGTTACTTTAAATCTGAGCGGCTGAGTGCCATCCCACTCTGGGGGATTTCCTGGCCGATAATCACGGTACAGGAAAGCTTTTTTCGAAGCCCGCGCTTCTTCTCGAAACCCCTGCACTTCCTCGGGTGTGTATGGATCGGCATAGGCGAGCCCCTTCTCGACCAGCTTTTTTGCCCAGCTGTGGTAAATCTCCAGTCGTTCTGACTGGTGGTATGGTCCGTGTGATCCACCTTTCCGTGGTCCTTCGTCCCAATCAATGCCCAGCCATTCCAGAGTGTCTAATATCAAATCTTCGGCGCCAGGCACAAATCGCGATCGATCAGTGTCTTCAATACGTAAGATAAATGAACCTCCCTGTTGGCGTGTCAGTAACCACGGAAACAAGGCAGCTCGAACATTTCCAACATGAATATAGCCGGTTGGTGATGGTGCAAAACGAGTACGAATAGTCATGATGACATTATACTACATGCTGGTAGCTATTTTGCGAATCTGTTCGCTGGAGAGTGGAGCGTGGCTGTTGATTTGGTACAAGATGCCGCCATTTACCCAAGCGACATTCTCTCCTGCTGCAAAAATAGTGAGGCCATCGACGATGGTTGTAGCTGGTGCACCTGATTTTCCCGCAATGTACTCTTTGACAGCGGCTGAATCCCAATTGCTCTTGCTTTGAGAAATTGTGTAGTTGGCGGTACCGTCAGCGTATGCAAATTTCATACTAACTTCTCCCTGCTTGAAGGAAATTGGGCCGTTGAGTGCATAGCCATTTGGTTTGTAGCCAGGATAGGTGGCGTTGATGCCAGACTGCAGGGCGGCGACGCGAATGGATATATTTGGCATGCTGAGATAGGTAAAATATCCACCAAGGAGCATGATGGCCAGTCCCGCAGACGCCAGGCTGGCCCAGCGCTTTAGTTTGCTTTGCTTGCGCTTGGTGCGGTGATGTTTCTCCGGTTTTGGCTCTTGAGCTTTGGCCAAAGCTTCAGTGATGGCTTCATTTTTGAGAATTGATGCTGGCTTTGGCTCGGTCTTTTGGATTGGTGTGACGGGCATTTTAGCGATTTGTCGCTGCTTGGCACGTTGCACAACTGGGTGAACTTCAGCTGGACGATCTATCTGGACGGACTTCTTTGGCGCTTCTGTCACTGGTTTGCGGGTCATCTCAGGAGAAAACTTTTTCACAGCAACGTGTTGCTGCACGGTCGCATTTGGGGTCCTGACTGGACGGGTAGCAAGGGATTTTTGAGGGGGTCGTTTGATGTGGCGTCGGCTGAGGGTGGCTGACTTTTGCACTGAAACACGGTGAATAGTCGCGGTGGTTGTACCGCGTGCGGTTGAGACCCTAGCTACGCGCTTAGGTTGAGCGGGCGCTACGGTTGGTGATTTTTCAACTGAGATTGGCAATGGTAGCCCTGTGACTGGGTCGTATGCCTTACCATTGACATTGATAAATTCTTGTTTCATTTCTTCCCCTTGTTACGATGTTCCCTCGCGAACTTCTATATATTATAGTACAAAGTGCCAGCGGTTTTTGCAAGGGCGAAAATGTGGTATAATTCGTTTTATGTACCACAACAATACCTCCGCAAAAGAAATCGTGCGTCGTACTTTGGTGTACACCATCATGACGCTGATGGTGATTGGTCTAATCGTCGTTCTTTTGTGG
Source organism: uncultured Candidatus Saccharibacteria bacterium (assembly GCA_963553655.1). GTDB lineage: Bacteria > Patescibacteriota > Saccharimonadia > Saccharimonadales > Saccharimonadaceae > Nanosynbacter. The sequence goes on from CAUVPC010000007.1 coordinate 6,052, forward strand.
CACAACTTTGGCTATCAATTCAATTCAAAAGACCTGAAAATCGAGCAAAACAGCTTAGTGCAATATGATTCGTTTCCGCGTGGCGCGCAGGTGTCAATTGATGGCAACGCATTTAATCTGACGCAGACTAAGGGCTTGATTGTACCTGGGCAGCATCAGTTCACCATGAAACTGAACGGCTATGAGCCATGGCAAAAGACTTTGGACATCAAGGCGGGTACGGTGACACATTTGGTGTATGCTCGGATGATTCCTGAAAAGAAAGAAAGCGCCAACCTGAAAGAATATCCAGTGCTGGAATCAGCTAAATTTGCGCCTGGTGGGCGGTTCATGGCTGGTGTGGGTGTGGTGAACGGAGCGCCAAGACTGTTTTGGGGTGATGTTCGGTCGTACAACAATCCTAAATTTACGGAAACTGACATTAGCACGCAACATTTGGCGCAGTATGATGTAGCGACGACCAAGCATCAATTTGCTATTGCTGAGTGGGACTTTGCGGGTCGCTATGTGCTACTCAAACACATCTATACACCAGAGGGTTCTGACAGTAAGATTCAGTGGCTGCGCTTTGATAGAGATAATCCAAAAGAGATGATTGATGTGACAAATATTGCCAGCGTGGATATTTTGGATGCACATTTTATCGGCACTAATGGCAATGAGCTATATGTCTTGCAAAATGGCGGTCATGTGCGCCAGATGAATGTGGCTGGCGCTTCCCTGTCGCGTCCAGTGTTGTCTGGTGTTCAGTCGTTTGTATTGTACGGCAGTGAGACGATCGCTTATGTTGGTACTGAAGCAAATGTCAAAGTGGCTGGTGTGTGGAAAAAAGGTTGGGAGCAGTCGCGAATCATGTATCGGGCTGCTTCAGCGCAAACTGATGATGTGGTAAAAATCAAGGCCTCAAAATATTTCAACAAGGATACCGTGGTTGTGACGGTCAATGACACGGCACAGATCTATCGCGGTGATCTGCGTCCACCAACCGAAGATTCAGAGGCGGTAAAGAAGTTTTTGAATTCGGTGAAAAAGGTGGCGTTTGGACGGACCATCAAAGACCTGACGCTGAACAGCGACGGGCGTATGGTGATTATCAAAGACGAAACCGGCTTTGTGAATTATGACATTGAGCGAGAAACCATTTCACCAGTCATCGCGCTTGATGCACCAAGTGAGCTCAAATGGTTGGATGAGTTCTATGTCTGGCGACGTAACGCGAGTGGCAACTTGGTGATTCAGGAGTTTGACGGCACCAATGCGCACACACTAACCCCAGTGGCTACTGGTTACGATGCAGCGCTGTCCCCTGACGGTAAATATCTCTACTCGTTTGTTAGTGATGGCGACAAATTGATCCTCAGTCGTTTGAAGATGACAACAGAATCATAAACTCAAGGAGGTAATTTTCCGGTTATCGAGCGCCAAAGATACGCTCCAAGACGGTTGGCGATGGATTGCCTGGTATTTGCCCTGTTGCGTTGTTTTCAGCAGCAGCAGAAGCGGTGTTGGGGTCTGGGCTGATTTGATCAGCATAGACCAACAGACGCTTGTCGGCAGTGCCAACAGGAACGCAACTGACCAGTGTCAACATTGGTTTTTGGGTGCCAGTTTGGATTTTTGATACCTCGTTTGGCTTGACGACTTCTGAACCAGTGATTTTATAGGTGTATCGTTTGCCTTCATAGTTAAGATATATGACGTCGTCTTTTTGAAGTTTTTCGTTTTGGGCGAAGATGAATTTATATCCTCCGGCAGCAAAGGCGTCATTGCTGGAGTGTCCAGCCAATACAACATTTCCCGCCTGTCCTGGTAGCGCGCTTGCTCCAGAAACGGCAAAGTGCGCTACGCCTTTTTCCATGGCTTTGCGCTGTGATTGTACATCTGGTGCGGCACCGTACACCACGGGCGCATCAACATTAATCTTCGGAATAATAATCTTTGGTTCAGCGCTGACTTTGGTGTCAATGCTTGGGTCGACGATGATGTTTTGCGGCTCAATATTACCGGGGCTGGTATAGGCTGCAACAGTACCCAAAATGACTCGGTTGTATTGCAGGAAGACAAAGGCCAACATGACCATAGTTCCGGCTAGAGCTGGGATGAAATGTCGAGAATTGCGCACTTTTTTGGTGGAGTCGTTGACGGTATTGCGAATTTTAGAGCGCAGATCGCGGATGGCTTGCTGCTGTGGCGACAAGGTATCTGCTGTCTCTGGAGCGCTGGCTTGCGACTGCTGAGCTGGAGACTGTTGGGTGTTCAGGTGATTGGCATAATACCGTTCGTAGTACATCTGATAATATTTTTGCCAGGCACTGTGGTATTGCTGCCACTGATCCGGCGTGGCTTGCGGTGTGCTGTTGGCTAGTTGAGTGGGCTGGCTGGTGGTTGCGGCGGTCGTGTCAGTAGGTGGCGTAGTATTGAGGCGATGGCCTTGTGATTCGGCTGGTGGAGCTGGCTTGGCCGCTGGCGCAGTGGCTTGTGGCTGGGATTGAGGCTGAGGTGCTGGTTGTTGTTGGGTTGTACTGGCTGGTGCGGGTGTGGTGTGCAGTGCACCTTCAGATGAACCACCGGTGTAAATTGAGTTAATTTGCCCGCGGATGACATCAGCGGCAGCATTGCGCGCTGATGATTGGTCGCGCGCTGGCGGTTGGAATGGTCGTGGACTTCCGGGGTTCATACTTATGTTTAATGATACAGGAAAATCATCAAAAAAACAAAATTACCCCCTTGTCGAGGGCGAGGATGGCGTGATATAATAACCAGTAGTTTTGGAGCGTTCTCTCGTGCCGCGGTGGCGGAATTGGTAGACGCGCTAGACTCAAAATCTGGTGAGCAATAGCTCGTGCCGGTTCAAGTCCGGCCCGCGGTACCAGAGGTCGCTCCAAGCAACCATCGCCCACTGACTGGGCGATGTTTATATATGAGCAAAGAAAATAGCCCACCGAACTGGCTCAAGCTGAATCGGGTTTGGTCAACCCGAGAATACCATGAGGCACTCAATCAGGTTGAGCCGATTCGGCGAGCTATTTTCGGTGGGCACTCCTACTATTTGTTAAGTAGGAGCCGCACACCATAGTAGGTGTAAGCAACACCTGCCAGGGAGGCAACTAGGCAGACGCCAATCGTCTGCCAAGTGCTTTCTTTGGTGGCAATTGTAAAAAATACCACTCCAAAGCAGGTCGCCCCCAAGAGAAAAGCAGGCATACAGTCCCCTGGGTTACCCCGACCATACATGATACACCTCCTCTCAAGGTGTATCGCTCAAAGCTAAAGGGCGACTTCCGCCCTTTGACGAAGCTTCGAGCGAAAGCTACCTTGCATTATATCACTAAAAACATAAAATGTCAATACTTGCTGCGAGTAATTACCCTGTACAGACAGCGGTACTGGCAGCAGCTAGCGGTGAGCTGGGTGACCATACCAAGTAGCTGGCAATTTTTGCGCCAACGACCCCGCGCCATATGGCCATCGGCTCATGCCAGGCTTGGGTGACGACGGTGCCACCGTGGGCGATGACTACGTGTTCGGCGTGGAAGGTGCAGATGGTAACTGGATAAGTGATGGTGAATTTATGGAGTATGTCGACAAACTGTGCTAGTTGGATGCTGAACGTCAGCATTTTTGGATAGTACACTGAACGAAATATTTTTTGCACTTGAGCAAAAGAAGCCACAAATACTACATGCTGATTGTCCAAAATCTCCGCAAAACTGTTTTGTAGTAGATCGATGGCGTCACGGGTGATGACGACTGGTTGTTGTGAGCGCTTAACCAGTTCTTCGTGGACGATCGCGGTTTGACTATTCCTGCCAGCGTCGCCGATCAGTAAGAGGACGTCGGACCAGTCACAGAGCGATACGGCTTCCGTGAGTGCTGCTTGCGCTAGGCTGCCGGATGGATTGGTCGGCGCGAACAAAACATCAGTCATACTGGACGGTACGCTTTTTTTGAGAATATCAGGCAGTAATACGCGGACTTGGCCAACACCAGCTGTTTGAGCGGTTGCGTAGGCCTCAGCGACAGACGAAAAACCTAGTTTGTTGCCACCAATGATGGCTAAGCGCCCAGACTGGTCAAGCCGTTCGGGACGATTCCACTCAACATCAGGAAACAGAGGCTTGCCTGGCTCCTGACGCTGCCAGTATGACGAATTCATGAGGTTTCACGAACTTTCTTTAGCTGTAACATCACTTCTTCGAGCGTGAGTTTGTTGCGGTGCATAAAGCTTGCTAGGTCCTTGCCGACATAGCGGAAGTGCCAGGATTCTGGTGCGACGCCAGTGATGGCTTGCTTGCCTTCTGGATAGCGCAAAATGAAGCCGTATTCGTGGGCATGGGCGGCTAGCCACTCGGCGGAAGTCTTGTCAAGGCGGCAGGCGGTAAACTTCTCCATGCATGGTTCGGTGTATGATGAAAAGTCCACCGCCAGTCCTAGCTGGTGTTCGCTCTTGCCTGGTTCTGCTACAAATTCATCGGCGTACAATTGCCCGTTGGTGCGAGCTAGCTCTTTGCGGGTCTTTTCTTGGTCGGCATAGGAGCGATAGGCGCTGGTAATCAGTATGGGATGGCCGGCTGCTTCTGCGGCTTTTGCAAATGGCTTGAGATTGTTTAGTGCTTGTGGGCGCAAGCGTTTATCTTCGACCCATTTACCAACTTTTACCTCTTCAAGATTTGCCAGCTCTGGCTGATAGTTTGGATCAAGGCCGTGTTGTTTCCAAACGTGCGCCCAGATGTTGCCATCATCAAGCCGTCGCCAGCTTGGTATGGTCAACTTCTCGGTTGTACTATTATGAGTGAACTCCACGACGGCGTCTGGTTTCCAGACTGAGGCCGCTGCTAATTGATTAACTTCTTGGCTCTGTTGACTGGCCTGTAAGCCACCCCATATCAGCAGCCCGCTAAACGTTATCCATGCGGATAATACGAATGCCAGCCCTGCCCGCCCAGCTGATAGTTTCATGACGATGTCTCCTTTTGCTTCAGTTCATTTTGTGCTTTTTCTAGGTATGGTAATGCTTCTTCTAGGGTTAAGCCGGACTGATGCAGCGCGCCGGCGAGCTCACGGCCGACGTAACGGAAGTGCCAGGCTTCGTACTGATAGCCGACGATTGACTGTTTGCCTTCTGGATAGCGCAAAATGAAGCCGTATTCGTGAGCATGGGCTGCCAGCCATTTCCCTGCTTTGGTGTTTTTGAAACAATCGTCCACCCAGCATCTGCCGTCGGGCGAGCCAAAGTCTAGGGCGAGACCGGATTGGTGCTCGCTGTAGCCAGGTCGGGCGCTAAATCGTGCTGCTTGTGCTTCACCAACTTGACGAGCGTATCGGTTAAATAGCCCGACTTGCGTCTGATAGCTGCGATATCCACTCCCCAGTCGTACTGGCGAGCCAGCGCTTTCGGCGGCCGCCATCAATGCTTTTAGGTCCGGCATAATCGCTGCTCGTAGAGATCGCTCTTCTGGCCCCCTACCTGGCAGGGTCGGTACGTCCGCGGTTTGTAGGTCACTCGGCACGTAGGTTGGCTGTTTAAAGCCACGGGTTTGGTTGACGATTTGCCAGATGCTGCCGTCGGCTTGGTAGTCCTCTTGTCTGGCTGGGATTGGTGTAGCTCCAGGTAGTGTGACTTGAACCTCCTTTGGTGTCGGTGCTGGTGCTGGTTTAGCGGCGACGGGCTTTTCTTGGATTTGGCCTGGTGTATTGTCAACTGGTTTTTTTTCGTACTGATTATTAAGATACAGTAAATACGCAACGCCAAGACATGCCAAAACAGCACTCCCCCATTTGATCAGTTCTTTCCAAGGAAATTGTCTCTGAATTTTCATACGTTACCTCTAGATATTCTTTATTATAGCAGACTTACGGAAACCATAAGCAATATATTTATACATTTTTATTGACAAATACAAAAGTTTGTGCTAATATGGACCGTAACAACCGGTGAGAAATAGTAAGGTTGAGGAGGAAACAATGAATAAAATAGTAAAGAGAGTACTTTTGGCTGGCTCTATTACTGCCGCAATTATCGGTGGTATTTGGTATGCTACGCCTTCAGACGCCGTCGGCTGCTCAGATATCAAGATCGTTCGTTGTGGTACTATGACCCACAGTGCCATGAAGTCGGCTTATCACAGCGACAGCGAAGTCCGCGGTATTTACAATTACTTCGGCATTACACAATCAATGATTGAGGGCGCTGGCATGCACGAAGGTGTAGCAGACGCTTCAAACAACACCGTTACAGTGAACGGTCGTGTCGTAGCAACGAATGCAAAAACCATTCAGCGTCGTCACGTTAACTACACTAACCCAATCAACTACCAGCAAATTGGTGGTAAATCATACCCAAGCTACTTGATTCGTCACAGCTTTATGCCAGTGGCAAGTAAGAAGCCAGTGTTCGTATGGTTGGACGGTAATGGTAAGTTTGTTCAGGCAGTTATCAAAGACTGTGGTAACCCACTTTGGGGTGAACCAACACCTCCACCAACACCAGCTCCAAAGCCAGTATTGACGTGTGACGCATTGAGCGCTCAAAAAGTCGCTGGTACCCGCAACAAGTTTGCCTTTGCTGCAACTGCAACTGCAAAGAATGGTGCAAGCATCAGTAGCTATACTTTCGACTTTGGCGATGGCCAAAAGACAACTGGCAGCAGCAACAAGGCTGAGCACACCTACGCAAAAGCTGGTACTTACACTGCAACTGTTACCATCAACAATGGCGTAACCAGCCAAAACTGTAAAGTTACCATCACGGTGACTGAAGAGCCAAAAATTCAAGTTTGTGACTTGAAGACTGATACAATCGTCACTATCAAAGAAAGTGAATACGACACAAGCAAACACTCAAAGAACTTTGCTGACTGTGCAAAAGTTAAGGTTTGTGACATCAAAACTGGTGAGATCATAACCGTACGCAAGAGTGAAGAAAACAAGGAAGGTTACTCAAAGAACGAAGAAGACTGTAAGGTGAAGGTCTGTGACATCAAGACCAAGCAGATCATCAGCGTCTGGACTAAGGACCAAAAGAACGAGGGATACGCATCAGTGGACAGCGACGCATGTAAGCCAAGCACTCCTCCAACTACCCCTCCTGCTCCTAAGCAACCTACCCCACCAGCTCCAACAACAACTGAGTTGCCACGAACTGGTACGACTGACGCGCTCCTTTCAATCTTTGGTCTCGGCTCACTTGCTGCTTCTGCCGTTGCCTACATCGTAAGCCGCCGCCAATAATCTGAGCGCTTACTAACACTAAAAGCACCCGCACAACTCGGGTGCTTTTTCGTGGTCTAGAGTTCTATACTGACTGGGCAATGGTCGGAACCCAGTTGCTCAGGGTGGATGTGTGCCTGTTTAATGGACGGTGTCAGCTCTTGGCTTGCCAACCAATAGTCAATGCGCCAACCAACGTTTCGGGCTCTGGCATTTGCCCAGTGAGTCCACCAAGTATATGCGTCTGTTGCTGTTGGATGCTGTGCGCGAAATACATCGACAAAACCAGCGTTCAGATACGCCTGAAAGCCGGCTCGTTCCTCGTCGGTAAAGCCGTGCTTGCCGACGTTATCTTTGGGTCTGGCAAGGTCGATGTCTTGATGGGCCACGTTCATGTCGCCGCAGTACAGTACTGGCTTGGCGGCGCCGTAACGTCCCTGCTCCAACCCTTTGAGATATTCTAGACAAGCTGGATCCCACCGGTCATGACGCAGGCTGAGGCGGCTGAGGTCGCCTTTGGAATTTGGTGTATAGCACGTAACCAGCCAAAACCCGTCAAACTCAGCAGCGATGATACGCCCCTCATCATTGGGGTTGCCATACTCGTCGGCAGATAGGTTGTATTTGTCGGCGATGTCCGCCGGAAAGCCGTCATGATAGTTCAGGGCTGGTTGCTTTGAAAATATGGCGGTGCCAGAATAGCCCTTTTTGGCTGCCGAATAGAAATGCTCGTGAAATTGTGGCAGATCTAACTCGACTTGCCCGCGCTGGGCTTTAGTCTCTTGCAGGCAAATAATATCCGGGTCGTAGGTCTCGATGAATTTGGTAAATTCACCTTTGTTCAGGACTGCGCGGATGCCATTGACGTTCCAGGAAAATAACTTCATGTGGCTATTGTAGCGGGTTTTGTGAGCCGCGTATAGGCTTGGTATGGCGGGGTTTGTGCAAGAAGCGGCATAACTTGTTACAATGAAAGTATGTATAACAGGATTCTTCTCAAGCTTTCGGGCGAACAACTACAAGGACAATACGCTGGTGGATTTGATCACGCCAGAGCGCGGTGGATTGCCGAACAAATTAAGCCAGTGGTGGCGAGCGGAACGCAAGTCGTCATCATGGTTGGTGGCGGTAATTATGTGCGCGGTGCGCAAATTGCTGGCGGTGGTATCGGTGACGTGACGGCACACAACGCAGGCATGCTGGCAACGTTGATCAATGCCATCACCCTGGCTGATGTGTTCAATGATGATGACCTGGCGACGCGCGCCTTGTCGACAGTGGAAGTGAACCAATTTGTCGATCAATACACCTACCGACGAGCGGTCAGTCACTTGGAAAAAGGTCGTGTGGTGGTGGTTGGCTGCGGCACTGGACGACCGTTTTTGACCACTGACACGGCAGCTGTCAATTTGGCGCTAGAGATGCAGTGCGACGTGGTGATCAAAGCCACCAAAGTGGACGGCGTGTACGACAAGGACCCAGTCCAGTTTGCTGATGCTGTCAAATTTGACCAATTGACCTATGACGAGGTTTTGGCAAACCCGGACATTGGCGTGATGGATAAAGCGGCTATTGGCTTGGCTGCTGAAGAGAAAAAGCCAATGATTATTTGCGACTTGCTGAGTGACGGCAATATCGTGCGTGCTGCCAGAGGCGAAGCGGTTGGTACGCGACTTGTGGTATAATAGATAGCATGACACGCAAGACTCGACTGAATGTCGATATGATTTCCGAGAGTGAGTTTACTGTCCAAGGCCATGGTGTTCACACTGCTTTTGTAGAGATGACAAATGCGCTTAAGGCGAGAAAAGACACGTCCGTCGTGGTCAATCAAGCCCGCTCTGATGCAGACATCGTCCATGCCCAGACCATTGGCCTGTATTCAATGTGGATGCTCAAACGTTCACGTGGCAAAAAGATTATCTCTGGTCACGTCATCCCTGCTTCCTTGGTTGGGAGTATCAAAGGCATGGGTAGGATGCAATGGCTAGTGCGAGCATATATGCGCTGGGCGTATAATCAAGCGGATTTGGTATTAGCCTGCTCTAACATGGTTAAGGAAACTATGACCGGTCCCATGAAGCTGAAAACGCGCGTGGAGGTGCTGTACAATACGGTTGACATGAGCCGCTATGCGTCCACTGCAAAAACCAAACAAGCTGCTCGTAAAAAACTGAAACTGAAGCCGTCAGACTTTGTGGTGGTTGGTAATGGACAGGTTCAGCCGCGTAAGCGTCTGGACACGTTTTTTGAAACGGCACGAGCTTTGCCTGAGGTAACGTTCATTTGGGTGGGCGGCATTCCTTTTAAACATTTGGGTGCAGAATATGGCAAAATGCAAGACCTGATAGCATCAGCTCCTAAAAACGTGATCATCACGGGCGTGATTGATCATGCAGACGTCATGACCTATTTACATGCAGCCGATGCGTTCTTTTTGCCTGCTGAGCAGGAAAATCATCCGATGTGCGTCCTGGAAGCTGCGGGCGCCGGGCTGCCAATTATCCTGAGAGATATTCATGAATACGACGATACATTCCGCCCAGATGCTCAGTTTATTTCCTCAGCTCAAGATGCTGTTCAGGTGATAGACAAACTGCGAGATGACACCAAATGGTATAAACAACAAGTTGCTGCAGCTGGGCGAATCGCCAAACGGTTTGACAGTCGAGCTGGCGGTGAGCGATTAGTGGAATTTTACAGGAGCGTACTAGAATCATGAGAATTGGACTGTTTACTGACACCTACCGACCGTCAATCAATGGCATCGTTTTTGTGGTTGAATCGCTCAAGCGAGAGCTGGAAAACCTAGGACATGAGGTCTACGTATTTTGCCCTGCCAAGTCGATGAGTCCGTCCAAGCAAGCCGAATTGCTCAACGAAGATGCTGATTCGCGCATCATTCGCTTCCCGTCGATCAAGGGTGCGTTTTTTGATGATTATGACACGTCGGTATTCTTTCCGCCGGCAGTACAGCGTCGCATCAAAGAGATGGAACTCGATATGGTGCATGTGTTTACGCCATCACAAATTGGTTTGGTCGGCGTGAAAGCCGCCAAAAAGAACGACATTCCGCTGGTGATTCAGCACTGTACTGACATCTATGAGTTCGTCGATCACTATCCAGCAGTGCTGCCCGGTGCTTTGGCGCTGGCGGGAATAGTATTTCCGATGTCGGTGAGGCTGCGCGGTCATGACTTGCTGGAAATCGCCAAATTGTACAAACCACGAGCTGGTGTTACCAAGTGGAACAAAGATATCATTGAAAGCGTCATCACCATTTTGTATAGCAAAGCAGACGCGGTCATTGCCTTGTGCCGAAAGAGCTGCAAGCAACTAAAGTCCTGGCAGTACGATGATTATCAATACGAATTGGTGCTGATGCCAAATGGCGTAAATGCGCTGCCTCGTCCAACAAAAACTGAGGTGAAAGCATTTCGTGAGCAGTGGAACTTGGCGGAAGATGACGAAATCTTTGGATTTGTTGGTCGGTTGGGTGAAGAAAAGAATTTGCCGCTGCTGATCAAATCGTTTGAACGGCACATCGCCAAGAAACGCCCCAAAGCGAAGCTGCTGTTTGTTGGTGATTTTGAGTACCGAAAGACATTGGAGGAAATGGCTGCCGCAACCAAATATGCTGACAGAATTATTTTCACTGGCGCTATGCCGCGCGAAAAGCTCGGCCTGGCGTACTCGGTGCTGGACGTGTTTGCCTTTCCATCTCTGAAAGACACGCAGGGTTGGGTGCTGCATGAGGCGGCTCACGCAGGGCTGCCGATCGTGCTGGTGGATAAAGAGTTGTCAGAAGTGGTCCAAGACGGCGTGAATGGCTTCATCGCGAATGATAACCCGACCAGCTTTGGGCGAGCAATTATTACCCTACTAGAGGATGCCAATAAGCGTCAAGAATTTGGTGCCGTCAGTAAAAAGTTGGCAGCCAAATTTACTGAAAGCCGCCAAGTGAAGAAACTGGAAAAATTATACCAAGAGCTTATCGACCAGAAAGCTGCCGACGCGTCTCGCGATCCTGATCACGACGCTTGATGGTCTCGCGTTTGTCGTAACGCTTTTTACCCCGCCCCAGTGCGATGACAATTTTAATGAAGCGGCCATTGGTTAGTAATCTGGTCGGGACGATAGTAAGCCCCTGTTGTTTGGCGGCAGCAAATCGATCAATTTGTTTACGGCTAGCTAGTAGCTTTCGCGCTGAGGTATCGACGCTTTTTGAATTTGCCTGACCACGAACGTTCAGCCGCAATGAAAAACTTGCGTTATTGAGCCACAATTCATCATTTCTCAGACTAACAAATGCGCCTTTGAGCTGGACATGCCCGTCGCGTGCAGCTCGTACCTCTGCTCCTGTCAGCACCAGCCCGGCCACAATTTCCTCGCCTAGCTCATAGTCAAATCGTGCTCGACGGTTAACGACGGTATGAGAGGATGATTTTTTTGCTTTGGGCTTTGGCATGGTCCCATTATAGCAGGTTTAGTGTTCAGGTGGTGTATAGGCACCAGTGTCAAAGTCGTATTTACCTGGAGTGAGGCTTAATATATCAGCGGCTTTTCTACTTGTTTCCTCAATTGTTTTCGTCTCATCGGTCGGTTTATAACTTGGATGCCGTTTCATTGCCTGAAAGAGAGGGTCATATTGCATATAAAGGGCAACGCCCAGGATCTTTACAAGGTTTGGATGGTGGACTACTGCTCGAGAGATGTTTTTGTGGCATTCATCACTCAAGACACTGGTGAGCGTGATGGCTAACTTTTTCTTTTGGTCAGGGCTAAGCTCTTCGTAGCAATCCTCTAACTGATCATTGATAGTGTCTAGAAACTCTCCTAGGTCGCCGTTATATTCTGGCAAAGCCTCAAAGTTTGTTGTGATATCTTCCACCATTTCTGCAATGACTTCCCTTTCGGTAGCTTGCTCCCCAGTAGTGATGTCTTCTTCAGCGGCAGCTTCTGGAGCTGTGGTTCTTGGAAAGTGACTCGAGA
>CAUVPC010000008.1:0-17469 GCA_963553655.1 uncultured Candidatus Saccharibacteria bacterium
TAATCGTCAAATCCTGCTCCATCGCCAAGTACACATTCGCCAGCGTCTGCGCCTGGATACCTTGGCTGGCATCAACCACCAATACCGCCCCCTCACAGGCCTGCAATGAGCGGCTAACTTCATAACTAAAATCAACATGACCGGGCGTATCAATGAGATTGAGATCGTAAGCTCCAGCCAGCGGCAATCCTTCCGATGAATCGATAACCCTGTTGCTGGCATTGCCTGCGACATTCGATTCAGAGGAAGCGGTTGCCGCTGGCTGGCGGTAGCGGTACTTCATCCGCACTGGCGCGAGCTTGATGGTGATCCCCTTTTCACGCTCCAAATCCATACTGTCCAGCAACTGCGACTTCATCTCGCGCTTCTCCACCGTCCCGGTCATCTCCATCATCCGGTCAGCCAGCGTCGACTTGCCGTGATCAATATGAGCGATGATGCAAAAATTACGAATAGCTTCCATCAGCGTCGTTTCCCATCCAGGCGTACAAACAAGAATTTATTCACTTGCTTGATAATCGGCTCAACTTCTGGCAATTTGAGCATCCGCGACATCAAGCCATAGGCTAGGAAACTCACACCAGCGATAATCATGAACTTTGGGAAGGCTGAGAAGAAACTACTGTCACTTTCACGAAATGGCAGCACCTGAAGCATCAAATAACAAACGATACCCGCCACCGTTGAGGCCATAATCATACGCAAAATCGCCACAACAAACGAAGTATCAAACAAGTGCGGGATTCGTTTTTCCAACACAACAAATAAAATCACCACCTCGATGACGGCCACGGTTGACTGTGCCCAGGCAAGTCCATAGGCGCCCATTTTCAACACCATCGACAGGACAATCGCTAGGACTACATTCAAACCGATAGCCGCAAAAGAAATATTCAGCGGTGTTTTTGTGTCCTGCTGTGCATAGAACGCCCGAGCCGCCATGTGGTAGATGGTACGGAACAAAATCGCTACGACCAAACACCCCAAAATACCCGCCATCATCGGGTCTCCAGTGTTGCGGATAAAGTGGACAACATATCCTCGGGTGAAGAACGTTATAACGGAAACCGGCATAGCCATCCAAATAATCACTCGCAGCAATTGACGCAGGTCCTTCTGAAACAGATCTTGACGATTATTGCCCAAATGCTCGGTCAACTGCGGAAAGGCCGCGTTGGAAACCGCTACGCCAATGAGGTTGATCGGCATCATGTGTAGCGTTAAAGCCTGTTGATAGGCACGAATAACACCATCACCCAGTCGAGAAGCCAAATTCACTTCCACCAAGCTAACGGCGTAGTCCATACCCTGGTCAACCGAACGCGCCGGTAGTAAACTCAACACTTTGCGAAAACCGCGGTTGCGCCAGTGTAGTTTAAACTCATAGTCAAAGCCCAAACCAACCAAGCCGACAGCACTAACGATGAGCTGCATCACCGAACCGAGCACCACACCCAGCGCCACGCCCATGATGCCGCCCTCAAAAATCTGCCAACCAAAGATATTGATACCATTCGTAAACCAGACGGTACCGATGATGATATCAATATTATAAATCATTGGCGCGAGGGCATAAAAGGTGAAACGCCCCACCGCTTGCTGAATGCTAGCGATGACGGCAGCGATTGCAAAGATAAATGGGTTGACAGCGATCACCCGCATCATGCTAACTGCCAACGCATGACCTGATTCACTCATTCCCGGCACAATGAAATAGCGCATCAATGGATCAGCAAAGATGATGATGAGCACACTAGCAGCCAGGGTAGTCAACGCCATGAAATTGATCATACTAGAGCTAATCTGCCAAGCTGACTGCTTATTTCCCTTGGTCCACCGCTCATTAAACACCGGGATGAAGGTAACACTTAGCGCACCCGACACCAAAATAGCAAACATAAAGTCCGGCACCATGAACGCCGCAGTGTACGCGTCAAGACCAACAACATAACCAGCCAGCCCTGCTTCTTTGTTAGGCATATAGGCAGCGTTCAGCAAACGGTCACGCCAAAATCCCAGCAGGCTGCTCAGCAGCATAGATCCTGCCAATAGACTGGCTGCCAATTTCACGGTCAGCCGCTGATTCACTTTGGTGACTGCTTGCCGAACTCGCCCCATAATCGATTATGCGTGAAGTTTTGCTTCCTTTGGCAACTTAGTACCCTTGAGTATCTCTGCCACTGTTTCTTCTTCCAAGGTTTCATCCTTGAGCAATGCCGCCGCCAACTTGTCCAGATGTGAACGATTAGCTTTCAGAACCGTCATGGCTCGCACCTTCGCTTCATTGATCAGCGCTGCCACCTCTCGGTCTATCTGCTTGGCCGTTTCATCTGAGTACGGCCGCTCACGGGTCATCTTGTCAAACATCAATCCACCATTGTCTTCGTGAAAGACTTGGTCACGCAAAGCCTTACCCATACCTTGCTCAATCACCATATCACGAGCAATCTGGGTCGCATTACGCAGGTCAGAACCCGCCCCAGTGGTAATACCGTCATCGCCGTACAAAATCTGCTCAGCCACACGTCCGCCCATGGCTCGCGCCAAGATGTCTTTAAATTCATAGACATTAGTGTAGCTCTTGTCCTCTGGCGGCAAGAACCACGTCACACCACCAGTGCCACCACGCGGAATGATGGTAACTTTATGAACTGGGTCAGAATCCGGCAAAACGTGACCGACGATAGCATGGCCAGCTTCGTGGTACGCAGTCAATTCCTTCTCCTTGTCGCTCATGACTTTTGCCTTGCGCTCTGGACCAATTGCCACTCGTTCAAATGCTTCGGTCAATTCCTCGTTGGTAATCTTCTTCTTGTTGCGCCGTGCAGCGATGATGGCAGACTCGTTGGCAATGTTTGCCAAATCAGCGCCGCTTGAACCCGCTGTCTTTGCCGCCAACGCATCCAAATTAACGGTGTCGTCAGTTGGCTTGTTCTTAAAGTGAACTTTCAAAATAGCTTCGCGGTCTTTGCGCTCTGGCAGCATAATATTAACTCGCCGGTCAAACCGACCCGGGCGCAGCAACGCTGGATCCAACACATCTGCTCGGTTAGTTGCCGCCAGAACAATCACATTCGTGTCGCCGTCAAAGCCATCCATTTCCACCAAAATCTGATTCAAGGTCTGTTCGCGCTCATCATGTCCGCCGCCCATACCAGAGCCACGTTTACGACCAACCGCGTCAATCTCATCGATGAAAATGATGCATGGTGCATTTTTCTTGGCCTTAGTGAACAAGTCACGGACTCGTGACGCACCAACACCAACAAACATCTCCACAAACTCTGAACCGGAGATAGAGAAAAATGGCACGCCTGCTTCACCAGCCACGGCTCGTGCCAACATGGTTTTACCAGTACCTGGATGGCCGACCAACAACACGCCTCGTGGAATCTTAGCACCGAGCTCGCGGTATTTCTTTGGATTTTTCAGGAAATCAACAACTTCTTGCAAGTCTTGCTTGGCGTTATCATTACCAGCGATGTCTTCAAAGTTAACCTTTTCTTTGTCTTCGCCATACAGTCGGGCTTTTGATTTACCAAAGCCCATGGCTTGGTTATTCTGCCCCTGACTCTGTCGCATCATGAATACAAAGAAGCCGATGATCAAAATAACCGGCACAAAAGTGATGGCAACATTCCATACCACTTCACCAGTGCGTGACTGCGGCACAACCTTCACTTCAACCGGCGCGTCTTTCTTGAGGCCTTGCTCATAAATACTGCTGTTTTCTTTGATGGATTTTTCTGTTGGCTTATCTTGGTCTTTAACCGTCACCGTCAGGTCGTTGCCCTGGACTTGGATGAGTTTAATGTCACCCTTGTTCGCTCGGCTGACTACATCGCTCAAAGCCACTTCCTTCAAATTAGCGTGCTGCGCAGTTGACGCATACACCGCCAAACCAATCAATACAACAATCGCCCAAAAAAGGCCCAGTCGCATAAACTGACTGATTTTATTCTTGCCATTCTTGTTCGGCATCTTTACCGCCATAATCTGAAAAATCCTTTCTACCTAAATCAATCTTTTTGATTATAGCAGTTTTTAATGATAATTTCATCTCTAACCCTTCACCGATCTGCCAGACCGTACCGGGCTTACCCGTCTTGAGCGCCACCACCGCTCGCTCGAGCTGCGACGTCAGCAGGGAAGTACCAAATGCATTTCGAATATATTCCGCCAGCAATTCCACCGCTTCAGCCATATCGATACTGATGAAAAAATACCGATTGAGCGGCTCCGTCAAAAGCTGTGCTGACTCGTCAGTAATCGCCTCTGCTAACTCCAACTGCTCTTGCCACAAATTGTATAGCTGCTGTTTGGCACCATCTGGCAGGTTCATCAACTTACGCCGCAAACGATTACGCGTATAGATATCACTGGCGTTGGTCTCGTCCTCAACCCATTCCAGTCGGCGCCTCACTGCATAGGTTGTGAGCTGTTGTTTGGTCCAATGTGTCAGGGGTCGCATGATCCGCGAATCACCAAGCACCGCCAGCCCTCTCCAGCGTGTCCCTCGCGCCACATTAAGCGCAATCGTTTCAACCACGTCGTCCAAATGATGCGCGGTCACCAACTGCGCACCACGTTTTTCGGCCGCCGCCAGTAAAAACGCGTAGCGCCGCTGCCGAGCAATCGCTTCATTAGCTCCCAGTAATTCTTCTCTTTTGCCTGCAAACAAAAACCCATACCGGCGCGCCAACACTTCAACAAACTGCGCATCAGCCCTCGAATCAGTACGCATGCCATGATCAAAGTGCAAGACGACACATTGATGCCCTTTATGCGCCATAAGATCCAGCAACACAACGCTGTCAATCCCACCACTGACTGCTACCGCATATTTCATCTTTTTCATTATAGCAAAGCATGAGCGGTTTTGATATTCATAAAATCAATTCAGCTCTTGGTGAAACAGCAATACCATGCTATAATCACCTGAGACGTGGCACCGTAGCTCAGCTGGTTAGAGCGCAGGACTCATAAGCCTGAGGTCGGTGGTTCGGGTCCACCCGGTGCTACCAATAGTGCAAGCCAAACCTCTATGAATGCATGGAGGTTTTTCTTTAGGCGACCTTATTTATCATCAAGCACTCGGAGCTTACTCAAAACAAATTCGCTCATTTCTTGTGAAGTCCGCTGATGCTTCCACGTTTCAAGTTGTTGTTTTTGAATACCTTCTAAAAACGCAGTTAGCTCGCGCTCTGCAATTGCTTGCTCTGTCATGATGTATTTGGTCCTTGTTTTTGTTTAATAATGAAACCTAACTCTATATTAGCACATTTTTGACAAAAAAGCAATAGCAATATCACAAAATCCTCATGATTATTTTCCCTTTTTAAACCGCCTATGCTACACTGATATTAAAGGAATATTCATATAAACATGACGTACGCCATACTCTCATCACTTGCTATCGTCCTTCTGGCAGCTGGCATTCATGCTAGTTTGCAGTTGAGCGTTAGTATGTTGACGCTGATGAGCGGTCATGCGTTAGGCAAAAAGACCCGCCATATGCTACTGCTCCGACGGATGAATAGCTTCGTGCTCGGTGTTTTTTTGATGACGCTACTACTGGCGACGTTCACGGTTCATATCTTAACCATCGTCATTAACCAAACCGTGATCATCGAACGACTCGTCGCTTCCGTTACCACAGGTATCGCAGTCGGATTAGGCTTAGCGACTTGGGCATTTTACTATCGCCGCAAGCAAAAAACTGGCATCGTCCTGTGGTTGCCTCGTGGTATGGCACGCTTTTTAGCAAAGCGTAGCAAAGCAACCAAAAGTAGCGCCGAGGCCTTTTCACTCGGCATGACGAGCGTCATCGCTGAACTCATCTTCATCATTGGTCCACTGCTAGCAGCCAGTCTGGCCATCATCAGTCTGCCTTCTGGCCTCTTCCAACTGTCAGCCATCATGCTCTATGTCGTCGGTTCACTCCTGCCGCTGCTGGGCATTCTGATTCTTGTTGGCAGCGGCTACAACATCGCCCAAATACAACAGTGGCGTGAGCAGTCCAAATCATTCCTACAATTTACTGGCGGCAGTTGTCTGTTTATTCTAGCGTTTTACCTATTCATTGACCGCGTCATGGGGATAACAAGCATGGGGATTGGCTGGTAATGCAGATAACAATTATCAAGAAAAACAATCATCGAGGCGCCGAACCGTTTGACCCAGAAAAGCTGCACCGTTCAATTGTCAAAACCTGCTGCAGTGTTCGCATACCAGACGGCCAAGCAGAAGACATCGCAGCACAAGTAACGTTTCAGGTGATTGACTGGTGTAAAGAAAAGCCAGAGATAACCGCAAACGACATACGGCGAATCGCAACAACCTTCCTTGAACCTCTGCACTCTGATGCCGCGTACATGTATAAAAATGACAAACTTATGATATAACCTAGGGGGCAACCATGGCACAAAAACCAACATTTGATTATGATATTATCGTCATCGGCAGCGGGGCAGCAGGAGCTCCGGCAGCCAGTATTTTGGCACGTGCTGGCAAAAAAGTCGCCGTCGTCGAACGGGGAACTTTCGGCGGAGAATCTCCTAACTGGGGTGACATGCCGCTGGGTGCCATGCTATACGTAGCTGAAGTGTTTTACAACGCCAAACGCGCTGCCAAATTTGGCCTACGAACCAACGCGCTCAACTACAATCATCCGTCGCTCCTGTCCTGGCGAGACACCGTCATCAAACGCACTGGCGCAGGCGGTAATCGCTACTATTACGAAAAACAAGGTATCAGTGTCTTCTCTGGCAACGCTCACTTTCTCAGCCCCAATGAAATTACCGTTAATCGTCGCCATTTGTCAGCCCGCAAATTCTTGATCGCCACAGGAGCAGCCTGGGAGAAATCGACCATTCCTAGTAGCGACAACATTCCGTACCTAACACCAGAGAACATTCTGTCATTGACTCGCCCACCGAAAACGTTGTTCATCGTTGGCGGCAACGCCACTGCCATGGAAATCGCCTATCTATACGCTTCATTTGGCACCAAAGTCTACGTTGCAGAAAAAGCCAATCGCATGTTGCCAGAATTTGATATTGAAGTTGGACCAATCGTCGCAGAAGATGCAAAAGTTAACCGTAATATGACCATTTTGACACGATCTCGCGTGGTTGCCCTACAAAAAGAAGGTTTGCAAAAGCGCGTCACCTATATTCAAGGTCGGCAACAAAAATCAGTGCGTGTTGATGAGATCTTAGTGGCAGAACAACGCGTCCCACAGACTGACATGGGACTGGAAAACGCTGGCGTTGCTTATACTCACCAGGGCATTACTGTCAATGCTCGCATGCAAACCTCAGCAAGACACATCTTTGCTGCTGGCAATATTACTGATCCAACCATCCAAACCCACGCCGTCTTAACCCAAAGTCGAACCGCCGCTCATAATCTGACTCACCGTACCGCCATTGAGGCTGACCTGACGCCAAATTTGCTAGTAGCATTTACCTTTCCAGAAGTCGCTCAAGTTGGACTGAACGAACAAGAGTGCATCAAACGCGACCTACGGTACAAAACAGCTGTCGCTCCACTCACCCTAACGGCTCGCAGTAACATCACCGACTGCCGCAATGGTTTTGTTAAGCTGATCATCGACACAAAGGGCGTGCTCATTGGCGCAGCCATTGTTGCGCCGCACGCAAGCGACCTCATCAGTGAACTCAGCATCGCCGTCCGTCATCGCCTGACCGCCAAACAGCTCATCAGCACACCAAGCTGCTTCACTTCCTGGTCAGAAGCGACGCGAATTGCCGCTGGTAAATTACTATAATTTATCCCCGAAGCTATGATATACTGAACTGAGCGGGGGCGTAGCTCAGGGGTTAGAGCAGTCGGCTCATAACCGATTGGTCGCTGGTTCGATCCCAGCCGCCCCCACCAAACATCATGATGATAAAAAAACTCGACAAACACGAACTAAGAAGACTTGTCTATCACATCCGCCACGATTATTTGACGCTCAACAACGTCATCATCGCTGGAGCGGTTTTGATAGCACTCAGCTGGGCCTGGGGTTCGGTTGAGGCTATGCAGAGAAATTATCATTTACAGCAGCTATTGGACAATAAAAAGCAGCAAGTCGAGTTAGAAACTTTGAAGGTATCTTTGGCTGAATATGAAGCCAAATATTACCAAACTGTTGAATATCAAGACTTGGCAGTTCGCCAGCGGTTGGGTCATGGATCACCAGGTGAAAAACAACTGATCGTGCCGTCAACTGATGTTGAAACTGAGAAAACTGCCACGGTTTCCAAGCAGCAATTAACCGAAAGCAACCTCCAACAATGGACTAATTTCCTGTTTGGAGCCAACCGAAAGAAGTCCTAAGACCGGCGATATTTGCTAATACTCCTTGTCTATGCTACAATCATCTATGTGCCGCGGGGTAGAGCAGCCTGGTAGCTCGTTTGGCTCATAACCAAAAGGTCGTAGGTTCAAATCCTACCCCCGCAACCAAGAAAAGATCCTCTCGTCATTGAGGGGATTTTTTCTTGCCTTATTGCTTCGGCAACCTACCTGGTCGTAAGTTTTCTTCGCACAAGTGCTTATTGCCTGGCTTCTCAACTCTGTGTGAAAACCGTTGTCTCGTGCTATTACCCTGCTTGCCCGTCTTTGACAAGTCTCTGACCAATGTCGTCGGGTCCATCACACAAAAATCTTTCAATGGGCAAGCCCGGCAGGCTATCCTAGCAAGCTCCAGCGCTTTCTGCCGTTCAGCGATGCTTCTTTCAGCAGCCTCAGCCGCACCCCTGATCTTATCAGCCCTGCCCATGTCATGCATCTTTCCTGCACCCCGAGACCGGTTGGCAGCACCAGCCAGTCGTGCAGCCTCCGCTAATAGCTTATTTCTTCCAGTAAAATTACCAGAGTGCGCCTGTCTTAAGTGCTCGTCATAACGCTGCTCAGCCGCACGATCAGCCTCTTCCTGGTCTAGCCTTGCCTGCAGCTCGTCTAAATCAACATCAGGACTTACTTCAGGAAATACAACGTCCCCTTCATCAGTTATAGCAACATGAGATGTCATAATTTCGCTCATGATTTTATTATATCATAATATATCTAAAAAATCAAATAGCTCCCCTTTTGGAGAGCTATTGTAGTGATTGCGAGTATTTGGTAATTATTTCTTTTTAGAAATAGTCAAGAAACCGTTGCGTGGATTTTCTTTAACAACACGGTCCTCTGGAAGATCGCATGGTGTACCCTTGTCGTTCTTCTCTACCTTTGCAAAGAAGTAGATGGTCTGAGTCTTGCCACCGCGCAGAGTTACTTCAGTCTTGTGCAAGTAGTACGTAACGCCCTTTGAGTTAGTGTGCTTGTAAGCCATGTGGTAATACCTCCTATTAGTACTTTACCTTATAAGATTACTACCCCTGTTGGCCCCTGTCAAGCCTAAAAACGCTTTCGGCGGCGTAAAATAAAGCGGAGAATAGCCAAGACCACGAGTCGACCTATGATGATAAGACCGATTATTACCGTGACAATCAACGACCAACCAGCAAAATCTGGTGACCAGAGGGGCGAGGTAAAGGTGTGGTAATACGGCTCAACCGGTAACGGCTTAAACTCACTCATCACCGCTTGTCCGCCAGGAATTTTTTCTAATTCTTGGTTGATGCAGTTTGTATAGCGCATATCCGGCCAACGCCAGCCGTTGGACCGCGCGATCGGCCCACAAACAGCCTCAGCCTTTTGAAATGCATCACCATTGGCGGTACTGTTGCTGCTTTCTTGATAGGCTTTTTTATGCCGCTCATTGTCTCGTTCATACGTCTTAACCAATGCAACTCTGCCAGGATCGGCATTCATGTGAGTGCTTACAAACCTCTGTAGATCATACAATCGGCTCGCCAGCCCAACCGAATCGTCCGTCTTGTCTGCGGCATACACTGCTTCACGACGCTCCACCATGCCAACATTGTTAAGGCGCAGGAATGTTGCCGTGATAAAAGCAAACATGACAAACAAAATCAACAGCTGCCATGTTTTGACCTGCTCGAGTCGACGAATTTTGAATCGGACGTTACGTTTATCTGTCATTCCACCCCTTCTTACTCTGGTTTTAGTATAGCACACATACCGAGAGACGGGCGAGAGTGCTATAATAAAGCCATGCGAATTTATTTTTCAGGAATCGGTGGTGTTGGCATAGGACCATTGGCTGAGATTGCCCACGACGCTGGGTACGGCGTTTGCGGCTCAGACCAATCAGTCAGCCCTCTGACTGCGGCTTTAATGGAACGCGGCGTCCACATTGCCCTTGATCAATCAGGGACTTTTTTGCAAGAAGAGCACGACAGGCAACCGTTTGATTGGTTTGTTTACACTGCAGCTCTGCCGGCAGATCACCCTGAGCTAGTGCTTGCTCGCCAGCTCGGTATCAAAATCGGTAAACGCGATGAGCTATTGGCACACATCATATCTGATAAAAACCTCAAGCTCGTGGCTGTCGCTGGTACCCACGGCAAAACTACCACCACCAGCATGATTGTATGGACGCTGCAGCACTTAGGAATTCCAGTCAGTTATTCCGTCGGTTCCACCCTGAGCTTTGGGCCAAGCGGCAAATTTGACCCAACTAGTCAATTTTTTGTCTACGAGTGTGACGAGTTTGATCGAAACTTCTTGAATTTCCAACCATGGCTCAGCCTCATCACGTCGGTTGACTATGACCATCCTGACACCTACCCAACGGAAGATGAGTATTTGGCGGCCTTCCGCACCTTTGGTCACCAGTCTGATAGTGTCATCGCCTGGCAAGAGACTGCCGCGTGCTTTGATGATGACAATGTACAAGTGCTGACTGAATGTAACCCAGACATTCACCTGGCTGGTGAGCACAATCGGCGTAACGGTATGCTGGCCTTAGAAGCAGTCAAACACATGACAGAAATTGACGAAGTAAGCGTCATTACCAGTATTAATCAATTCCCTGGCGCAGGTCGCCGATTTGAGAAATTGGCTGAAGGTTTGTACTCGGATTATGGCCACCATCCAGTGGAAATCAAAGCTACCCTACAGCTCGCGCAAGAGTTGTCCAGTCACGTGGTATTGGTCTACCAACCGCATCAAAATGTTCGCCAACACGAAATCATGACGCAGTATACGGCAGATGTCTTTGAGGCCGCTGAGACGATCTATTGGCTACCAACCTATTTGACCCGCGAAAATCCAGACTTGCCAGTTTTAACACCACAAGAATTAACACGCCACATCGTTGCTTCGCGCCCTGATGTTGTAACATTTGCCGAGCTGGATGATGCACTGTGGGACCACATCATTGCTTCGCTCGACGCTGGCAAATTAGTCTTGTGTATGGGCGCCGGAACCATTGATCATTGGGTGCGACAGCACGCCACCACACTGGACGCTTAGCGATTATCACCACTGCCGTGTAACTGATGACGCTGCTTGCGGCTCAACAGTTTCTCATTGTTCATCCGCGCTACGTCTTCCAGACTCGACCCCAATAAATGCGCCACTGCATTGACATACCACAAGATATCCCCCAACTCTTTGAGGATATCTACCTTGTCTGGCTCCTCAAGGTTTCCCTGATTGTCACGCAGCAACTTTTTGATTTTTTCGACTACCTCACCAGATTCACCAGCTAGTCCCAATACCTGACCCATTAATTGCGGGCTGATGTCACCGTATTCGTAGTTGTCTGACAGCGTGGTGATGGCCTGATCTGCATAGTCTTGTATATTCATCATCTCTCCTCCTATCATTTGCCTGCCGAAAACTCACTCGCTGGCACTAATTCCCATTCGTCTAAAAACCTGTCAAACAATGACATATAGCTCGCTCGTGTATTATCCCAGATTTGTTCAGACGGTAGTGCCGCTATGTCGTCTCGTGTCAGCCACCGCACATCCATTGATTCGCCCGCAGCCAACTCGTGTTGTGGATCTTCCCGAACTACCAGTGCGTAGCAGGTGTCTGAATGGTAATGCTCAGGTGTAATGTTGTGGGTGTTCATGAGCAGCGGCTGCGGGTGAAGTGTTACTTCTGGCATTGCCGCTTGATGCATGCGCAAGGTTGGTTGCAAAACCAACAATTGCCCAGCGTCATAGCCAGCTTCTTCGCGCAGTTCATGTAGCATCGCCGCCCATGGCGTTTCGTCCAATTCTATGTGTCCACCCGGCGGCAGTAATTTTCCTAGTTTTTTATGCACATGCAGCAACGCCCGTGGTTGATCGCCATCGGTACGAATGACATATCCAGTAACGGTGTGGTCGTGTTGGTTGGGTGCGGTGTGGATGTGTGGCATATTAGTTCCTTTTCCCGTCAGCTTTGGCATTAACAAACTTTGTAATTCTACCTTCATCCAGCCAGCGCTGTTCATAGGATGTGAGGATCTTATAGTCATCAGCCAGCCCAGACTCATGCAAATCAAAGGTCAACTCCTGCAAAGACCACCCTTGGCTAACCAGCTGCTCCAAGCTCCAACAAAAGAAATCAGTGTTGTCGTGTTTGATGAGCAGCACGCCCTCTGACGATAATAGGTTGCGGTACACTGCCAGGAAATGCGGATGGGTTAGTCGCCGACCAGCTGAATGTTTTCGAGGAAATGGGTCAGAAAAAGTTAGCCAAATGGTTCCTAGCGACGCCGGAGCAACCAATTGATCGATTTGATCAGCCCGCGCTCGTACAAAAAAGATATTGGCAAGACCGCGCGCTTCAGCCTCTCGGGCACCCTTTTGTAAGCGATCACCTTTGACATCAAGCGCCACAACAGTCTGTTCTGGATGACGCGCTGCCTGCTCAACGGCAAACAAGCCATTGCCCGCACCTATCTCCATCACCGTCGGCTGTTTATCTAACTGATCTTTTACCGCCAACCATTCGTCATACTCAAAACACAGTGGCGAATTAGCAAACAGTGCAAATTTATATTTCTTGCGTTTACGGGTGATGATGAACTGATTCGGATCGACAAAACTCATATTATTCATTATACTAAATCTATTATGGATACGCTTACTAAGTATATTTTAGATTCCTCCAATTTCGATGAGTGGCTGAAGCAAAATGGTCTGGGTTGGCTGATGGAGCAGCGTTTCATCGAGGCATGGAGTACGGTTATCGGCGCCATCATCGCTTACTATATTGGCCGCGTGCTGCTAAAATGGGGCATCAAAAGTGTTGTGCGGTCGACAGCAAAGCATCGAGATTGGCACAAAAAGGATATCGAAAAACGCCAGGAGACCCTGATTCAATTGCTCCGCAGCTTCTGGCGAATTTTGATGATTGCCTATGCGTTGGCAGTGGTTGCAAATAAACTCTTTTTGGTCGATCTATCACCGCTCTTTGCCAGTGCCGGAATCATCGGTGTGGCGTTGGGTTTTGGCGCCCAGTCGCTAGTCAAGGACTTCCTGGCTGGTATCTTCATCATCGCCGAAAATCAATACCGCGTTGGTGATGTTGTCGACATCATGGGTGCAGTTGGCAAAGTAGAGCGCGTTGGTACCCGCTCGACAGTCGTGCGTGACACTGATGGTAATGTCCATTACATTCCAAACGGTACCATCCAGCAGGTCATCAACAAAACCATGGGCTACAGTATCTCTCGGTTTATCCTACAGCTCGATCCGTCAGTTGATATCTCAGCCGCCACCGAAATTATCAATGACATTGGCTATAAACTGTCACTGGAAAAATCCTGGAAACGAAAAATCATCGACCCACCAAAGTTTACTTCCCTGGGCGATATCACCGGACATTCAGTGGAGGTGATCATTGCTGGTAAAACTCAGCCCTCAGACCAATGGAGTGTCACTTCAGAAATGCGGCGGCGACTGCTACGTGAGTTCGAAAATAACGACATCAAACTAGCCACGCTACCGCTCACCACCAATGGACCGTTGAAAAAATAGTTATTGATTTGACTGACTTTGGGTAATTCCTAGACTAGCGTCACTTAGCGCATCAACTGAAAAATTCTGCGAGCTTGTAGTTTTTTCAGCCTCTGCTTTGTACAGCTTCATAAATTCGTCTATGGTTGATTTGGTGATTTCACCCTGCGCCGAAAATCCCTCGTCTAGTGCCTTGCCTTGATCGATCTTTGAGCGCATCGACTTGTACTCTGGGCGGCTCAAATCCAACCGCGAAGCTCCTGACGCATAGTAGATAAACATCGACAAAGTCACTAAGATCGCAGCTAGCAACACCGAACCTGCGATAAATGCCGGCAATTTATGCTCCATTATTTGCTGGCGTATCACTTGAGTTTTTCCTTTATCTTTTCGACTTTAGTGCCATACTCAGCGATAATGTCGTTGAGCTCGCGAACTGATGATGATAATTTGAGCCGTGCATCACGAGCAATGTTGAACTGAGCATAAAAATCAGTTGGCTGATTTTTGCAATCAATCTTCAGAAGCGCTGCCAAGGCAGATTCATATTCATTATACCGAGAGGAGAACAATGACCGACCCTTTTCAAACCGACTCGTCAAAGAAACGAGGTCCGCAGCGTCAATCTTATTCACAGCCAGACGACCGTTCATGCGTGCCATCAGGCGCGAAGAAATATCATTGTACGCTTGACCGGTGTTTACTCGTAAAATTGCGTCACTATAATGCAGTCGACTGAGATTTCCACGAATATCCTGGCAATTGGCTTTGATGGCATCGATCCCGTTTGCAGATTCGGATTGACCATCAAGCGCTTTCACGACGACCGAAGACCCGACAATCACACCAAAAACAATCATCAAAAACGCGAGACTTGTAACAGCTTGTTTCATCTGTTCCATTGTCCCGCGTTTTTGGATTGTTGTCAAATTATTTCAGGCTTTTTTCAACGTCTCCCTTGACGTCGTGAGCCGCTTCAGTGGTAGCTTTACCTACTTTTTGTGCCCCAGACTTCAGAGAAGCAGCCGTGTCTTTTGCCACCGTCTTTGCCTTTGCTGCACACTTGTCAGCATCTTTTTTCAACTCGTTAGCTTTTTTCTTTAAGTCTTTGCGAGTTTCCTTACCACTTTTTGGTGCAGTCAATACACCAGCCGCAAAACCAGCCACCGCAGCACCTAAGACAGTTAATACTTTTTTCATAGTTTCTCCTTTGTTTGTTTATTGTTAGATTTTACTGATGAATCCTTGCTATTTCCGCCGAAAAAGCCGAGAAGCTTCAGTAAAGACTTTTCTTGGTGACAGCCATTCTGTAGCTTGTGCAATATTGTGCGCTGCTGTTTCAGCTTGGCTGGCAATACGTTTGAGTTTTACCAAGAGCGAGATTATTATACTGAATAAGATGATGATCGCCACCGAATGGACCACAATCACCGCAGTCATCAGTATAATAACTGTTTGCATGTCTTCCATACCTTTCCTTTGATTTGTTGTTTATATTCGTCGTATCGACTGGTTATTATGATAGCATAGACGGTTTAAAATGTCAATACCGTATCGTTAAGCAATGAGACCGTCCCGCCGCAAGCCATCCAGTGCCGTCGCAAATCGCGGGTCATCCTGTAATTCAGCAGTGATTTCAGCGAGTGGCTGCCCGCCAACATACCGACGCAAAATCTCACCGCGCATCTGGCGGAGGCTACCGGTGAATTGTGATTGTTTGGTGTAGTGGCGACTAGCGGACAATTTACCCTTGCCCTGAGCTTTCAATTTACTGCCATAATCCATCAGCGCCCAAAACCACTGGCGCGGATTTGCCGGGTCCATCGTCTGCTCAACAACAGTCAGTACGTCGCGATCTGCTACCGCTGTCTGACCCGCAAAGAAATGATTGAGATAGACGGTACGAATATTTGTCTCAATGAACGGTGTTGGCACTTGATAGGCATAGTTCATGATGGCACCAGCGGTATTGACGCCAATACCCGGCAATGCAACGAGGTCATCTAGCGTAGTCACCGGGACGCCAGCGGCGATGGCTTGTGCTGTTTGGTGGAGATATCGAGCGCGGCGATTATAGCCCAGCCCCTGCCACGCACGCAGTACTTCTGTCAGCTCAGCAGCTGCCAGTGATTGAACATCCGGAAACTCAGCGGTAAACTCGCTGAACTTCGTCAAGACGCGAGCAACCTGGGTTTGCTGCAGCATCAGCTCACTCACCAATGCATAGTAGAGCGTTGGCTGATCGCGCCACGGCATCGACCGGTAGAGCTCACGGCCTTTTTGATGGATCAGCGCCTGGAAATCATCAGTCGTCATTGCTTTAGTATACGCGAATAAACCTCACAAAGGCTAATTGTGCTATAATGGCACGGTTATGAACATATTTTTTAGACGATACATTTCAGAATTTGTGTACGGGGCAGTTGACGGTACGGTTACAACCTTTGCCGTTGTGGCAGCTTCGGCCGGAGCCGGCATCTCCAGTGCGGTTATCCTCATTTTAGGCATTGCAAACCTCATCGCCGATGGCTTCTCGATGGGTGCCAGTGCCTACCTGGCAGCCAGCGCTGAGCATGAAGATTCGGCCCGCGATACCCAAAAACGAGCTTCGCCAAAAATCATCGGCGCAGTTACATTTTTGGCCTTTGTCGCCGTGGGTAGCGTGCCAGTATTGCCGTACTTGATTGACGTCGTTGCAGGCTCAAAAGTGCCAAGCACCACCTTGTTTTATGTCAGCTCCGTGCTAACAGCGACCGCCTTCCTGACGATTGGCTTCATCAAAGGCAAAGTTGGTAATCAATCGCCATGGCGAGAAGCTACCATCACCCTGCTCCTCGGCGCAGTCGCCGCTGGACTGGCCTACTTTGCTGGTGATGTATTGGCGGCGTGGCTAGGTGTTCAGTTATAATCCTGTGAGCATTCTGCCCTCGACAGTTGAATTGAATGTTAACTCTAGCATTTTCTCAATATCTATACCAATATCCTGATATAATTCAGTGGTATTTTTCGTCGTCAAATCATTTTTGGTATAGCCCAAAAGTTTCGCAGTGTTTATCACTTCCTCTACGCTATTACCCTCTATTTCAATGTATGGTTTTAGCTTCGGCCAGTGGTCAATGACAACCTGGACGCCGCCAAGGTTATATTCTTGCCGTTTGTTTTCTTGATAGCCACGTGGTTTGATGCCAATCTTTGCTAGTATCTCTAGTGTCGTTTCTAGGTCGGAGACTTCAACCTCCCACTCGTGAGTCCCATCAATAGCGTCAGTGGTTATTTCTTTGACAGTCAGAGTAGCGTGTTGCCCATCAGAGCGCAACCGTACCCAGCGATTTGGTGTCGCCGGAATTGTATCAAATACGTAACGGCGGAAATTATAACTACCAATCTCTTTGGCGCCAAGCCTCGCCAACTTTACCGCAATATCAGCTGGAATAACATCGTATATTTTAGCTTTATACTCTATGTTTGACACAAAAATCCTTTCATAATCTCACATCACCATCTTGGCTCACATAACTCTTGGCACCGCTGCGGTACATGGCGGAAGGCTTATTTTTGGCGTCAAACTCATATTTCATCAGTTCGCCAA
>CAUVPC010000009.1:0-16086 GCA_963553655.1 uncultured Candidatus Saccharibacteria bacterium
GCGTCACAAACGGGTTAGCATCAGCGCCGCCGGTCGTATGCTCCAACACCGGCACATTCACCTCAATAAACCCATGCTGGTTCAGATAATCACGTGTCGCCTGCCAAAACTTACTGCGGCGAACAAATCGCTCGCGCACCTCAGGGTTGACGTTCATGTCAACGTAGCGGCGGCGAAATCGCTCTTCTTTGTTCTCGAGCTTTTCGGGCATTGGCCTGAGCGACTTGGTTAATAACCGTAGCTCACGCACGCCAACCGACTTCTCGCCAGTCTGCGTTGTCGTCATCACTCCGCGTGCCTCGACAAAATCACCCGTATCCAGAAGCTTCAGCTGCTTCATACCCAACACACCGCGGCCAGCGTCCAATTCTGCTACATCATCGCGCTGCAAATATAGCTGCACTTCACCAGACTGGTCGCGTAGTTTGATGAACGCTAGCTTACCAAAACTACGGATTGAAGCGATGCGACCTGCAACCACCACTTCCTGGCCTACCAGTTCATCATACCGCGCCAAAACCTCAGCACACATATGTGTCCGCTCTGACTTTGCCGGGTATGGATCAACGCCTAGTTCTCGCAGCGTTTCTAATTTTCGTAATCGTTCGTTTCGATAATCTTGTAATGTAGCCATAATTATCTACATTATAACAGAGAGGATATCGTATAGACAATCTCACCTTTAGGCGTAGAAATCGTCACTTCATCACCAACTTTCTTGCCCATCAATGCCTGTCCAATTGGCGACTCGTCAGATATCTTGCCCTCCATTGGGTCTGCTTCAACAGGACCTACCACTGTGTAGGTAACCGTTCTGTCGCTATTTTTCAGCTCAACCGCGCTGCCCAGACCAACAACGGTTGCGTCAGCGCTCTTAATGATTGAGGCATGTTGCAAGATATCTTCAATCTCAATAACACGCGTTTCTAGTAGCCCCTGCTCTTCACGAGCGGCATCATATTCAGCATTTTCGCTCAGGTCACCAAAGCTTCGTGCTTCTGCAATTTTTTCCGCAATCTCTCCTCGGCGGCTCTTAAGCTCTGCCAACTCTTTTTCCAGTTCTTTCCGACCTGAATCAGTGATCTGATATTTCTTATTCATATACTCTCCTTCTACTATATATAGTGGTGCAAAATCAAAAACACGCTATATCTAGCGTATCGATATAATCATCGTGTAAGTACTATGATTGTATCAATACTACCAGACACTGTCAACTAATCAACGAAAAATGCTACCAATTCGTCATAGCTTTTAGTGACAGTCTCGCCGCTCTGACGGCTGGTTAATTCAAACTCACCACTGTCAATTCCTCGGTCACTGATGGTCACGCGCCACGGCATACCCATCAGCTCAGCGTCAGCAAACTTCACACCTGGACGCTCAGCTCTGTCGTCATACAGCACTTCTACACCAGCCTTCATCAAGGTGCTATACAGCTGATTTGCCAACTCACCACCGCGTTCACCGATTGCTACTAGTTGCAGCTTAAACGGCGCGATGTTTTCAGTCCACACCAAACCTTTCTCGTCAGCAAACTTCTCGACGATCACACCCATAACACGCGTAATACCAATGCCATAACTGCCCATATAGGCATAGTGCTGTTGGCCATCTTCACCAGTGAAGACCAGTTTCATCTCCTCTGATTTTTGCGTACCAAAGTTGAAAATATTGCCGACTTCAGCTGTTTTAACCTTCTCCAGCTCACTACGGTCAACGCCCAGCTCTACAATGGCATCGTCAATCACTTCCTCATTTACCGCAATGTTCTTCCCGCGGTGCAAGTAGACATAGTCCTCACCCGCCTCACAAATCGTCTGAAATTCGTGGCTAAACTTGGTAAATGCCCCGCCACTAGCAAACGTCACGTAAGTGTCCTGGCCAATCCCCAGCCGATCATAACAGCGCTTGTACGCCGCAATAACCGCCTCATAATACACATCCAGCTCTTCTCGGGTGGCGTGCACCGAATACATATCTTTCATAACAAATTCGCGCCCGCGCATGATACCGCTTTTAGCACGCAGCTCGTTACGCAGCTTGTTTTGGAATTGGTAAACACTGATTGGCAAGTCTTTGTAGCTTTTGAGGTAATTACGCAGTAATTCGATGATCGGCTCTTCGTGCGTCCAGCCAAAACCCACCTCAGTCCCGTCTTGCAAATGAGACTTAAACCAAACATCAACTAATTCATCACTCCACCGCCCCGTCTCAGTCCACAGTTCCTTACGCTGCAAACTGCTCATGATGAGCTCTTGGCTGTCAATCGCGTTCATCTCTTCTCGCACAATGCGCTTAATATTCTCCAGCACACGCAGCCCTAATGGCGTGTACGAATACACGCCAGCCATCGTTTTGTGCACATAACCGGCCTGAATCAACAACTGAGCATTCTTTGCCATCTCGTCACTTGGCGCAGTTTTGCTGGTTTTGGTAAATAATTGGCTCATTCTCATACGTCAAACTCCTTTACGTAAATAATATTCCAACAGCACTATGAATAGCAATTGGATTGATAAACAATAGATAAAACGCCAGACTATTTTTGATGGCGTGCAGTACTACGCTCGCCCAAACTGCCCCAGTGTATTCCCGTAACAAACACGAAAATATACTGAGCACGAAGGTGTCTAGTACAACATTCCACTGCAAATTTTCACTACCAATTGCCAAATGCGCCAAGCCAAATGTGAGGCTAGTAATGATGACCGAGACTTTCACCGAGGTTGTCTTGCGCAGTTTCGTGTATAAGTACCCACGAAATAGCAGCTCCTCTGCCAAAGGTGCCAACACCACCAGCGTGAAAAAGATCATCGCATACTGAGCCTGTGAATACAATGTTGTCGTATCAAAAGGCAGCTGTTGTGTTTGCTTAAAATCAACATTCAAAAACGTTACTGCCAATGCCGCCATCATGATGGAACAAATAAAATACGCAACAAAGGTTGGCACGGGTATAACCAAGTCTAACCATGCAGGCTTGCCAGTGAGACCAAGATCCTTAATACTCGACTTGCGGCCAAACAACCAGTACGGCACCATAGTGACCATAAATATTGTGACTATCCACACAACCACCGAAATACCGGTCGTCAACAAGACTGATGGGATACTCTTCAGGGGTACGCCTGCCTGCACCAGTGACCACACCATCAGTGAGACCAGCAGACCCGAAACCATAAATGATGCGTACGCCCAAACAGGCAAAATTAAGCACCACAGCCAGTTCTTTTTGGGCTGTACTAATTTTTTAAGCTTGAGTTTATGAGAATAATTTTGCAATGTCATTCCATGTTACCACTATTGTTAATGCCATTAAAATCAAAAAACCAGTAGCTTGAATCGTCTCTTCGCGTTCTTTCGTTAGTGGCTTTTTCAGCAGTCGAAAGATCGTCATGGTGAACCAGCGCCCACCATCAAGTGCTGGGATTGGCAAAATATTCATCACTGCCAGTGTCAAGGAGATGATTGCCGCCAGAAGTAATACTTGTGTCAAGCCTGAATTAACAACCGACGGGAATAAGACACCCAAGATACCAACCGGACCTGCCACATTGTTACCCACCTTTGCCAAATCAGCCTTGGCTGCCTGCTTCTGCTCTGGTGAACCAACAAACTGCCCGAAGAAGCCGCCAATCCCCTGTGCTATCATGGAGCCAATTCCCTTCAGCGTCTCGTGAGTTAACTGTACTGTCGTCACCACGCCGACCAACGGCGCTGACCATGTGGCATGGATGGTTTCTGACTGGTGCGGCACAACACCCAAATAGCC
Source organism: uncultured Candidatus Saccharibacteria bacterium (assembly GCA_963553655.1). Classification (GTDB taxonomy): domain Bacteria; phylum Patescibacteriota; class Saccharimonadia; order Saccharimonadales; family Saccharimonadaceae; genus Nanosynbacter. Next base: position 3,776 of record CAUVPC010000009.1, read on the forward strand.
ACCATTTTTTGCTTGATCACGACTCAATAATGTTGTTCGAAAATGCAGCGGCTGCTTGTTTCGCTTAACCTCAATATTTACCGTTTGCCCAGAAGACTGCTGTGTTACCTCAGACAACTGCGCTGAAGTATCGATCGGTTTTTCATTAATCGCTACAATTTCATCATCAATCTGTAGCCCAACTTGTGCCGCTGGCGAGCCCTCGGTGAGACGAACAATCTTGACTGGCGTCTTGACTGACGTATTATCAAACGGCAACATCACTTGGTTTGGTAATATTTTAGGCAACCCGAACACAGCCAATACCGCGAATAACACCACGGCCGCCAGCCAGTTGACCAATACACCTGCTAACAATATTTTCGTTTTTACCCAATACCCCGCAGCTCCATACGCACCTTTGCCACGAGCTGAATCGTATTCACCTTTGAGTTTCACAAAACCACCCAATGGCAACCAGTTCAAGCTAAACACAACATTTTTACCCAAAAAACTCTGCTTTGGCTGCCATTTTTTTGCTCGCGGTGGAAAACCAATGCCATATTCCTCCACTTTTACGCCATTGCGTTTCGCCACAATAGCATGACCAAGCTCATGGATAGCCACCAAAAAGACCAAAACCAACAGCCCGATTACAACACCTAACACAACCATATATTACCCCCCAAACCTTCGATTTCTCTTAGCGTATTCATCTAATATATTTTCGACATCCTCCGCTCGCATGTCCGGCCAATGCTTTTGCAAAAACAAAAACTCACTCAAGGCTGATCGCCACAACATAAAGTTACTGAGACGCTGCTCACCACTAGTTCGAACGACCAAATCACAGGGTGGTATCTCTGGTGAGTATAAATTTTGTTCAATCAATTCAGCTGTCACCTCGTCCTCTGTAACTCCTGAAGCGATGATCCGTTTGACAGCATTGACGATTTCCTGCTGACCACCATAGTTAAAGCACAACGCCAATGTACCTTTGGTGTAGTGTGCAGTGGCTGACTCAATCTCTTCTATTGCCTGGATGACTTTCTCTGGCAGCTGGTCGCGTGAACCAAGCACCACGACACGAACTTGACGGTCATGGAGATATTTCGCATCGGTTTTAACACATTTGACCAATAGTTTCATCAGCTTGTCGACTTCCGCCTGTGAACGACGCCAATTCTCAGAACTAAACGCATACACCGAAACATATTTCACACCCGCATCAATATTAGCCGTCAGAACTTCTTTCATGGCAGCATAACCTGCTAGGTGTCCTTCATAGGCTGGCAGCCCATGTCGTTCAGCCCACCGACGATTACCGTCCATGATATATCCTATATGCTGGGGTACGCTACTCTCACTCACTATTTTATTCGCTCCATACTATATTGTACCACTTGCTGCAGTAACTGAGCGAAATCATTCGTCCACAAGTTTGACGCTTGGGCAGCCGCGCAAGCCTCACGCCCTGCCTGCTCCATCAAAGCCTGAGCTGCCTCTACCGCACCTGTCTGCATCATACTATCCTTCAGGACGTTCAAATCATCTGCTGTCGCCTGCTCATTACCAATGATTTCCAACAATGTTTTCTTCTGGTTCTCAGTACATCGCTTCAAAGTTTCTTGTACTAAAAATGTATTCTTTCCTTCATGAATATCATCAAGGTTGCTTTTTCCTGATTCCTCCGGACTACCAAAAATACCCAACCAATCATCACGAAGCTGAAAAGCCAAGCCCGCCGGCAGCCCAAACGCCTCAACTTGCTGTTGAGCGGTCTTATCAGTGTCACCTGCCAAAGCCAGCGCACAGAGTAGCGGGTTCACAAACGTATAAATACTACTCTTCTTATAATATTTCTTGATGATCTGTTCAGACGTCGTTGGACGAGTAATTGTACCCGCCACGTCAGCCATCTGGCCAAACCCCGTAATACCGATATTACGGTGCATTATTTGCTGAACAATTTTTGTATTCACATCCATGCGAGACAGAGACCAACTGGCAATATGTTGCACCAATAGCCCAACATTGATAGCCATCATGTCTGATTCAAATCCATCAGCTCTGACTTGCGAAAACTGCTTTCGGTACTGTTCATGAACTGTTGGCAGCCCGCGGCGCGTCGCAGACCGATCCATAACATCGTCCAGTATAAGCAGATAATCATGCATTAGCTCAATCACCGCCGCCAATGACAGTCCAGCTTCGGCATATGTTTCCCCCGTCTTTGCGTCATACAAACACGCTGCCAAAGCACCCCTCAGCCGCTTCCCTGGTCTCAAAGCATATTCGCGTATTGTTGACAGTGCCCAGGTCGCCTGTTCGTCATCAATTTCAAGCTGAACCTCCTCAGCAAAATCACATAGCACTTTCTCGATGTGCTGGTCTATATACGGCGCATAGTTTTTCAAATCTTCAAGAGTCATTCAGACGAGTATCTCCAATAGCCCCAAATTAGTCGTCAATCAGACTAAATAGTCAGTACGTCCTGCTCTTTAGCCTTAAAGAGTTCTTCAATTCGCTTTTGAGTATCACCCATCAATGAGTCAATTTCTTTTTCAACTCGTTTAAAGTCATCTTCGCCGAGTTCCTTAGCATCTTTCATGCGTTTAGCGTCCTTGAGCGCGTCCTGACGAATAGTTCGCATGGCGATTCGCGCCTCTTCTGATTTCTCACTCACCTGCTTCACCAACTGCTTGCGGCGCTCTTCAGTAAGAGCTGGAACTGGCACGCGAACCACCCGACCATCATCTGATGGATTAAAGCCCAAGCTTTGATTATCACGGATGGCTGCAGCGATAGCCGTAATATTACTTGGATCAAATGGCGTTACCAGCAGCATCTGAGCTTCTGGAGCAGTCACATTAGCTACTTGATTGAGCGGCATTTTGGTGCCATATACCTCGACCATCACACCCTCAAGCATCCCGGCGTGCGCACGACCAGTTCGTACTTTTTTCAGTTCATCCTGAAAATGTTCTAAGGCTTGCGCCATTTTATCTTCATAGGGTTTAGTGTCAAACATATCTGCCTCCAATTATTTCCTATCTATTATAGCAATTTTACCCGTATGGCGCTACCCGGCCCATGATACAATATGAATAATGATTTCGAGGTTAAAATTGTATAATTTCCGCTCGTATGAGTTGTTCGAGACGCAACTGGGAGATACCGGGACGGTTATCGTTGGGCCAAACGGCACCGGCAAAACCAACCTATTAGAAGCGATATACATAGCGCTACGCGGCACAAGCTTTCGTGGATCACTGCTTGACTGTATGCGCCACCAAACAGCACACAGCATCATTCACCTGGAAACAAACAACCAACCGCGCCGCATCCAACTACTGCGTTCAGCTGATAACGCAGTCACAAAAGAATTCACCATTGCCGACAGTACTTCCAAAACACTTCCCCGAAAACACCGCCTACCTGTGGTGTTATTTGAACCAAACGACCTGCGACTCATCTCATCTTCTCCTCAGCGACGTCGTGATTTTCTGGATGGGTTATTATCACGGCTGGACGCAACCTATGACGCCCAGCTACGTATTTTTAACCGAACACTCCTACAACGCAATGAGCTGCTCAAGCACCATCCAGACAACACTACCAAGTGGCAAGACCACTTATTTGCATGGGATATAAAATTTGTTCAGTCAGCAAATGCCCTGGCAACTGCCCGTGCACATTTTTTATATACCTACGAAAAACGCCTTGAGTTACTCTATGCTTCCCTGGCAGGAAAACAGACACCATTCACTGTTGAATACCTACCGTCAGTCAGCCTCGATAATTACGAGCAGTCTCTACTGGACAGGCTACAGCGTTCTCGTGAATATGAATTAGCAACAGGCTACACCTCCGCCGGACCACAGCGAGAAGATTTTTTGATATCCTTGCATTCACGGCCAGCCGTCAAAGTTGCTTCTCGCGGCGAAATGCGCACCATCATGCTAGCTTTTAAACTCCTAGAGCTGGAGCTACAAACTGAACGAACCAAACATCGCCCACTCATTTTGATGGATGATGTATTTTCTGAACTGGACGCAACTCGCGAAAAACTACTCCAAGAGACTATCCAACACCACCAATTTGTCGTCACTACCACTGATGCCCGTCATCAGAAAGACGGCTGCTTGATCATCTCCACACAATAAAATCGCCCTCATGAGGAAGGCGATTTTATCACTAGCATGTATTAATTGTTTATTGTGCCTGAATTGCCTCAGAATTTTCGACCAACTCACCTAGTACGATTGTCACGTTGTCTTCAACGATCTCGTCATATTCTGGCACTCGTTCACGAATCCAAGCCTCAAGTTGCTCAGCTGGTACATCACCATCCTGTAACGCTACAAGTTCAGCCAATTGCGTATCATCCAATGAATCAACAATTTCCTCGCTAATCCGCTCATTCACCGTCTCTTCCACGTGCTGAATCAATGCCTGCGCCTGGTCGTCAGGCAGATTAATTCCTACCGAGTTCAACTGTGCTTTCGTTATCATAGTTGTTGGGATGATTATTTGTGTATTTTCGTCATTATTCATAGTTATTATGATACCCTTTTTATCTTTTCTAATCAATTATATCTATTGCCTTTAGCTTGCTGGAACCAACCGACTTGCGGTAGCCTTAGTCAACCTACCAGCTGCCTTTGCTACCTTTACGCCGAACTGTTTAATCTTGTTCGGGTCGGTATTTGCCAGTCGTGCCATCCTATCTTTTGCTGATTCCCAGGTATCGCCCAGTGCTTCCTTACGAGCGGCCATACGAGCAGCTCTACGCGCTTCAGCTCGACCACGTCGTTCCTCGATACGCTCTCGAGAAATATCAATACTATATTGCGCCCTCCTAGATTCCTCCTCCAACCGACTCATCGCCGCCTGTAGCCGAATAGTTTCATTTGCCGCACGCATCGACTGAGCTTTTGCTGTAATTTCCAACCCCTTTTTCTCTTCAGCAACAAGTTGCAAACCTACATCTCCAGGGTTAGCCTCTGCTTTCAACCGAGCCTCTTCAGCTTCTTGCGCTATCTGCTCAGCTTGTTGATGAGCGTCTTTCTCTGTTTCTTCGGCGCGTCTCAAATCCTTCCTTAGCATCATAGATTCTAAAGTAGTCCCAATATTTTCCAACCGTTCTTTACGAATAGATGCTTTATCGTTACTATTACGCACTGTATCCGCTGTACTCTGTCTGAGTCGAATATTTTCTTGTGTTTCACGAGCCGCTCGGCGCGTATCACGAACAGCCTGACGAGTGTCTAATTCAGCCGTCCGTTGATCACGTGCCTTTTGTCGGCGTTCCATCCTGGCAGCCCTGCGCTCACGCGCTACTTTCACGTTTTGCAATATTACATCATTACCCTTCTCGAACAGCTCTGCAGCTTTTCCTCGTGCAGCACCCCAAGCATTGCTAATTGCTTCTTTAGTCTCAACGCCCTTCTGGAGAATAGCTTCTTTCGCATCACTACTCTTCTGGCCGACAACCTCTCTGGCTTCAGTACTCTTTTGTGCAATAGTCTCTCGTACCATCTCAGCGCCAGTGGCAATTTGACCAGGCAGCTCAGCACCCCGACTAATGCCGATATAAAAACGGTCTTTAAGACCTTGCATCATCTTGCTCAAGCCTTCTTGAGCCCGGGTCTTCAAGGCGTTAAATTTCTCTTGGCCGTCAGTGATACGCTCATCGCGCGTCATCATGCCATTTTCAGCGCCACCTTTTGCTGCGCTCTCTGGAACAATTAACCCACTCCCCAGTTCACTCCACCCATGAGAGGTTGTCTCATTAATGCTTGGAAATGCAGGGGCTACACTCTCTGGAACAGTCAGCCCACTCGCTAGATTAGCCCACCCATCAGGAGTAGTGTCCTTAATGTCCGGGAATGCCGGGGCTGCATTCATGTTTTTGCTCATAGTTTTTCTAATTTTCCTTTTTTGTTTCAATTAGTTCAATCTGTTGTCATATTAGCATAGATTTGCCATTTTGTCAATACACTTATGCAAAATGCAACAAAAATCGGCCACAAACCTGTAGCCGATTTTCATGATAGCAACAAACGCTATTCGCTGACACCAAGTTCAATTCGCTTAAATTGGCGAACCACAATGTTCTCACCCAATTTAGCAATCGCTTCCTTGACGTGCTGTTCAACAGTCTTAGAATCGTCCAAGATGTACGCTTGGCTCATCAACACTTGCTCAGCAAAGTGCTTGTTCAGCTGACCAGTCACGATCTTCTCGCGCATCTCTTCAGGCTTGCTTGCTAATGTCTCGCTTGCCATCAATTCCGCCTTCACCCGCTCCATCTCTTCAGCTGGAATATCCTCCGTAGAAGCATACTTCGGGTTCATAGCTGCAATCTGCATAGCGATTTCGTGCGCCAAGGTTTTGAAGTCGTCCAAGCGCGCCACAAAGTCAGTCTCACAGTTAACCTCGACAATCACGCCGATTCGGCCAGAGTGAACATAGCTCTCAATCAAACCCTCACGTGCTTCGCGGTCACCCTTTTTCTCAGCCTTGGTCAAGCCTTTTTTGCGCATCTCTTCCAGCGCCTTGTCAAAGTCGCCGTCAGCTTCAACCAACGCCTTCTTGGCATCAGTCAAACCTACACCTGTCAATTCGCGCAGTTTTTTAATGTCGTCAACAGAAACGCCCATCCTATTTCTCCTCTTTTTTCACTGGTTTTTCTTCAGTTTTTACACTACCCGCACCTTCAGCAACAGCTTCGGTGAAATAATCCAACAACAATTGAATACCCTTGATGGCGTCATCGTTACCTGGGATAACATAGTCAATACCAGTTGGGTTAACATTCGTATCAACAATAGCAAATACTGGCACACCCAACGTCTGAGCTTCGCGAACTGCATTTGCATCAGTCAATGCATCAACCACGACCACTGCGCCTGGCTTGCCCATCAAGTCTTTGATGCCGCCATACTTAATGTTCAAGCTATCAATTTCCTCTTGGAAACGCTGCACTTCCAACTTGTTGTAGCGCTTTTCCAGGTCACCTGACGCCATGCGCTTTTCCAGGTTCTTCAGCTTTTTGATCTGCTGAGTAATCGTCGCACCGTTGGTCAACATACCACCGATCCAGCGTTCAACTACATATGGCTGGTTGATCTTTTCAGCAGCCTGACGCACCACGTCTTTGGCTTGCTTTTTCGTGCCAACAAACAGTACTTTGCGGCCTGACGCTGCGATTTTTGTCAATTCTGGCAACGCCTTATCCAGCGCTTCAACCGTCTTGACCAAGTCAATGATGTGACTATCCTGACGCTTACTGTGAATATACGGCGCCATCTTTGGGTGCCAACGGCTGGTTTTGTGTCCAAAGTGAACACCTGACTCCAGCAAAGCCTTAATGTCTACCTTTACAGACATTTCCTTCTCCTTTTGCCTCATCCGCTCACGATATGGAGTGTGAAACGGATTGTGTCATTAAAATTAGTTACCCAACGATTATACCACTGTTGCCCTCTCAAGACAACTCCCTTTGACATTATAGGGTAAATTGTGTACAATTGAACGGTTATGAAAAGCAGTATTCACCCACAGAACTATCGCCCGGTCGTATTTAGCGACGATCAAGCGGGCTTCGCGTTCTTGACACAGTCAACAGCGCAGACAACAGACACCATCAAATGGAAAGACGGTAACACCTACCCTCTCGTGAAAGTCCACATCTCGTCGGCTTCGCACCCATTCTTTACTGGTGAAGAAAAGATTATCGACACCGAAGGTCGTGTTGACCGCTTTAAGGCACGCCAGGCAGCAGCTGAAGCTCGCAAAGCAGCTTTGGCAAATAAAGCTAAGAAAGCCAATGCCAACAAAGCCGCAAAAACTGATGCTCCAAAATCAGACAAAAAGGCTAAAAAGTCTAGCAAATAATACAGTCTCGCGTCTTAAAAAACCGCCCCAGCAATGGGACGGTTTTTGTTAGGCTAATCAGTTTTCGAATTACTCAGACATAGCCGACAGCGCTGCTTCAGCATCAAATAGCTGTTCCTCGGCTTCTTGATAGCCGAACAAACGCTCCAACAGGTCTGTCGTCTTTTCTTGAGATGGCATAATGATTCGATTACCGACCGCATCTGTTAATATGATACACTCTTCTTTCATCCCCTGCTCATCTCCAGGAAATTGTACAGCTACTCGAGAGTAGAGACCAATCTCTTCTGCCCTATGTTCAATATCAGCCACTTCCTTCAGTTCGTCACCCCTTGAAACAACCAATCCCGCAGGGGAGTCCTGCTTTTGTTCTATCATTTTCAAAGATCCAGTTGCCGACACCATGGACAAACCGGTCAGCTTCAGCGATTCTTGGTCATCTTCTGACACTTTGAGTATATTCGGTGTCGTCATGCCCTGACGCTGAGCAATGTGGTTATAATATGCCGATCGCATGAATGAAAAATCTCCAAAAATTACATCCTCAAGATGAGACTGAAGCACTGAGCCCTGAGTATCATTCTCTCCCGAGTCATCCAAAGCCAAGACAGCCGACTTTCCATCAATTCTTCCCCGAGCTATAAATCCTTTCACTTTGACCGATTCATCCGGTCCGAGTGACATCCCCTCAGGCAATCTGTACGTCTTGGTGACAGATGATAGCGGCAAGGTATCTGGTGTTTGTTTGACAGTGTCAATTGAATGTTCCATGCGACTTATTATACCACATAATATCCTTATTTGTCAATCAAGGCAGCCTCCAGTCAATTGCCCCACGACCATTCCGCACCAGAAAATCATTTGCACGCGAAAACGGTTTACTGCCAAAAAATCCCCGATTCGCAGAAAACGGCGATGGATGAGCACTGCTAATCTTCAGATGACGGCTATCTGTGATCACCTGCCCAACCTTTTGCGCATGCGCTCCCCACAGTATAAATACCAGCGGCCGGTCATAATCATTCAACATTGCCAGTAATCGCTGGGAGAACTCCATCCAGTCATAGTTTGCATGACTACCAGCCTGACCTCGCCTAACACTCCAGCTAGTATTCATCAGTAATACGCCTTGTTTACCCCATGGCTCCAAAAAACCACTAGTTGGCATATCCACTCCAAGATCGTCAACCAGTTCCTTAAAGATATTCTGCAAACTTGGCGGTAATTTAACTCCTGGTTTAACCGAAAAACTCATGCCATGTGCCTGACCTGGACCGTGATAGGGATCTTGCCCAATAATTACCACTTTAACCGCCTCCAGTGGACAAGCTGCAAAACAAGAGAACATGTCTTGCCGTGCTGGATATACCTCATATTTTTCGCGTTCAGCGTCCACCCGATTCATCAACACTCGAAAATACGGCTGCTGAGCCTCAGCTTCAACAAACTCGCGCCATGTTGAAAATGCCATATATCTATTTAATCACGTTTGAGTCGTGTAGCCTAGCGTGCTGTAAACGCTGGCGAAAAGTCGTCTGGTAGTCATCTTGGTGATATGGTCGCGCAACTTGCACGCCTGGTGGCATCGTATCCTCTGTTCCAAGTAGAGAACTAATATCAAACGCCAACGAGTAGTCCGACGAATGTGACCCTGCAATATACGTACTAAAAAGCTCGGATGAACTATTTGCCCAATAATACGCGCGGGCTGGCACATACTGTCCCCCGCTCATACGGAAGCCCACTTTCAACCTTTCTTCATTAGCAATCGCCAACTGAACTTCAATTCGATCCTTCCACTCCGGATGTCTTTGCAAGAAGCACTGCTGCTGTTCCATGATTTCCGTACCACTACTTGTCCAGTCGTCCAGCATGATGATATCAACATTTTCTTTAGGCAAGTTCACCAATTCCCCCTCATCGATGAGCAGCCTATCAGCATATTGGGTCAACTCATCATCAGAAAACTCATTCATGATCAATTCCATGAAATATTCATCACTTTTTATTTTTCCCTCTGGTGCGGCATAGTCAGCGCTTTCCATATTACTAATTTCGCCTAGCATCACAAACAATGTTTTATCAGGATGTGTGTCTAACCGATGCTTCCAATATGTCGCGATTCCGTGCGCCGCCTCCATGAGCTCCGGCTCACCAACATAGTTGAGGTGGTTACGAATTTTAGACAACCGTGAAGTGCGTGCCAGGTTATCACTGTGCGCACACAACCCAGAGAATAGTGCTGCAATTGTTTGTTGCTCCGTTTGCACTGAAAAGTCTGCTCGGGTCAAGGCATCAACCTCACGCGAAAGCAACGCCCGACTACCAATCACGCTGTATACATTATTTTTCCTGTCACGTTCTCTGTTGCTCATCAACTCCGCTAACGTCGGTGCTCGCTTCACGCAGTGGTCTATTTCCATCCGATGTGATATCTCTTCTGAAGACACCTCTTCAAACGGCTCGAGTGGATGAACTGAAACAGAACCCTGCTCATACAGATTGTACATCACCTGATTTTGGTCATATACAGGCTCTCTGCCCGGACTGGCTTGCCCGACTCTGCGCAGTCGCGCGGGGATCATGTTTTTAAGCTTAACCATATTGACAATATTATACACACAAATGCCTAAATTGTCAATATGCTGCATCCTTCTTCTGTGCTATAATACAACTCATATGGCACAAATTGCATTACACTTAGACGACTTGATTGCCGAGAGACAAATCTTGGCAGATTTTTTGGCACAACCAACTGCATATAGCGACCCAGAGTTTACCACGAAGAATAAACGTTTTTCAGAACTGGAAACCTTGATAGCAAAAGCCAAGGAGCGTCAGCAACTGACAAAAAACCTGGAAGAAGCACGACAGCTGGCGACTGGCGGTGACGAAATTGCGGAACTAGCAAAATCCGAAATCGCTGAAACTGAAGCACGTCTGGCAGGGCTGGAAGAAGAATTATTCATCCTACTGACACCAAAAGATCCAAACGACGAGAAAAATATCATCATAGAAATCCGTGCTGGCGCTGGTGGCGACGAAGCCTCGCTATTTGCAGCGGAACTGTACCGTATGTATCTACGCTGGTGCGAAGCAAATAGCTACAAAACTGAGCTCATCAGCGAATCTGCCAACGACTCAGGCGGGTATAAAGAAGTTATTTTCATGGTCAAGGGCGACGCACCATACGCCAAATTGAAATTTGAAGGCGGCGTCCACCGCGTCCAGCGTGTCCCAGTCACTGAAAGCCAAGGCCGCGTCCACACCTCCACCGTCACCGTAGCGGTGTTACCAGAGGCCGAAGAGGCTGACGTCGAGCTAGATGCAAATGACCTCCGCGTTGACGTATTCCGCTCGGGCGGACATGGCGGCCAGAGCGTCAACACCACCGACTCGGCGGTGCGCATCACTCACCTACCAACTGGCATCGTCGTGACCAACCAAGACGAGAAGTCCCAAATCAAAAACCGCGAAAAAGCCATGAGCGTGCTGCGTTCACGCCTATTACAGATGAAAATTGACGAGGAAAATGCTAAGTTAAGCGCCGAACGACGCTCACTCGTTGGCACTGGTGACCGCTCCGAAAAGATTCGTACCTACAACTTCCCGCAAGACCGCATCACCGACCACCGCATTCACTACAGCCGCAGCAATATCCCCGCTGCGATGAACGGGGATATTGATGATTTGGTTGAGCAATTACAGCGGTTTGAGCGAGAATTAAAAGCGAAGAACGCCGAGGCTTGACGAGAAGCTCTAGTCCATGATATCGCACTTGATATCATCGTATCGTTTACTATATTCTCCCATGTTGACACGATGTGTAGAATCAGGCAGTACAGCAACCATTGCACCACCACCATTAATAGCTACCTCTGCACGATCCATGAAATCATCGGCTATTTCGCTAATCTTCAACTTTTTACGTCCTCTTTTACTAATCACCTCTCGTGCGGCTAATCGTTTATATTCAAGATACTCTCGCTCACCCCCTTTAACTGCAAGTAGTTCAGCCTCTTCTGGATCTGTCGTTGCATAATACGACAAACCAAGCTGACTGGCGGCTTGCTCCCTGGCACGTATTTCATCATCATTTTTTGCTATATATACTGAGGTCCAAGGATGCGATACAAACGATGACGCCAATTCGTCGACAGGCACAGTATCAATATGCCTCGTGAACACATGTGGTAACCACTTACCATGTTCCGCAGCCTCACGAGCGCGCTCTTCCTCTGGATTATGGTAATATCCTTTCAGATGCACTCCCAATAACGCCGCAGCCACAGTATTATTTGCAACCAACGCAGAGAGCACGCTATTTTTTATCTCTTCAGAGTTAAAATACACACCGGACGCATAAGCAAGAGCTCCCAAAGCATGAATTATAATGGCCTGCTTACGTAATCTTTCTTTAGATATTGAAC
>CAUVPC010000010.1:0-15603 GCA_963553655.1 uncultured Candidatus Saccharibacteria bacterium
AATCTCGTTGAAGAAGACGCGGCCCAAGGTTGTCTGACGCACCTTGCCTTTAGTAAAAATCCGGATTGGCGTTTGCAAATGAATGTCGCCCTTGTCGTACGCCAGCTCTGCTTCGTAGACTGAACTAAACGCCTTGATGTTGTCAGTCTGCGCCTGTGGCTTGTCGTACGTCAGGTAGTAGTTACCGAGCACGATGTCCTGCGAGATGTGCAAGACTGGCGCACCGTCAGCAGGCTTCAGCAAGTTAGCAGTAGCGCTCATCAACTCGCGGGCTTCAGCTTGCGCTTCTTTAGAGAGGGGCAAGTGGACCGCCATCTGGTCACCGTCAAAGTCAGCGTTAAAGCCGGCACAAACCAGTGGGTGCAGCTGAATCGCCTTGCCTTCAACCAACACTGGCTGGAAGGATTGGATTGACAAACGGTGGAGTGATGGAGCACGGTTCAACAGAACGTATTTCCCTGCAATCACCGCATCCAGCGCGTCCCATACAACTGCTTCGCCTGATTCGATCAACCGTGTTGCTGAACGGATATTGTGAGCAAATTCACCCTTGATCAGCCAGCTGATGACGAATGGCTTGAACAGCTCCAGTGCCATTTGCTTTGGCAAACCACACTGGTGAATCTTTAGTTTTGGACCAACGACGATCACTGAACGTCCAGAGTAGTCCACACGCTTACCGAGCAGGTTCTGGCGGAAACGTCCTTGCTTACCCTTCAGCATGTCAGAAATTGACTTCAGACGGCGGCGACCACCAGTCGAACTGACGGCGCGACCACCACGAGCAGCAGCATTGTCGATCAATGCATCAACCGCCTCCTGTAACATACGCTTTTCATTGCGCTGAATCACTTCTGGCGCATTGAGCTCAACCAATTTTTTCAAACGATTGTTACGGTTGATGATGCGGCGGTACAAGTCGTTCAAGTCTGAGGTAGCAAAGCGGCCGCCAGAAAGCGCTACCATTGGACGGAGGTCCGGTGGGATGACTGGCAATACGCTCAGCGTCAAGCTGCTTGGCTTGATACCAGCGGCGTGCATACTCTCGAGCATCTTCAGACGCTTGAGGATCTTCTTTTCGCGCTGACCCTTGGCGCTTTCAGCCTCTTCGGTCAATTCTGCGATCAGCTGTGGCAAGTCAATCTCATCCAGCAATGTCTTCAATGCTGAAGCACCCATACCGACTTCGATGAGCTCATCGTATTCTTCTGGCAAATTACGATAGTCAGTTTCAGACAACAACGCGCCCTTGTTTAGGCTGTCAAGCTGTGCCTTGCGGGTAGTGTATTTATCGTTCAATTCTTCAACTTCACGACTCTGTTCCTTAGCCAAGGCTTTGATGTCAGCGCCGTCTTCTTCTGCCATTTTTTCATAGCGAATCTTGATGGCAGCACGACCAGCTTCGGTTTCAGCCTCTAAATCTGCAAGGTATTGGTCGCGGGTTGCCTCATCAACCTTCAAAATGACATAGGTCGCAAAATAAGCTACTCGCTCCAAGTTACGAACTGTCATGCCGAGCAATTGGCTCATAGCGCTTGGTGTGCCGCGCATAAACCAGATGTGGGCGACTGGCGCTGCCAACTGGATGTGACCCATGCGCTCACGGCGAACGATTGACTTGGTGACGAGTTCACCATTCTTATCAACCGCAGCTTCGCGTGAACGAACACCTTTTAGCTTTGAGTCGTGTGGATTGATGTCCTTAACGGGACCGAAAATTCGTTCACAGAATAAACCGTCACGCTCTGGCTTTTGAGTACGATAATTGATCGTTTCTGGCTTAGTAACTTCACCGTGACTCCATTTCAGGATATCTTCTGGGCTAGCAACCACTAAGCGTACTGCATCAAAATCGCTAATGCCAGTAGCATTGAATGCAAATTGCGCCATCTTACGCATCCTCCTTTATTTCTTCTACTTCGTCAATATCTTGTACGCTCATGCCCCCTTCGATTTCTCCAATATCATCAGATTCATCCAAGAAAGTTTCTGCTTCTTCGTCCTCAGACGTTACCGCAGGCGTGGTTTTATCTTCAGGTCCGCTAGATGCGATCACGTGCTCAGCGTCAACAACAGCTTCATCATCCACCAAGTCAACCTTCAGACCCAATCCCTGCAGCTCCTTGACCAACACGTTGAAGGACTCTGGGAGTTTTGGACCGACGATTGGCTCGTCTTTGATGATCGACTCGTAGGCCTTAGCACGACCATACACGTCGTCAGACTTGATGGTTAGCATTTCCTGCAAGGTTGCGGCAGCACCGTAGGCTTCCAATGCCCAGACCTCCATCTCACCGAAGCGCTGACCACCGTTCTGGGCTTTACCACCGAGTGGTTGCTGGGTGACCATGGTGTATGGACCAGTTGAACGCGCGTGGATCTTGTCAGAAACCATGTGGTGCAATTTGATCATGTGCATGACACCGACTGTGGTGCGCTCTTCAAAGGCTTCACCGGTTCGACCATCAAACAATTGACTCTTACCGTCGCGTGCTAGCCCTGCTTTTTCTAGTTCATCAGAAATTGTCGCTGATGGCACACCGTTAAACGATGGAGTTGCCACGCGGTAACCCAATGCTCGTGCCGCCATACCAAGGTGCGTTTCAAACAACTGACCGAGGTTCATACGGCTTGGCACACCGAGTGGGTTCAAAATTACGTCAATTGGCGTACCGTCTTCCATGAACGGCATATCTTCAACTGGCAGAACCTTGGCGACCACACCCTTGTTACCGTGACGACCAGCCATCTTGTCACCAACACCGATTTTGCGGAGCTGGGCCACAAAGATTTGAATCTGCATCAACACGCCAGCTTTCAAGTCGTGGCCATTTTCGCGGCTAAAGATTTTGACGCCAACGACTTTACCACCACCTGCATTGTTCATGCGCTGTGAGGTGTCGCGAACGTCTTTGGCTTTTTCACCGAAAATGGCGCGGAGCAAGCGCTCTTCGGAACTGAGTTCCTGCTCACCCTTTGGTGTAATTTTACCAACCAAGACGTCGCCGGCCTTGACCTCAGAACCAATTTGGACAATACCGTTTTCGTCCAAGTGGCGCAGACTTTCCTCGGAAACGTTTGGAATATCGCGGGTAACAATCTCTGGGCCCAATTTGGTTTCACGAACTTCAACATTGTAGTCTTTAATGTTGATGGATGTCAGTGTGTCGTCTTGTACCAATCGGTTAGACAAAATCACCGCGTCTTCCATGTTGTAACCACCCCATGGCATAAAGGCTACCAACAGGTTGCGTCCCAGTGCAATTTCGCCCTCAGCAACTGAAGCGCCTTCGATCAGGACATCACCCTGCTTTACCTTGTCGCCGCGCTTGACGCGAACTTTTTGGTTGTAGCAGCGGTCGTCATTGTTTTTAACAAAATGGCGGAGTTCATATACTTTGACGCCGTCGCTGTATTTGACATGAATTTCATTTGCATCAGCTTTGACTACTTCACCGTCACCTGACGCCAAGGTTAAGTGACCACTGTTTGCAGCAATGGACTTTTCGACGCCCGTACCAACAGTTGCTGGCTCCGGTGTGAGCAGCGGTACTGCCTGGCGTTGCATGTTTGAACCAGTCAAGCTACGGTCAATACGGTTCTTTTCGATGAACGGAACCAAGGCTGCAGTTGACCCCAAAATCTGCTTGTGTGCAGCGTCCATGTAGGTAACCTGGTCAGCGTCAACCTGAGATGGCTGCATGTTGTTACGAGCTGACACACGCTCATCACGGAACGTACCGTCTTCGTTCAACACAGCACCAGCATCAGCGATCACCTCAGCTGCTTCCTGCGCCGCGTCCAAGTAAACAACATCGTCAGTCACACGGCCGTTGACAACCTTGAGGTATGGCGTTTCGATGAAGCCATATTCATTCACCCGTGCGTAAGTAGCGAGGTTCAGCACCAAACCAACGTTAGCGCCTTCTGGCGTCTCCACAGAACAGATACGGCCATAATGCGTTGGGTGGGCATCACGAACATCAAAACCAGCACGTTCACGGCTCAAACCACCAGGACCCATTGAGCTCAAACGACGCTTGTGACTCAATTCAGACAGTGGGTTAACCTCGTCCATCAACTGACTAAGCTGTGAGCTAGTGAAGAATTCACGAACTGCTGCCACCACTGGGCGAGCATTGATCAGCTGGCTCGGTGTTACGCCTTCCATGTCTGCCACACTCATGCGGTCCATGGCGTTGCGCTGCATCCTGAGCATACCAACACGGAACTGACGAGCGACCAATTCACCAACCAGCTTCACTCGACGGTTGCTCAATGAGTCGATGTCATCAGCTGGCTCTTGGGTATTGTTGAGGCGAATGATTTCGCGGATGATGGCCACCAAGTCGCTCATCTGGAAAATACGGTTTTCAGCAGTGTTGGCAACGTCCAAGCCCAACCGTTGATTGAGCTTATACCGACCGACGCGGGAATAATCAAATCGCTTGAAATCAAAGAACATTCGCTCAATCATCTGGCGCGCATTGTCAACCGTCGCCAGATCACCCGGCCGGAGACGACGATATACTTCAATCAGCGCTTCATTGGCACCACGAGTTGTGTCCTTATCCAAGGTTTCTTGGATGTAGCTAGTCTCACCAGTGTCAATGTCAGCAAATAATTCACGAATTTCTGACGTTTTTGGATGACCCAAAGCCCTTAGCAAGGTCGTCACTGGCAATTTGCGACGACGGTCAATCTTGACATAAATCGTGCCATTTGGTGCGGTCTCAAACTCCAGCCAGGCACCACGACCTGGGATCATCTTGGCACCGTAGTAATTACGGCCAGCCACGGTGTCAGCAGTAAAGAATACACCGGCTGAGCGGATCAGCTGGCTAACCACCACGCGCTCCGTACCGTTGATGATGAAGGTACCGCGCTCGGTCATCCATGGATAATCACCAAGATAGATTTCCTGCTCTTTGACTTCGCCCGTGACCTTGTTGGTTAGTTCGACGGTTGCATGCAGCGGCGCTTCAAACGTCACATTGTTTTCCTTGGCGAACTGATCGGTGGTCTTTGGTTCGTCAAATCGATACGCACCGAATCGCAATGACAATTTCTGACCAGTGTAGTCGTCAATTGGGTTAATTTCTGAAAAGATTTCGCTCAAACCATCCTCGACGAACCAACGCCAAGAATCTTCTTGATGAGCGATCAGGTTTGGCAGCGGCAACGAGCTGTCTTCAGAGGTGAAGAACACGCGTCCGCCATCCGTGGACTGTTGTTTTGCCACAGGTATGAACTCCTCGCTTTAGTTTAATTTAGTGATCACGGCCGGAAGATCCCTAATTCACGACTGCAACAAAAGCGATTTGCCTATTCGCTTTGCTTCTCCCTGTCGTGAATACACTACTTCTCTAAATACCAGTATGCACGAAACCAGGTCAAAAATCAATATTATTTCTGGAGATTTCTTGAATAATTTGCTGGTGTACGTCAGTCGGCGAACACTCAGCCAAAATCAGTGGAATATTGTGCGTTTTGGCAACAATTTGATAGCCATCATTAATCTTCTGTTGGAATGCATCATCACGTGACTCAAAACTATCAACTGCCTCTGTCGTACCGCGCTCGGTGATGCGTTGCTGCCTGACACGGTCATCCGCAAATAATACCACCACAAAGTCAGGACTCATGTAGCGCTCACTAGTGAAACGCTTGGTCATATTGATGATGGCTTCCTGGGCTATACCTTCGCCATGACCTTGATAGACCAAAGTTGACAAATAGCTCCTGGAGCTCAACACCACCGCGCCACGGCGCAAAGCCGGCTCAATTTTGTGAAACCACAATTCACGCCGCGCCGCACTAAACAAGAGCACATTAACCTCTGGATCCAACGCAAACCGATTATCTTTCAAAACCCTCCGATACTCATTAGCGACTGGCGTGGTTTTAGCCTCATCATCACTGCCTGGCTCCTCGACAACAACAACTTCACGGCCGCGCTCTCTCAGCCACGCTGCCAACATATCCACTTGTGTGGATTTACCGGTGCCATCATTGCCCTCAATGACGAGATATTTGCCTGCGACATTTGGCGCATTTTCCATCACAATAGCCCCTGGCTCAAGCCGTCAATTGGCACTGGAGATTTACGGCTGTCACGGTACGTCTTTGGTAGTAACATCTCTGGCTGCCAACTGGCGATAATTTCCTTCAAATCATTCCCCGTCTGATATTTATCGCTCACCTTGCGAGCGCCAGAACCATAGCCACCCTCAACTGGCCCAGTTTTGTGAAAAATCATTTGCCCAATGCGTTCGCCAACCGGCAACACGACGCTCTCGTGCATGTTGAGATTATAAATTTCCAGTGTAATCCGATTGATATACCCTGGGTCAATCCAGCCAGCGTCAAAGCAAACCGCCACGCCATTGCGCCCCCACGAACTACGGCTCAACACCTGCGCTGCGCCGCCCTGTGCGCGAATGCCCACAAACTCGTGCGTGTGCGCCAAGATTCGCTCCCCAGGACGCAGCACAATGATTGGGTGGTCTGGTGGAATATTCTGAAAGGGCGTTGCATCATGCTCCTTACACCATTCAGCGTGTGGCATGGCTTTGAGTGGGCCCTTGAAATATTTGGCAACATAGGCTGCATCAAAGGGATTATAGACGCGATATTCGCCCTCAAATTCCTGCTTATAGTAGTAGTGACCCAACGTAAAGTCCAGACTGGCTTCTGCCACGTGGTCTGGATTGAACGGCTGACAGACGATGATGTCGTCGTTGATGGCTTGGCGAATCTCAATGTTGCTATAAACAGTCATATTTATTTACTCCATAAAATATACGGTTTAACACTAGTAAATAACATATTTTTTGGTTTGCCATGCGTTTTGATGAGGTGGGTATGTTGATGAGCGACGGATTTTTGTTTATTTTCCGGGGCTCGAGCGTAAACAGAATATCCCTGCTCTTCGTACTCAGCGATCACGTCCATCAACTCAGCTCGCTCTGTCTTATTCAGCTGGTAGATGCCTTCAACATGACGCCTGGGGACGACCATGATGTGATCAGCTACTTCATGACTGTCCCAAATCTCATATGGAAACAGGTTGTCTGTCACCAAGAAGTGTTCATGCGCTACTCGCACTTGCTTATCTTCTGGACTAAATTGGCAAAAATTACACCCAGGTGTTGCCTGCTGTTTCATCATTTTCCGATATTTGACATAGCGTTGCTCTGTCGACCGTCGCCGATATACCATGTTCCCTCCGTTTTCCTCAGTATCTGTTAAAAGTATAACACGTCTGACATGAGCATCATACACTGGCTTTCGCCCTCAAATATACGTCATAGCAACATCACATCATTGACATATCAACACTTTTTTGTTATTATATAAAAAGTATCTACGTCATTATTACCGTTAAGAAACGAGGAGAAGTACATGGCTAGCAATGAAGCACTTGAACGAAAAACCGTTATCGCCGGTCCGACTATGTTAGGAATTGAAGCAGGCTGGGAAGCAGCTCATCCAGAGGATGAGAGCCTTCCGTATCCTGTACTTTTTACGACCGAGGTATCCGAAGGGTCATTCACCAGTGTAGTTGGCATCACGATTGAAGACTACGTGCCCAAAGCCACTCAGCCAAGTAAATCCGGCCAAAAAGTTATTGAGGTTGATATCATAGGCAATGCCGTGGAAGTATCATCAGACAACCTCAAAGAGGTCACCCCGCTTGGACGGGTCGCCGTGTTTAACTACAAACCAGAAGTTGGCACAGGCATCCTAATGCTCAACCCAGACCGTGCCGCAACCAAAGACTAATAGACCGCTCCTCTCCAGCGTATCGCTCATGCTTGGGCGACGCTTATAAACATCTTATACTAAGAGTATGTCAGACAAACTGTACCTCAGAGAATACATCATGCCGGGATATCAAGGAGATCCAGGCGAGACTATCATGGGTGCGCTACATATGCCGTCCTATGAGCTGGAAGACAATTCAATGGTGATCCATGATGCGGTATGGGGAGACTGTTCAATTGGTGACCGACAGCCGTACGATTCACTACTCATGGAGCTGGCACGTTCACCGCTGTTTCGCAGACTGCAAGCAGTCGAGCAACTGACATTGCCACCATCGTTCTCTACAGTGCCCAACACAACCCTCTTTTCCCGGTGGCAACACATCTGGGGAAGCTTGGCTTTTGTGCGGAAAATGACCGAAGGTGATGATCGGTTCGATGACCGACAGCGAACCGTATTGGAGCTGCGAACGCTGTTTTCTGATGTTGGACAGACGGCTTTCTCACACTTGGGAGACTGGATTTTCCAAGGTATCCAAGGTGGAGAAAATCTCCACGACCAAGATTTGAGGGCGTTACTAGAGACTTTTGGCGTCGATGAGACGTTGGCTGACTATGGGCTAACTCTGGAAGAGACCGTTTTTCCTGAAACTGAAGACTGGGTGGAGTGTCCATCGCCAGATTTGTGCGTCGACAGAGTTGACTACGGCATGCGCGAAGTTTTGCGCTGGTCAGGCTGGCCAATGGGCATCATGCAATATGAAGATCGGTTCCAAGACCCCAAATCTCTCTTTCGCATCAATGACCAGATGATGTTAGAAATCACAGATCAAGAGTTTGCTCGTCGCTTTGCCGCCGGCTACAGCATTTTGCCGACAGAGCACTGGGCGCAGCCAGTGCATCGACTACAACTTGAACTATTGCAAACCGCTACCAAGCAAGCACTGACTGGCGGTGGACATTTTAGTGACGGGGTCCCTCTAACTCACCCTGTCCATCCTCGTGACCGCATGTATGGCATCGATTCGGACTTTCGCTTCGCTTTTAGCGGTGGCGACGCTGCCCTCAGGAGAATATTAGAGACCATTGGCTATCATCAACGGCAAATCTATCAGCGAGCACGTCAAGTAGATCTCCGCAGTCTATTTGGCGAGATGAAAGGTGACTTTCCCGAATTCCCTGACCCATTGACCTCGTATTGCTCAAAATCCCGCAATTTCATGCTGGTCGCACCACAGGTGGAGATAGGAAGAGATAATACAGCACAGCAAGGTATGGCACTAGACATGGGACGCATCGCCGTTGGACTGCCGCCCTTAAAAGCTCGACTGATTGATCCACCGGTCCAAACCGCCGAGGGCACAGCGCCGCTAAGCGAAATTGATCCAAGCTACAAAAACTATTTGGACGGTCAGGTCAGAACCATGAAAATGGGCTATTATGCGACGCTGATGCTTAACAAGGATTTCAGTAAACGCATTTGTGATATTTACGACAAGGCATCAGCAGCCTGGGAGCAATGTTCGACGATGCCTCGAAATCCTAACAATCTGCGCAACATCGTCACTCAAGCCGGCTTTTACGGCGCTGGCGCGCGCTTTGATGATATTTGCGAGATATAGTTACGCTTTCTTGACCACCGCGTCGATCAGACCGTACGCTACTGCTTCTTCTGGTTTCATCCAGTAGTCACGCTCCATGTCAGCTTTGATTTTGGCGAGCTTTTGACCAGTGTTCTTGGCCATGATTTTCGCCAGCATTTCCTTAATCTCCAAGGTCTCTTTCAGGTCAATTTCCATATCAGTCACCTTGCCGCGCGTGCCTGACGATGGCTGATGGATCATCACTTTGGCGTGCGGCAAGCAAAATCGCTTGCCCTTGGTGCCGCTTGAGAGCAAGAATGCGCCCATACTGGCTTGCAAACCGATGCCATAGGTCGCCACGTCTGGTTTGATGAAATTCATAGTGTCATAAATCGCCAAACCGTCGTAGACGCTGCCACCGGGGCTATTGATATATAACGAAATGTCAGCCTCTGGGTCAACCTGAGCCAAGTGCAACAATTGCGCCACCACGATGTTGGCGGTATGTTCGTTCACTTCCTCGCCCAGAAAAATGATTCGCTCGTTCAAGAGGCGTGAATAAATATCAAATGCTCGTTCGCCGTCAGAAGATTTTTCGATAACAGTTGGTACCAAGTAGCTATTTACTTTATTCATGAACTATATTATAGCATATAGCTGGCACCTCATGGTACACTAAAAGTATGGAGAAAGCCATCATCGTTGCCTATGATACCAACCGCGCCATCGGCCGAGGCGGTGATTTACCATGGGGACGGAGCTTGCCAGCAGATTTGGCACATTTTAAACGGCTAACCAGAGGCGGCGATATCATCATGGGTCGAAAAACTTTTGAATCAATCGGTCGTCGTCCGCTACCGGAGCGCGAAAACATCGTCATTTCCTCACGACCGACGGGCGTCAAAGGCGTCCTTACGGCGGTAAACCTGTCAAGTGCTTTGGCGTTGTCACGCTACCCAACCTTTATCATCGGCGGTGCACAGGTCTATAGCGATGCCTTGAACGCGCCGGAGATTGACACTATTTACGCCACCGAGGTTGACGCTACATTTTCAGACACTGACACCTTTTTCCCAGAGCTCGACATGACCATTTGGCAAGAAATGAGCCGCACCCATCACCCAGCAGACGACGACAATGCCTACGCTTTTGATTTCGTGACCTACCGACGAAAAACTGTAGGATGACGGCAATTTACACCGCAATTGGCGCTTTGATCGGTGGATGGTGCTCGTAATCCTCCAGGCGAATATCGTCAATAGTGAAGTCATCAATATTCTTAACGTCTGGATTCAGCCACAGTTTCGGCAGCGGTAGTGGACAGCGCGACAGTTGCTCGTCGACCTGCGCGCTGTGATTATTATAAATATGCGCACTATTTAGCGTATGGATGAATTCACCCGGTTGCTTATCTGTCACCTGAGCAATCATCGACAGCAGCAGCGCGTAGCTGGCAATATTAAACGGCACGCCAAGGAACATATCCGCCGAACGCTGCATCAGCGCCAGATCCAACTTATCTTTCTCGCCGTCCCCGCCCGGCCGCACATTGAATTGGAACATAGTGTGACACGGCGGCAGTCCACCGGCTCGGGCGATATCATCAATTTCCGCCACGTTCCAGGCGCTGACAATATTACGCCGCGACGTCGGATTACTCCGTATCATATCGATGGCATTTTGGATTTGGTCAATCGTCTCACCCTTGCCGTCCGGCCATTTGCGCCACTGCACGCCGTAGACCGGCCCCAAATTACCCCACTCTTCAGCAAAGGCGTGGTCAGTCGCGATTTTACCAATGAACTCTTTCATGCCGGCACGCCACTCCTCGCCATTGATCTCCGGAATATCCTGGCCGGTTTTTTCCAAATAATTCTTATACGGCCACTCGTCCCAAATATGCACGCCGTTTTGCGCCAGATATTCAATGTTGCCAGTGCCTTTGAGAAACCACAGCAGCTCATGTACCACGCTGTTGAAATATAATTTCTTAGTAGTCATCGCCGGAAAACCATCCGCCAAATCATACCGCGTCTGCACACCAAACACTTCCGTCGTTCCCGTGCCAGTGCGGTCGCCTTTTTTTACGCCGCTGTCGCGAACCTGCTGTAACGCGTCTAGATACTGCCTCATATTTCCTACTCCCTTTAGCTACAACTAGTATACCAAATACTCATTAGCTCTTGGAAGCTACGGAAATGATTAGCAAATATATAAAATACTAATTATTCATAATAATTTGGTTGCGCTCGGCTACCCGTTCACGTTCAGCCCGAAGAATCTCCTGCGATTCTGAGCTATTGAGGTCTCGAACATCAATATAGACACCGTCGCGAAGGTTGTATCCGGAGGTCACCAAAACACCCAATTGCGAATCCGCATAATTCACTGATTCCGTTTGAGAAGTATAATCAATTAGGTTAAATGAGTTTGTTTCAAGCAATGCCGTACCACGGTTGTCTTTCCAGGTGGCAAATACACCAATCTTCTGGATAGGATGGTCGATTTTGCCTCCTTGTTCGTCAAGCAATGGCCCGCAAATTGGTCCAAAGAAAATATTTTCTATATCTGGCAAAATCTTTTTCAAAACATGATCAGGCGGCAATGGAATTACTACACCCAGTCGCTCATCAAATTCTTGAGACAATGAATACCGTACTGTCTCTGAATGACCTTCAAAGTCATTAACTTTACGGCGTGGATCAAGGTGTTTCAGTTCTGGTGGCGAAAATAGCAGTCTGGAATTTTTGGAAAGATCGGAAGCGTTGGAAATAATACCAGCGCTCTTTTCGAATAGATCTGGTCGCCCCATAACACTAAACGGCGAAGCATACTGCTGTACTCGAGAAGGGTCTCCCGGTACTTTTTCCAGATCAAAACCAGCTTGCAGGAGGTTTTGTATGGTATCAAACGCACACGCCGTGCGTAGCTCTCCATCCTCGCCTTGGAGTTGGTTTGGCATCAACAATTGATGCCCCAGTCCTTTGCCCAACTCTGGACCCAGTAAATGACCTACTTCATGCGCAATAATACTACTAGGAGCACGGTTGTAATTAGCAGTAAACCACGGGAAATATGACCCATCTGCGTTGTCAGGCTTCTGGAATGCCAGACCACCATAATTTTTTCCCTCTGTATCGCCACCGTTGATCATCACGGCAATAATGGCGTTACGCCCCAGTGCTTTCTTTTCATGATGAGATCGAGCAATCTCCTCTATTAATTTATCAGAAAAAACCCCATCAGGAAGATCAGGAGGGGTCTCATCTATCCAATGAGGTGTTTTCGTAAATGTATAAGCTCCAGCAGTCGTGTCAGTTATCCATTCTGTTTGCTGCTGAATCTCCTTTACGATATCACTAGTAATTCTGTGGTTACTGTGGCCCTTAGGCTGCAAAATAACCGCGCCAAGAGCGATATCACATGGCGGTGATGAGCTAGCGGCTTCCTGTGGCTTGGGTTGAGAAGGCTCCTCTCCATATCGAGCCCCAAGCTGGTATCCTGCGCGCCATACTAATCCAGCACCGCCACCAGCTAGTGCAGAAAGTCCCAAAAAACGACGGCGAGACATCCTGACTCGCTCTAGTAACGGTTGCTGCTCTGACTCCGAACCACACTGGAAAGCAGCTGAAGTATGACCTTCGTGACGTTCACACATAACTAAGCACTATTTTACACCATAAATGCATTTTTGTCAATACCAGCAAAAGCGGTATCGGTGTCGCCCAGGCTACTCTTCAAAGACTATTTGTTCAGTTCTATCAGTTTTTTGACGGTCTTGTCGGTGATCATGCGGTTTGCGATGTCGCGGTGGACATTTGGATCGTTGAAGCGTTCAGCTATCTTTGGATCTTTGCCATACTGTTGCTTCATGGCCTCAATTTGCGTGGATAGTTCTTCGTGAGAAACTTCTACACCCAGCTCTTTGGACAATTCTGCCAATACCAGTCCAGCCTTGACGCGCTTTTCGGCAGCAGGACGGGCTTCTTTGGCTCGCCAATCATCCTTGTCCTTGAACTTTTGTGTCTGTAGGTAGCTGTCCAGTGTCAATCCACGGTACATCAAGTTCTGCATCAAATCTTGCTCAATTGACCGGACTTGATCGTCAATCAATAGCTCAGGCAATGCCACCTTAGACGCTTCCGCCAATTCTCCCACCAAATCATCTTTCAACTTCTCGTCAGCTTCACGTTCTTTCTGATTGGTGATTTCACGCTTGATGTCGGCCTTAAATTCGTCTATTGAGGTAAACGGACCGCATTTGGCGACAAACTCATCGTTCACTTCAGGCAGCGACAATTCATTGACTTTGTGCAAGGTCACCGTAAAGACGACGTCGGCACCAGCCAGCTCCTTGGCGTGGTAATCTTTCGGGAACGTCAATTTCAAATCAAATGTTTCGCCAGCTTTGTGACCAACAACACCCTCTTCAAAGCCAGGAATAAATTGGCCAGAGCCAAGTTTCAGTGCAAAGTCTTTTGCTGCGCCGCCATCAAACGGCACATCATCTTTTTTGCCAGTAAAGTCGATGACCGCTTCATCACCTTCTTTGGCAGCGCGCTTAACTTCCGTTTTTTCAGTAAAGTTTTCACGCATCCGAGTGATGATTTCTTCTACTTCGTTGTCCTCAACTTTGACGGCTTGCCGCTTGGCTTTCAATTTCTTGTAATTGCCCAATTTTACCGGTGGGATGATCTCTACTTCTGCAGTGAATTCCAATTCCTGGCCTGGCACAAACTTTTTCACATCAACCGCTGGACGGTCCAGGGCTTGGATCTTTTCTGCCATGAAAGCTTCAGCCACCGCCTTGCTCAGGGCGTTGTCCAAGGTCTGCTCCTGCAGCGCTGCTGGGTTGACATGTTTTGCAGCAACACTGACAGGAACTTTGCCTTTGCGGAATCCTGGCACCTTCAAGTCGCTCGCCATTTTAGTGAGAGCTACTTGCTCAGCAGCTGACAGTTCTTCGCTACCCAGTGAGATGGTCAATTCTACTTTAGTATCTGATAGTTTCTTTACAGTCGTCTTCATATCTGTTGATTATAACAGATATAGGGCTAAGCCTCAAATAACGCGTCTTCGTCGCCGTCATATCGGTGATCAGTCACCACGCTGATCATGCGAGTGAAATTGACTTTTTGTTCAGTTGATTCAACTAAGTTTTTCACAGTATAGGTTTCTGATTCTAACTCTTCTGGACCCACAAACACCGCAAACGGCACTCGCTTTTTCAGGGCAGCTTTTAGCTGCTTGTCAATCTTGCGACCAGTGATGTCGAGCTCAGCAAACACCCCTTCAGAGCGTAACCTCCTGGCAAGCGCATCGGCGCCGCTCATGACCTCTGGGCTGATCGGGATGATATACACATCGGTGTGCGTGGCCAGCTCTGGTAGCAAACCGTGGACTTCCAAAAACACCTGCATGGTCGTTGCACCCATACCGACACCAACTGTCGCCATTGGCTCAACGCCAAACAGCCCCACAAGCCCGTCGTACCGACCACCACCAAACATAGCGCGATTGTTCTCTGGGGAATTGTCAAAGAATTCAAAAACCGTGCCAGTGTAATAATCCAAACCTCTCATCAATGTTACGTCAAACACCGCATTGGTCACGCCTTTTTGTTGCAACAGGTCCATGACGGTGCGTATCTGCTGCACACTTGGGCTATCACTCAGCTCAGGCGGCAAATCGTCAACACTCTTCATACTGATCATCTGAGCCAACTTCGGTAAGCCTTCACGCGAACCCTCAGCACCAAAAATCTCTATGGCTTGCTGTTTGAAGGTTTCTGGCGGAATCTTATTTTTCTTATCAAGCAGCTTGGTCATCATATTGGCGCCGATGACATCTAGACCCAAGAATTGGCCAAGGAGTTGATTGACCAATTGGCGGTTATTTACTCGCACCGTAAACATGTCAGGGCGCGCGCCAAAGTTCAGCACCGAGCGGTAACTCATCTCAATGATTTCGGCATCAGCCATGGGGCTGTCCACACCGAACAGGTCGGCGTTTAGCTGCCAAAACTCACGCTCTCGCCCACGCTGCGGGCGTTCATAGCGCATGAAGTTCGCAATCGAATACAGGCGTGCTGGCACCGCAAATTCGTGTCGCCTGGCTGCCACCATGCGGGAGATTGATGGCGTCATCTCTGGACGAATGGTAACCTGGCGCCCACCGCGGTCTTCAAAGGCATATGTTTGCTCACTTGCTAGTTCCTGACCTGATTTTGCCAGATAGATATCCATGGGCTCCAG
>CAUVPC010000011.1:0-15465 GCA_963553655.1 uncultured Candidatus Saccharibacteria bacterium
CGCGCACCGTTCGGGACGGTGAGGTCGCTGGTTCAAATCCAGTCACCCCGACCACGAAATTATTTGAAGCGCATGTTCACCAACCAGAACCTCTGGCAATTACAAAAGCAAAGGAGGTTGTATGCAGCGACGAGTTAATGTACGCGGAATTATCGTAAGCGATCAAGGCGAGATTTTTTGCCAACAATTGACCGCGAACGACGGCAAAGGTCGAAACTTTTGGTGTACGCCAGGCGGCGGTTTGAACATTGGAGAAAGTCTACTGGATGGTTTGCATCGAGAGATGATTGAAGAAACAGGAGTCAAGCCAGAAATTGGTAAGTTGTTATTTATACAACAATTCGCCGAATCAGGCGAACAATCAGCACATGGCCCGAACGAGCAATTGGAATTTTTCTTTCTCATCACCAACTGGCAAGATTACCAGCACATCGACCTGGAACAAACATCGCACGGCATCGAAGAAGTGGCGAGATGCGGCTTTGTCGATCCAAAAACCACGCAAATTTTACCAAGCTATCTGACAAAGGTTGATCTGGATTGGCTGATTAACAAATCAACTGAAACTCAAATTATGAGCGAGCTATAACTACTCTGTTCTGTCCTTATCATCCTCAGGCTCATTCACCTGTTCTTTAGTAGCAAGTTCCGCACGCACCTCCTGCTCGATCTCTTGGCGCAGTCGTTGACGCTCCTCGTCAGACACCGCCTGTGCCTTTTGTTTATAAGCCTGCGCCCGCATCAACACTGGCGTCACCACCAACCCAAACACCGTTAATATGCCAAAGATGGTCAATAATTGCCAGTTAGCGGTTAAAACATCACCGCCATGTTTTTGCCACAAAATACTCAGACCCACTAAACTTAACAAGCTCGCGCTACTAATGGTCAGCGTCACCAGTCCTGAAATGATCGAATCGTTACGTTTGAAGGAAAGAAACTTGGCAGTCAATGCAGTCAGCGATGTGATGATAAACGCGGTAATTGTCAGCTTGAGCAATGTTTCTTTGAGCCGACCGCAAAGCATATAATCATACCCTTCAGCAAACTTGTAGCTGGCGCTCGTATTACAAATACCTAAAGAAGGTAATAATTCCCACACCAATATCAACGCGCCCAACAACCACAAAGCATTGACAATTAACGATACGACCGACAGTGTTTTGATCAAACGCTGCTCATCCTCCAGGCGGGCAACTCCTCCCATAGCAAACAGTGAGGCAACTGCGGTAAACAAGGTAGTTGTCAAGATGCGCCCATCTACTGGACCAGACAGAGTAGCCATGATTCCCATGAGAGCACAGACTGAGAAAAGGCTGATGGATATATATAACAAAAATTGGCGTACTTGTGATAACTGATTCGTTTGTTTCATGTTGTTACTATACCATAGTACTTATGCTAGCGCATGGCCCGAATCATTTGCCTCAGCTGTTCGACCGCCCGAGCACGGCGCTCACGTGTCCAGTACGTATCAGCTGTGACCTTCTCACCATCAGTGGTGGTCTCTTGGAGGAAATGACCGACAATATGGCCGTCTTTCAGCGCCGTCACATCAGGAACATAGACTCGTGGTTGTCCGTTCTCATCGGTGCGAAGATGTGGCTTCAACTTTTCAACTAATTTTTTGTAGGTATCATCATTGGTTTCACGGGCATGGCGAATGTCGAGATAGTAAATCTTATCCAGCCCTTCGGCTTTGGCGGCTTCATCGACAATTGGCGCTAGCTGCTGACACCACGGACATTGCTGAAAGCCAAGGAAAACCAAGCCGCTGCCTGATTCAAATTTCTCCAAAACCTCACCAGCCGAAGCAAAGACAAAACGATTGTCATCAGCCACCCGGGAGTAAGCGGCCTTGAAACGGGCGGCGTCTGATGGTTGTGGTGACGGAGGTGTCTGTGGGCGCGACCAGATATACCAGCCGCATATGGCGGCGACAATAATACCAATAAAACCGATGGTCAAACACAGCCATATGTTATGGTTTTTAGTGACTGTACCATGTTTCATCTGGACCTCCTGTTATTTCCCTTTGACACCGAAAAACTTTCGTGCTCGTTCAGTCACTGGATGATCCATCACCTGCTCCGGCGGACCATTTTCGATGATCTCGCCCTTATCGAGAAAAATCATCCGCGTAGCCACTTCGCGCGCAAACTTCATTTCATGCGTGACGATGACCATGGTCATGCCTTTGGCGGCGACCTCACGGATCACGTCTAACACTTCGCCAATCATCTCTGGATCAAGCGCCGAAGTTGGTTCATCAAACAACATGATGTCTGGCTCCATGGCCAGGGCTCTCGCGATAGCCACGCGCTGCTTTTGCCCGCCTGAGAGCTGCGAAGGAAAGGCATTGGCTTTGTCCGCCAGTCCCACGTCCGCCAGCAATTTCTTTGCCAAACGAGTCGCCGCCCGGTCAGACACTTTGCGTAGTTTCCGCGGTGCGAGTTTGATATTGTCCAGCACGCTCAAGTTCGGGAACAAATTGAATGATTGGAATACCATGCCAACTTTTTGGCGCAGTGCGTTCAGGTCGACTTTCGGCGCTGTCGTTTCCACGCCGTCGATGACAATGCGCCCGCCCGTCGGCGTCTCCAACAAATTCAAGCAGCGCAAAAAGGTTGATTTACCAGAACCACTTGAACCAACAACCACGACCACTTCGCCTTCGTGAACTTCAACATCAATATCCCTGAGCACACGATTACTGCCAAACTGTTTTTTGAGGTTAGCCACCGTGATGATTACTGGGCGCTCAGTGCTTGACTGCGCCACTTCCTTCACCTTATTCACTGCCATCTTTCAATCTCCTCTCCACTCGGGTCATCACGCGGGTAAATATCGCGGTCAACGCCAAATACATCACCGCTGCGGCAAATAATGACTGAAACGCCGTGGCAGTTTGAAAACGAATATTATCAGCACCGCGCATGATATCATTCAGCCCAATCCAGCCGACGACTGAGGTTTCTTTCAACAAAGCGATGAATTCGCTAATCAGTGCTGGCAACGAATTTTTGAGCGCTTGTGGCAAAATCACCAGACGCATGGCCTGCCAGCGACTAAAGCCCAGCGAACGAGCTGCTTCCATTTGCCCCTTGTCAACACTTTCGATGCCACCGCGAATGATCTCGCCAATGTACGCACCGCTATTGATACCAAAGGCGATGGCCGCCACAAAAATCTTCGGCATGAATTGATATGAACCAAAGACCACATAGTACATGATTAACAGCTGGACGAGCAGCGGCGTACCTCGAATGATGTCGACATATACTTTCCCAATCCATGCCAGCGGATTCCAACGACTCAGTCCCCCGGCCCATGCATAGCGACCCAATCGTTTAAATGGCTGTACGTCCGAGGTTCGCAAAAGAGCGATGACGACACCGATGGCCGTACCGAGCAGCAGCGACAAAACGGTCAATACCAAGGTCACTTCCAGACCGTGCCACAAATATAGCCACCGACCATCACCAAAAATCACTTCCAGGAAATTCACGATTCAAGCTCCTTTTTCTTCATTGATTCAAGAGCCCTCGGCCCAAAATGTTTGCGAATGAGATTGTCATATCGACCATCTTTTTTCATCTCCGCCAACACTCGGTTAATTTTTTCGAGCAAGTCGTGGTTATTGTTTTTGATGGCGATTGCATAATGCTCGCTCGACAACTCACCCGGCAAAATTTCTAGGTCTGGAAAGCCAGCCGTGTATTGAGCCGCCGGCGCATCATCCAAAATAACTGCCTCGACGCCGCCAGCATTAAGCTCCGTCAACACACTTGGCGCGGTTGGGAATTGTGACACTTTGGCGCCGGTAATTTTTCCAGCCAGTGTATCGCCTGTCGTGCCTAACTGTACACCAATTTTCTTACCCGTCAGTTGATGTCGATTCCGAATTGGACTGCCTTTCTTGACAATGATCCGCTGCGAGGCTGAATAATACGGCTCAGAAAATAACGCGTTTTTAGCGCGCTCCGGCGTCACCGACATGCCAGCCACCGCCATGTCAATTTGCCCTGATTC
Organism: uncultured Candidatus Saccharibacteria bacterium; assembly: GCA_963553655.1. Classification (GTDB taxonomy): domain Bacteria; phylum Patescibacteriota; class Saccharimonadia; order Saccharimonadales; family Saccharimonadaceae; genus Nanosynbacter. The sequence goes on from CAUVPC010000011.1 coordinate 4,033, forward strand.
CAGCGCTGGCAGCAATCCGTCAAACGACATATCTTCAATTCTCAATTCTTTATTCATACTGCGGGCAATTTCTTTTGCCAAATCAACGTCAAAGCCAACAATTTCATTACCCTGCTTGTACTCAAACGGCTTAAACCCAGCATTAGTACCCATCACCAACACATCATCACTCTTACCAAATCCACCTTCGCGCTGCAAAATGTCAAACGCCATACAGCCAATCAACGCCACAAACAGTCCCAGACCGATCCACCAACTCACTCCAAAGCCTTGACGTCGCGTTTTCGTTCCGTTCATGCTTATTAGTATACGCGCTTTATTACAAAATGATAAGCCCTAAGTTCAGCATTGTTCCTCGCGTATAGTGGTATAATTAGATAGTATGAGCAAAAAAATCCTCAGCCGTTTTTGTAGTTTTCGCACTTTGGTTAAAATCAGCATCGTCCTGATGCTGGCTCTCAGTGCAATATTCATCGTCGCCAGTCAGTACAAAACCGTGCAATTTCGTGATGCCAAAATTGATGAAGTTTTGTTTTATTTCAACAACGGCCTAGCTGGCGGACAATCCAGCAGCCTGGTTTCAGCAGTTTGGGGTAATGTACCATACGCCGTTGGATTATTCATCATTTTACTCCTACCCATACTTCTCAAACTACGCTGGAAAAAAATGCCATTTCGACTGCGCCACCAAACCTATTACGCAAGCGGTATTTTTGTTGTCAGCCTGACACTACTGGCGCAAAGCTTCAGTATCCCCGCCTACGTTAGCGCCCTTGCTCAGTCGTCAAAGATTTACGACAAGCACTATGTCGATCCGCGCGGCGTCAAATTGACGTTTCCAAGCACCAAACGTAATTTGATTTATATCTATGTTGAATCGCTAGAAAATACGCCCGCCTCCAAAGCCAACGGCGGCATGAGCGACAAATCAGTCATTCCAGAGCTGGAGAAATTGGCGCTGACCAACACTTCATTTTCACACCAATCCTCCGGCCTTGGTGGCGCCCTACCTGCCCACGGCACCACCTGGACGGTAGCAGGCATGACTGCGCAATCCGCTGGCGTGCCACTCAAAGACGGCGGCGTGTTTGGCGGCCGCGACCGCAACGGCATGGGTGATTTCAATAAATTCTTGCCCGGTGCTTATACCCTCGGGCAAGTGCTCCAAAAAGCTGATTATAATCAATCATTTATCATGGGCTCAGATAAAACTTTTGGTGGGCGCGATAAGTTACTAGAGCAACACGGCAATTACCACATCATCGACTTCACCTACGCTCAGCAGCACGGCTTGATTCCTCAGGACTACAAAGTGTGGTGGGGCTATGAAGACAAAAAGCTTTTCCAATTCGCCCGCGATGAAGCCACTCGCCTCAGTAAATCGGACAAGCCATTCAACCTGCAAATGCTGACCGTTGACACGCACTTCACTGACGGCTGGCTGGACAACGACACCTGCAAACAACAATTTGAAGCAAAATATGACAACGTCCATGCTTGCGCTTCCAAACAAATCGCGTCTTTCGTCGAATGGGCTAAACAACAGCCATTTTACGCCAACACTACTATCATCATCAGTGGTGATCACCTCGGCATGCAAACGCCATATTATGAAGAGAAAATTGCCGGCGCTCCCTACCAACGAACCGTCTATAACGCCTTCATCAACCCTGCCGTTCAGCCAACTCGCGCCACCAACCGCCAATTTGCCACCTTTGATATGTATCCATCGACCTTGGCAGCACTGGGCGTGACAGTAGATGGCGATCGCATGGGGCTGGGTACTAATTTATTCTCAAATCGACAGACACTGGTTGAACAGTTTGGCGGTATTGACCAGCTCAATACTGAACTCAGCAAACGCTCAACCTACTACGAACGGAAAATTTTAAGCAGTTCGTAAGCACAGTATCTCATTCTGCCTCTTGCCGCAACGTAACAATACGGGGCTCAGCCCACAGAAAAAGGAGGACATATGCCACCAACCATGAACCAAGAAGAAACCACCAAGCCTCTTGAGCAGTTTGGGACGGACATCACGGCCCTGGCACGCGAAGGCAAGCTCGACCCGGTCATCGGCCGGGATGAGGAAATTCGCCGTACCATGCAAATCTTGAGCAGGCGCACCAAGAACAACCCCGTGCTGATCGGCGAGCCGGGCGTCGGTAAAACCGCCATCGTCGAGGCCTTAGCGCAGCGCATCGTCAAGGGCGACGTGCCAGCCTCGCTAAAAGACAAGCGGCTGATTAGCTTGGAAATTTCCAGCTTACTAGCCGGCGCGAGCTTTCGCGGCCAATTCGAAGAGCGCCTGAAAGCAATTTTGAAAGAAGTTGAAGAGGCTGCTGGCGAAATTATTTTGTTCGTTGATGAAATTCACACCATGGTCGGTGCGGGCAAAACCGAAGGCAGCATGGACGCCGGCAATATGCTCAAACCCGCCCTAGCGCGCGGTAAATTACACATGATCGGCGCGACAACCTTGGCGGAGTATCGCCAGCATGTCGAGAAAGACGCGGCCCTAGAGCGGCGCTTCCAGCCGGTCTATGTCGGCGAGCCGAGTTTTGACGACACCGTGGCGATTTTGCGCGGCTTGAAAGAAAAATACGAGGTGCACCACGGTGTCAAAATCTCTGACGATGCCATCGTGGCGGCGGCGCGGCTGTCCACCCGCTATCTGCCCGATCGCTTTTTACCTGACAAGGCCGTTGATTTACTAGATGAAGCGACCAGCGCGCTGAAGATGCAGCTGGAGAGTGTGCCAATTGCGCTGGATCGGCTGAATAACCGCCGCTTGCAGCTGGAAATTGAAGAAGCCGCGCTGAAAAAAGACAAATCCGAGCACGCCAAGGCCCGAAAAGAGGAAATCAAACAGCAAATCACCGACCTTCGGGCTCAGGCCGAGGTGATTGACAGTAAATGGCAGCACGAAAAAGACATTCTCCAGACCGTCAACACTGCTACCGAAAAAATGGATAGCCTGCGCTCGCAACTGGAAATCGCCGAACGCGACGCCGACCTGGCCACCGCCAGCCGCATCAAATACGGCGACTTGCCAGAACTGGAGAAAAAGCTGGCTAGCGCCCGCCAAGAACTGGCGGCCATTCCGCCGGCTGACCGTTTGCTACGCGAGGAGGTGACCCCTGATGACATCGCCAGCGTGGTGGCGCGCTGGACGGGCATCCCAGTCGAGCGGCTGATTGAGACTGAATCCAGCAAATTAACCAAATTAGAGGAAAATATCAGCACCCAAGTAATTGGTCAAGACAAGGCCATCGCCGCAGTGGCCAGTGCTATTCGCCGCTCGCGCGCCGGCCTCAGTGATACCAATCGACCAATCGGCTCCTTCCTCTTTCTCGGCCCCACAGGCGTGGGCAAAACAGAGGTAGCCCGCAGCCTGTGCCGCGAATTATTTGACGACGAACACGCCATGATCCGCATTGATATGAGCGAGTATATGGAGCGCCACGCCGTAGCCCGGCTGATTGGTTCGCCGCCAGGCTACGTCGGTTACGACCAAGGCGGCCAACTCACCGAAGCGGTGCGCCGCCGCCCCTACAGCGTGGTGTTGTTTGACGAAATCGAGAAGGCTCATGCTGACGTCTTTAACGTGCTACTCCAGGTGCTGGACGATGGCCGCCTGACCGATGGCCAGGGGCGAACAGTCGATTTTTCCAACACGGTCATCATCATGACCAGCAATGTCGGCTCGCAGGCAATCATGGATTTTTCTGGTGACGATTTGTCAGCGCTGGATAATCAGATGCTTGACGTTCTACGCCAACATTTCCGTCCGGAATTTCTCAACCGCATCGACGATATCGTGATTTTTGACCGCATTCGACCAGAGGCCATGCGAGCAATTGTCGATGTCCAGCTGAAACGCGTTGCTCGCCAAGTCAAAGACAGCCGCGACATCACCCTGGAGTTTGACGATAGCGTCCGCGACATGTTGGCCCGAGATGGCTATGACCCAGCCTTTGGCGCTCGGCCGCTGAAGCGCTTGGTACAAAAGCGAGTGCTTGACCCGCTGGCGCTAGAGCTCATCGACGGGCGAATTCATGATGGCATGACGGTGACTGTCAGCGTCGCTAATGACCGGGTGACGTTCCACTGATAATTCCCCTCACTCCTATTAATCACGGATACTTGCTTTCTGTGCGATTTGAGCCATTCAACATTGCGCTCGTAATAATCAAAAGCGTCCCAGCCATCAACTGGAACGCTTTTCATTAGACCGCCCCGCAGACAAAATTACTCGGTCTGGTTAGCCTCCGCCCGTGTCAACTTATCGACCATCGGCAAGATTAAGTAGATACCGATGATAGCTGCCGCCAGACCGATACCAACGATGGCAAAGTAGGTTGGCGTTAACACCGGTTTCAGTGTCGTCGAGAACATTTTCGTAAATACCGCCCCCGTCCAAACACCAATACTACACGACAAGATTGAAGTGATGACTAGCGGTGCCACCGACTCAACCATCACCAAGCGCTTCAGCTGCACAAGGCGCATGCCGCCCAGCCGCAAGGTGTACAGCGAACGGCGGCGTTCCATTAGCCCGCCAATCGTCGAGACGATCAAGCTTGCCACCGCCACAAATAGCGTCACGCCGATGCCAACATAGGCTAGGTCAGCAAACTCGCGAATCGTTGGGTTAATGTGCGGTTTTTTGGAATCAGTGCCGCCCACTACGTATGTCAGATCATACTGATTGGCGTGCGTCATCACCATGGTGCGTAATTTCTCGATATTGTCGTCTGACGTGAGCGCTACCAAATATTCTTTGGTGCCACTCGTGTCGACTGTATCAGTAATCAGCGATACCTTTTCGACCACCGGCTTATTAAAACTCAGCAGGGCAAATTGGTCAGACCGAGCGTTGGTTGGGCAGGTGTGCTCAGTGTACCTCGCCACATCTTGGCAGCGAATTGCATTGCCATCCTCACGCGGATACATCGGCGCCACCGACGTGACGTACGACTCCTGCTGCAACCGCTCCGCCATATCACCTGGTAGCGACTGACCGATGACAACTGCCGTACCACGTTTTAGCTGAGAAAAACCATTATCCTTGACGACTTGAGCGTTTAACCCTTCGATACCACTGGTTGCCGTCAAGTAAAAACTACCCGCAAACAGCGCCAGCACCACGCCGCTGACACTACGGAAAACCGTTCGCGAATGCACCGCCGTACGCTTACCAGCGATCAGCATTGAACCATTATTAGCCCATCGCGCTGCCAGCAGCGACAGCTTATTCGTCAGCCAGCCACCAGCCAGGACGAGCCCGAACATCACCAGTAGTAGCGCTGCCAGCAGTAGCATAGATGGAATAGCTGATTCTTTATTTGCCATCAACCAATCCAGTCCCGACTTTGACGACAACCAAGCAAAGATGGCGATACCAGTTGCTGGCACCAGCGCCCGCCACCCGCGCAGTTTCTTCACCTTCTCAACTGAGCGTGACACACCCAATGGCGAAATTTGCGCTCGGCGCATCCGTCGCCAGTTAACAAACGTCGTCAGACCCAATGTCAAGCCAATAATCAAGGCGTATTGCCCGCCAGTCAACGCTAAGTCACCAGGATTAAACCGCATCCCGCTCAGCTTGAAAGCTTGTAGCGGCGCTTGTAATAGCCCAAACGCGCCCAGGCCAATCACCACGCCGACCACTGATGCTAGCAACGACTCCAAGAGTAATATCCGTGTCACCTGCCGCTTAGTTGCGCCGATCAGCCGCAAAGCAGCATAGCGTTTTTCCCGCTGCGCCGCGCCCAGCTGTGTCGCCACTGATACAAAAATGACGATTGGAAACAACAAGATGGTTGCACCAATACTAAGTATGATAATAGATCCAGGATCCAGACTAACATCTGATTTCAACCCATTCGCGTCTGTGCGGTAGACATTAGCAAAGTAGGAAGTCTGTCCCTGAGCTTTCGCCACATTATCACTGGCTGCCACTTCCTCGGCGCTAGCACCGCGTACCATTATCAGCGCATCCGGGCTGGCAGTATATTCACTAGGAAGTACGCCTAAGTATTTGGTATTTTTACCGAAACGCGCCAAAATATCGTCCTCAGGATGCTGGGCAACCGCGTCAGCCAGCGCCTGTGATAGATAGTACTCGCCAGGACCTGGCGTTTTCAGCTTGGCAAACTGCGGCGACTTCGCTGTACCGTACATTGAATAAGCCTGGATAAACTGGTCGCGCCATTTTGACGCATTACCAAGTCGCACTACACCACTAATCCTCAGTGGATCAACACCATCAATTGGTTGTTGAGAAGCCTCCTTGCGACTAGCTTGGTGTGCCGCCAAGCTAATGGTCGTTCCACCAGCACGCCCCAGAATCCCATTAACACCAGCTGTTAAGCAGCACACCAGCATAATCCCCAATGCTACCGCTGCTGTCGTCAGCCCCAGACGCGCAAACGACTGGCGACCAGACTTTTGTAGCAACATCCAACTAACGCTCATTAGACAATCCTCGCCTTAGCTTTATCAGCCCTCGTCTGTGCCGGGTTTACCGCCACCTCAGCACCAGAAATCTGCCCATCACGGACGATGATTTCCCGATCAGCGTAGGCGGCAATCGTCGGCTCATGCGTCACCATGATGACTGTCGTGCCGTGCTCTTTGGCGGTTTTGATGAACAATTCCATGACCTTTTCTGAGTTCAGGCTATCCAGTGAACCAGTCGGCTCATCAGCAAACAGCACTTTTGGCTCAATCACCATCGCCCGGGCAATCGCCACGCGCTGCATTTGTCCGCCCGACAATTCACCAAGCATACTGTCGGCTTTATTCCCCAACTCAACATTGTTAAGCCATGTTTTCGCCCGTTGATAGGCTTCTTTACGTTTGACGCCGTTCAGTAGCAATGGCAACGCTACATTGTCCAGCGCCGTCAGCTCCGGCACCAATTGCCCAAACTGAAAAACAAAGCCAAAGCTAGTGCGCCTCAGCATACTGCGCTTATCATCATTCATCGTATCAATCCGCTGGCCATCAAAGTCAATCTCACCGCTATCAACTTTGGTAATCGCCGCCAAGCTGTGTAGCAGCGTCGACTTGCCAGAACCCGACGGACCCATGATAGCCAGCACCTCGCCCGCCTCGACATCCAAGCTGACACCGCGCAGCGCCTGTGTTTGCCCAAACGACTTTGTGATATGTTTAGCGCTAATTATTGGTTTGCTCATGCAAAATTTCCTCCTTTAGCCGCGTTAACCGCGAAATAGTTAATTCAATCCAGCGCAAATCCGCCTCCAAATGATACAGTGCATGATCAATTAGCAACATGTCCGACAGATTGCTATCGCGACGCTGTGCTGTCAGCTCGCGCATTCGTTGGATGTGCGCCTGCCGTTGATTATCCAAATACGGTGACGCATCGCCATCTTTCAGAATGGCCAGCACCGCTTTAATGTACATCGTCGCTTGCAGTTGTGGCGACGGCGCTTCGGGTGACTCCAGCCATGCTTGCAAATCTTGCTTACCCTCATCAGTAATTTCATACCGAACCCGGTCTGGTCCGCCCGATTCGCTAGTATCAGTAATTTCTTTGACTTTGTTGTCGCGTTTGAGCCGCGCCAGAGTTGAATATATCTGACCGGTTAAAATTGGCTTGTCCTTGCCAAAATAGCCGTCATATTTTTTCTTCAACTCATAGCCATAATTTGACTCTTCCGCCAAAAACCCTAACAGTGTATATTGAACGCTCATACTCTTACTATACACCCAGTGTTTAGTTATTGCAAGAGCTTTATACACTCAGTGTATAGTTTATGCTGGCAACCAACTCTCCACCCTCTTGCCTTGATTAGGTATCTGAATATGCTACACTAAACAACAGGATCAGTTACTACAGGAGGTAAAATTAATTATGACAATACTTGTATGGCTTATAATCGGCGGTCTTGCCGGCTGGCTGGCATCTAAGGTGGTAAATAAAGACGCAGAATCAAGCACACTGACAAATATCATCGTTGGTATTATTGGCGCAATGATTGGTGGTTGGCTAGTGAGCTTGATGGGTGGTGACGCTGATGTACTCACTGGCTTTAATGTTGCTAGCTTATTAACCGCCTTCTTTGGTGCAGTAGTACTACTGGTTGTATTAAAGCTCATTAAAAAGTAGCTCCCGCCTAAGACCGATTGAATAAAAATACTCTGATGATAATTAGAGTATTTTTATTATGCAATAACCCATTGGCTAATTTTTATTTTCGCAACCCAGCTTTTAGCGAATGTATGGAATATATGATTTGAATTATTTATTGTCGATTTAGTTTTATGAGTAGCGTATAATAAGTGCATGGAGCAAATTCGTCAAAAACAAGCATCTATTACCTCGGCCGCGGTAGGGGTTGGCAAGATTCTCAGCTTGCCGCAGTACTTACTTTTAGCGGTTGTTTTATCTTTGCTGTTTGCACTCATTATTTTCTTTGCCATCAACGCCAATTTTTACGGCCCACTGATGATGTCGCGACTACCAATATTAGACAAAATCTCCCTTTTTGGAACTATGTTCATTGATATATTCAAACAGGGCTTCAGCTCGCTAAACGGCGCGTTACTCCTTGTGGTGTCACTCCTCCAAGGACTGTCAATCACCGTCGTCATTTTCACTGCCAAGAAAAATAAGCGCAATGAACAATCCGTCACCAGGCAAGTCGGACTCAGCGGCTTGGCCTCTGTGGCTGCTGCCATTGGCCTGGGCTGTGTTCCCTGCGGCACATCACTCATCCTACCGCTCGTTGCCGTGTTCTTCTCGGGCGCTGCCGCTGCCGCTGCTGCCACCGTCGCCAGCACCATTGTCTTGATGTTAGCCCTGCTATTAAGCCTCTTTTCACTCTACAAGTCTGGACAAATCGCCTTTATATATACAGAATTAGCAAAACAGGAGGAACTATGAATCGACAAAAATCAGCAGGCATAGCAATCATTTGGGTTATTTCAGGCATTTTGATTACGGCAATTGTCGCATTGTTTATCTACGGCATCGTTAATCGTCCACCAAATCGCCATGTTGGTGACGGCAAACCGTGGAATGAAAAAATGTCGCAAGGCTCTGCCGAAGCCAAGCATGTGTTTGTTGATTATACTGATTATTTTTGCTCATTCTGCGCCGAAGTTGAAGCAGCCACTAACGCTGATTTCTTCAAAAATGAGTATATCAAATCAGGTAAAGTTCGCTACGAACATCGCGTGGTAACACTGCTCAAAGAAGTCACCGACAACACAGAAACTGGCGCTCACGCTGCTTTTTGCGCCGCCGACCAAGACAAATATTGGCAGTATACCCACGATATCGTGCCACGCATTAAACGTGATTATTTTGACAAAGGAATTGGTGTGAAAAACGTTGCCGTACCGCAAAAAATTCCACCACTACCGCTAGACTACTTCCTGGCGTCCGCTAAACATATTGGTATGGATGAGGCGAAATTTGCTGACTGTATGACCAAAAAACCACACCAAAAAGAAATCGATGACAATACCCAAAAAGCTCTTTCGCTTGGTGTGAGCGGCCTGCCATACATGGTGATCAATGATTATGTTGCCAGTGGGTTTGCTGGCGGTGAAACTGGCTTAAAGGCGATCTTGAAAGCTGGCGGAGTGAACTAATGTCTGCCAAAAAAACGCAAACGAAATCTCAAAAATCATCAGCAAAACGACAGTCAGCTCGATCCAATCATAGGTCAAGAACCAACGCAACACCTGCAAACCGACCTCGATTGAGCAGTATTATATTCACTACGTTACTTTTGCTTGCTGTTAGCGCAATGGGTGTCTTATTTTACCTCCATTCCAAGCAGCCACCAACCCAACGTCCAACTGTTCTAGAAGATGAAAAATATTATTTCACCGATTCGCGCTATGCTGGCATTCGCTCCAAGTTTGTGACGCGCGACAGCAAGCGCGAAAAGGTCTCAATTGAGTATCCAATTACCAGCAATTCCAAAATCAACAAACTCATCGCCCGAGCAATTGACCGCGCTGATAGTGATTTTCGCTACACTTCATCAAGCACCATCACCTTTGAGCGACCAATGACCGAAACCATCAGCTATCAAGTGACGCACAATAATACAGTAGCTCTGTCGATCATCGTCAATATCAAACAAGACATGCATGGCGCCCATCCAGTGGCACTGACGCTGTTTTGGACCTTTGATAAAGATTCTGGCGAGGTGATTAGTCTGGATAATTTGACTGAGAAATCAGAGGAAGCCACCAAGGCAATCGTGACAGCGGCCCAACGAGACGTCGCACAAACCATCAAACAACGCCAGCAACCAGAAGCAAATCTTGAGGAGATGATCACCAAAGAGACATTGGCAAACTTTACCATCGCTGACGATGGCAATACCTTGGTCTGGCCAATTGGACAAGCCTCCCTGTTGCCGTCAGCCTATGGCGAATTAACCATCAAAGTACCAACCGCAACTGTTGCCAAATACCTACAAAATCCGACAGCCCAAAAACTAGGGAATTTCCCTAAACCACCCGAGCCAAAGCCAGAACCAAAGCCAGCGCCCGCTACACCAGCACCCGCGCCAACCACTGGCAATAAAGTGATCGCTTTGACGTTTGATGACGGGCCGGGACCATACACTGCGCACCTACTGGACATCTTGGATCAGTATGGTGCAAAAGCGACGTTCTTCTTAATCGGCAGCAAGGTTTCCGGCCAGGCTAGTGTTGTACGCAGCATCCATGCACGCGGCCATCAGCTAGGCAATCACTCATGGTCACACCCTGAACTACCTAAACTATCAGTTAACCAAATTGCTGGCGAAATCGACCGCACCAACGAAGCCATTAAACAAGCCGCTGGCGTCAAGCCAACCATTCTGCGACCACCGTATGGTGCAGCCAACGGTGTGGTTTTAGAACAACTTCGGGCGCGTGGCATGTCGTCAATTTTGTGGTCAGTTGACACTCGTGATTGGGCTGATCGCAATAGCCAGATCGTCTGTTCGCGCGCCGTCGCTGGCGCTCGTCCTGGAGCCGTCATCTTGATGCATGACATTCACCAAACTTCCGTCAATGCCGTGCCGTGTATCCTCAGCTCGCTGAAGCAGCAGGGGTATTCATTTGTGACGATACAGCGGTTACATTAGTCCACCCGATCAATCTCAAATATCTTGTATTTCGAAGAAGCGCCACGCAGTAATTTTACCTTTGAGGGCGCCACGCCGAGATGCTTTGCTAGTAGTTTCGCCGCCGCTAGATTAGCCCGCCCCTCAATGGCTGGCGCCTTGGTGTAAATCGTCAACGAACCGTCGTCATTCGTGATGACTTCTTCACGGTGGCGGGAGTTGGGTTTGAGATGGGCGGAGAGTTTCATAATTCAATAATCATTACCCTCAAAATGACATCGCCTCCAATTCCCGCGGTAAAATCTCCTGCACTTCTACCGAA
>CAUVPC010000012.1:0-14727 GCA_963553655.1 uncultured Candidatus Saccharibacteria bacterium
ATGCTCGACTTTTTAGCTACGCCAGCAGCCAATTCCAAGACGTATCGTGCTGGTACTTTGGGTTTGTATATTTCATATGGCTCAGCGTCAGGCTGCACTTCATGCTCAATGTGTACTACTTTTTTGTCTTTATCTAACCAGATGATATCGAGCGGAAAACTCATATTGCGCATCACCATTTCCCACTTGTCATCACCCTCAAATTTAAACAGCATCGCTTGGTTGTCCGTCAGACCAGACCGATCGCTCAGACCCTTATACCGCTGCTCAGCCGTTTCCGCAATTTCAGCCTGCAATGTCGCCTGGCCAGCCCTGACCACGACTGGGCGAGGTTTATTGACATCGCACAGCAGAGTATAGGCACCGTAAGCGATCATCACAATGATAATGACCATGATACATCGAGAAATGAAATGATGCCCCTTACGAGCTGTCTGCATAAGCTCCATAGCTCAATTATAACACTTATGTTTTATATATAAACTACAGGCTAATCAGGAAAACAAACCACGCTTTTTGGAGGTATTAAATTGCTCCAAAAGCTCACGTTGCTTCTTGCTCAATTTGGTTGGCGTATCAACGATGATACCAACGATGTGCGGGCCACGAGCGTCATTTCTCAAGTGCGGTACGCCATGTCCTGACAATTTAAAATCAGTACCGCTTTGGGTACCAGCTGGAACTTTCATGCGAACCACACCATCCACCGTTTCAACATCAATTTCCGTACCCAACGCCGCATCGACCATGGAAACGTGTTCTTCCGAAAGAATAATATCGCCTTCACGGGTAAACTTTTTGTGAGCTTTGACTCTTATCTGAACATACAAATCTCCCCGCTCACCATCCTGGACCGCTTCGCCGTGCCCGCGCAAGCGAATAGCCGCACCATCATCAATACCTGCTGGAATTTTGACCGTAATCTCACGGTTCTTACGCGTCGTTCCCTTGCCGTGGCAAACTGAACATTTCTTTTCAGGGATTTTCCCTCGACCATTACAGGTTGGGCAGGTGATAGCTTGTTGAATTTGCCCAAAGATGGAATTCATCACCCGCATCTGCTGACCAGACCCTTTACAATCATCACACGTCTTCAAGCTATATCCAGGCTCAACACCCTCGCCTTTACAGTGTTCACATTCATTATCCATGGTTAGGTTAATCTTTTTCTCGACACCAAAAATAGCTTCTTCAAAGGTCAAAGCAACCGTTGTCTCTATGTCACGACCGCGCCGTGGACCACCTTGCCGCCCAGCACCACCACCAAAGAACTGACTAAAGATATCGCCAAAGCCACCGCCAAAATCAAAGTTGACACCCTCCGCACCAAAACCGCCAAAGCCTTCAAATGGATTGCCGCCAAAGCCACCGCCTGAAGCCCCGCCGACACCGGCATGACCAAATTGGTCGTATCGCTGTCGCTTTTGCTTGTCTTTTAGAACTTCATAGGCTTCATTGACCTCTTTGAACTTCTCTTCATCACCGCCTTCTTTGTCAGGATGATATTTCACTGCAGCTTTACGAAAAGCCTTCTTGATTTCATCTTCAGAAGCGGTTTTAGACACGCCTAGCACTTCATAATAATCACGTTTGGTCATGTATTCTATTGTACGGTTCGTTAGCACTCGTGTCAATAGAGTGCTAGTTAGATAGCCAATTTACATAATCTTTTGACTTTTTTTATATTCTGTGATATACAGAGAAGCATAGGCTTTGTAAAAACATAAATACAAGTCGAAGCGAGGATACCATGGTACAAACAACAGCAGTTTTAGAACGGCAAAATACCAACCTTAGCACAGCTCCATCGAGCTTTGAAGAGCTGGAGAAAAAGTTTTACTCGCTTGAAGAAGAAAAACAAATCGAAAGTTTAATGCCGCTGGCTAAAAAACTGGCCGAAGAACCAGAACTAGCTGAACAATTTGGCGTGTTCAAATGGCTAACTATAGGTGATTATGACCGTGAACAACGAAATGCTGGTAGACACCCTTGGCCAGAGCTAGAAATTAATGGTGAAAAACGTATATTTTCAGTGCCGATCATCGCTGGTGTTGTCCGCTGGGAAGACCGCGACGGAGAGCCTCAGTACAGTGCCCTTTCGGTTATGAAAGATAACTGGCGCGGCGACCCTGACGCCTGGCTGATAACAGAATTTGACTTTGAAACTGCAGAGACCAAACGGCTTGAAACGCTCGGCACCACGGTTGATGCCGCCAATCAAGCCAACATTGCCATCAAGCCGCGGAATTATCACAACATGCCACCATTAAGCCGCCCAGCGGTTGGCAAGACGCCAATGCATCAGCTGGAAAGAATTGCCGTTATGCTTGATCCGACCTACCATTCGGTGCACGCAGAGTATCATGAGCCCTACCAAGACCGACGTGAAGTTATGGACATTGAGCTGCTTTGGGAAGCAATGTCGCGTGAGATTGGTGAGCGAGTTGATGACCTATTCCCAGAGTCTGATGATATGGAAACCGCTCCATCAACAGGCGCTCCCAAAAAACTTGCTGCCTACACACTCCAGCAGGTTATGAAAAAATAATTCAGTAGCGCTTCGTCAAATATGTAACTCGGCTGCGCACAAGGCTGCGTGGAGTTCACTGGCGCTACTGTACCGGTCTTCATATGGTCTAGTAGCAATTGCTATGATCTCCAGCAAATCCTTTTGCTGAGCAAGCGCAGGTTTGATACGGTATTCTGGGTGATCACTGCCTGATTCCCAAATCAAATCATGTGTTAGCTCATGAAATACCATACCGATGGCATACACATCAAAACGATAGTCAATGAGTGATCCGAGCTTAACAACTTCCGGCGCATGCTCCCTGTTCCAACTTGAGTGCGGTTTAGTCTGCACATATGGTGGTTTGACCTGATTATAGTCAAACAGTGTCAGTATTGGCCGGCCCTCAGTCTCATCGTAGAAGATGTTCGTTGGTCGGATATCATGGTGCACCAATCCTCGTTCGTGGAGGTAGCCGGCAGCCTCTGTCACCTGTATCATCATATCGAGCACTGTCCTGGCGCCAATCTCACCATCATTAATCTTTTGTTGTATAATATGTTTCTGTTTATCTAATGTAGCGCCCATGAGCGGGTATACTTCGTGGAGCGGCTCTCCCTGCGCTGCCCGAATAGCCAGCGGCGCCAGAAGGTGTTTTGGTTGCTCATCCATCAATTGTTGCATCAGTTCGACCTGGGGGCTGGCTGCACATGCCAGTACATACCTGCCTACCTTATGAACTCTCCCTTGCTCATCAACTGTAAAACGCGAAGAATATGTATCAAACTGGTGCATAATTATTTATATAACAATTCGCTGGCAGCGGCGCAAGCATAAGCCTAGCCCAGACAATACAAAACTACCCCTTGAGAGGGGTAGTTTATGTCACGAGTTGGCACCGAGATTACTTCTCGTCAACCACTTCGCCTTCGACTGGTTCGTCCTTGTCAGACTTTTTGTCATCCTTCGACTCATCAGCCTTGTTATCTTCAGCAGCTTGCTGGTACATCTTGGCACCAATCGGCATGATGGCATCCTGCAAGGTCTTAATTGCTGCTTCCAGCTCATCTTTGTCGTCAGCGTCTTTGTGCTTTTCTGCTTCCTTAACTGCTTCGTCAATCGCCTTCTTGTCATCCTCAGAAATCTTATCCTTGAACTCATCTGGCATTTTCTTTGCCTGATAGATGGCGTTTTCTAGTTGGTTTTTAGCGTCAACAGTTTCACGCTTTTTCTTGTCCTCGTCAGCGTGCAACTCAGCTTCTTTCTGGGCCTTTTCGATATCCTCCTTGCTCATGTTGCCAGAGTTTTGGATGGTAATTGATTGCTCCTTGCCAGTGCCTTTGTCCTTGGCAGTGACGTTGAGGATACCATTCGCGTCGATATTGAACGTCACTTCAATCTGCGGCACGCCGCGCGGTGCTGGCGCAATGCCATCAAGCTCAAACTGCCCCAGGCTCTTGTTATCTTTAGCAAATTCGCGCTCACCCTGCAAGACATGAATTTCTACTTTTGGCTGATTGTCAGCAGCCGTCGAGAATACTTCGCTCTTGCTGGTTGGTACGGTGGTATTGCGTTCAATTAGCTTGGTCGACACACCGCCCATCGTCTCGATACCAAGGCTCAGCGGCGTCACGTCCAGCAGCAGCACATCCTTGACATCGCCAGCCAACACACCACCCTGAATAGCTGCACCAACTGCCACCACTTCGTCTGGGTTGACACCTTGCATCGGGTCTTTACCGAACAACTTCTTCACCCGCTCGACCACCGCTGGCATACGAGTCATACCGCCGACCATAACGATTTCATTGACGTCAGATTTTGATAATTTAGCGTCTTTGAGCGCCTTTTCGACTGGGCCGTCCAGGCGATCCAACAAATCTTTCACCAAATCTTCCAACTTAGCCCGTGTCAAGCTCAACTCAAAGTGCTTTGGCCCGTCAGCATCAGCGGTAATGAACGGAATATTGACTTCATACTCAGTGACTGTCGATAGTTCCTTCTTGGCCTTTTCCGCTTCGTCCTTTAGTCGCTGCATAGCCGCATTGTCTTTGCGTAGGTCGATGCCTTCTTTAGACTTAAAGTCATCCAAGAAATAGTTGACGATGACATTGTCGAAGTCCTCACCGCCTAAGTGAGTGTCACCATTCGTCGCCTTCACCTCAAACACGCCGTCGCCGAGCTCCAGGATGGAAACGTCGAAGGTACCACCACCGAGGTCAAACACCACAATGGTCTCGTCATTTTTGCCTTTTTCCAGGCCGTACGCCAAAGCAGCGGCCGTTGGCTCATTGATGATGCGCTTAACTTCCAGACCGGCAATTTTACCAGCGTCCTTGGTAGCTTGGCGCTGCGAATCGTCAAAGTAGGCTGGCACGGTGATAACCGCTTCGGTAACTTTTTCACCCAAGAATGCCTCAGCATCAGCCTTGATTTTGCTAAGGATCATGGCTGAAACTTCTTCTGGCGTGTATTCTTTGTCGCCCATTTCTACGGCTACGCCAGTGCCCTTTTTAACAATCTGGTACGGCATAATGTCCAGGTCTTTTTGAACCTCTTTGTCACTAAACTTACGGCCGATCAAACGCTTCACACCGTAAATGGTGTTCTTTGGATTGGTCACGCGCTGGCGCTGAGCCACTTGTCCAACCAAGCGCTCACCTTTTTTATTAATCGCCACCACTGATGGCGTGGTGCGGTTGCCCTCGGCATTAGCGATAACTTCTGGCTTACCTGCCAGCATATACGCAAAGGCGCTGTTAGTTGTACCGAGGTCAATTCCAATGATTTTACCCATATGATTCCCCTTTCTGTTATGATCACATCTGGTTTTTCTTATATCCATTTTAGCACTCTTTATTCATGAGTGCCAACTATTTCAGTATAAATAATTAGCACTCCCGTGTCAAGAGTGCTAATTATAATTATTTGCTAGCTTCTTATATCTTTTTGCGGATGAACCAAACTCCGGCACCACCAACTGCTACCGCTATCACCGTTACAGCGATAACACTAGCACCAGTGTCTGCCAAGTAGCCGCCCTTGTTGGTTGGCTGAGCGTTCTTGCCAGCGCCGTTAGTTGTCGCACCGCCAGGGTTAGTAGGGCTAGCAGGATTACCAGCACCACCACCAACACCAGGAGTGAATTGCTGTTGGCGCTCGTAGACACCGATTGGGTCTACGATGGTGCCGTTTGCAGCCTTATCCTCATCACCAAAGCCGCCGTCAGTCAAATCATAGGTCACTGTCGTGTGCTTACCATCAGCTGTCGTGCCAAATGTGACACGGTTAGTGATGTCTTCTTTGATGGCGCCATTACTTATCTTAGCCACGGCCAGCTGATTATGATCAGCGTAGTGCTTGCTCAAAGTCAACGTCACGCGAGTTGTATACCCAACCCTGGCAGTCTGTCCATTACAGTTGATGGTGAAACTGACAATATCTTGCAGAACACGATCGTCGTAGTTATTCGGAGCAGCTGCCACTACGGCTGAAGCGATGTTGTAACACTGGTTACCAGCTGTAGCAACCGTCACCGTACCACCGCCTGGTTGCGCAACAGTCGCTGAAGTGATTGGCATGGTTGGTGTTGGCGCTGGCTTGACAACAACAGCGTTCAATTTTGCTTGCAGTGCTGCTTTTTTGGCAGGATCTTGCACTTTATTTACCAAGACCTTAGCGGCATCAACGGCACTTTGTGTTTTGTCGGTTTCTGCCTTGGTAACTGCAGCTTGGGCAGCATCCTGAGCATCTTGCTCTTTTTGCTTGGCACTAACCACTGCACTGTTGAGGTTGGCAATCGCTGATTGAAGATCTGACGCAGATGGATTCGCTTGGTTCAAGACGGCCTTGGCAGCGGTGAGAGCTGAAGCAACTGTCGGGTCAGACTTAATGTATGATGGTGCAGCTTCTGCGGCAGTGATGGCTGCTTGCAGGCTTGCTTTATCAATTTTCAGTGCATCAAGTTTACCCTGCAAAGCCATGCGCGCATTGTCTAGCTCAGACGCTGAGGCGTTTGTATTGTTCGTAACTGCTTCAGCTGCCGTGACCTGTGCCTGAAGAGCGGCAATAGTGCTACTGCTCATGCCGGCAACAGTGGCTGGATCTTTAGCTTTAGCGATCAATGCAGTGAGGGCTGAGCGAGCACCGGAAATAGCGTTAACTACCGCATCGAGCCTTGCCTGGAAGGCGGCCTTCTTGCCTGCGTCACCTACTGCATCAACTTTGGTTTTAGCGGCAGTAACATCAGATGGACGCTTGGTCGATTCAGCATTTGCTACTGCTGCTTCAGCCGCGGTAACTTTCTGCTCCTCTTCACTTGGGCCAACCAGCGCATTGTTAGCAGTCGTATAGACGGCACCACCGTATGGTGCTGCGGCGATTTTTGAGCCGTCGGCAGAGCCGGCAATTGCTGCCCAGTTTGGCACACCAGCAGATGTCTGAGCTACCCAGGTTACACCACCGTCGTTTGAGCTATAAATGTATCCACCGCCACCAGCAGTTGCTGAAAGTTTTTGACCATCGTCAGAAATAGTAACTGCAGTCCAGTTATGAAGTCCATCGGCTGCTCGCTCGGTCCAGGTTGCACCAGCGTCAGTGGAGGTGTAAATCCTGCCACCAGTTGCCGTTGCTACTAATTTATTGCCATCAGTGGAGCTGGCAACTGCTGACCACTTACGGACACCAGAGTTTGCTCGCTCGGTCCAGGTTGCACCAGCGTCAGTGGAGGTATAGATAGTTCCGTTCTCGACTACCGCAACCAATTTATTACCGTCAGCGGAGCTAGCAATTGAATTCCATTTGCGTGCCCCAGACCCTGTGAGGGCAGTCCAGGTTACACCAGCATTATTTGAAGCATAGATAGCGTGATCCTTAGCAATAGCGAAGAGTTTATTACCGTCAGCGGAGCTAGCAACTGCGGTCCAGTTGTATGATCCAGGCACCCCGCGAGCAGTCCAGGTTGCACCAGCGTCCGTGGAGGTAAAGACATAACCACCCCAATCATATACAGCTGCTAACTTCTTACCGTCAGCGGAGCTAGCAACTGCTACCCAGTTACGATCTCCTGCACCAGGCTGCTCAGTCCAGGTTGCACCAGCATCAGTGGAGGTAAGAACCTTACCACCCCATACTGCTGCAGCTAGTTTATTACCATCACTCGAACTGGCAATTGCAGTCCAATTTCGAGAACCAGAAGCATCACGCTTTGACCATGTAGCACCCGTCTTTGGTACAGGTGTCTCAGCCGGCTGTGTGCCCGTACCCTTTTGGAATACACGAACGTAGTCGATCAACATGGTTTGCTTCGGGAAGCTATCTGAAGGAGAGATTGGTTTCTGATCCGCATCTGCCTCCACGTAGTCGTTTATGATAAAGCGCCATCCCTCATCAAACGTCTTTTTAATCAATGATGCGTCAGCTAATTTTGTCAGAGGAGCAGCTGGCGTACGCTCAATTTCCTTGCTGTCAGTAGGGCTGGCGTGATAATGATATGCCGTGATTGGCTTGTCGTCCACGAAGTATTTAACCGTCTCACCGTCATACTCAACTGCCCATGTGTGCCATTCATAGGCCAATGTACCCGGCTTAGAACCTGATCGATGTTCATCACTATGGATGATCCTTCTCGTCCTCCAGCCATTTTTCCAGGTTCCAGTCACACCGTGGTGATAACAGGTAGCATGAGTACTTGACCAGGTATATGCTGGTGTGTAGGAGTACCATTCAATGATGTCTAGCTCGCCGTATGGGTCATTGGCGTTAGGATTATCATTACAATTCTTTAATGAGACACCATTAACCATCCACAATGATGGTCGTGTACCATTTTTTCCATTCCAATTGAATTTGGCACGAATCTCGGCGCGGAAAGGTTTTGTACCATCCACCACCTTCGTCTTATTCGTCACCCGACCGCTAAGATATCGTGTCATCTTACCACTTGGACATGGCGTTTCGCTAGCATTAGAGTCATTCAATGGTTCATCAAGATTTGCAACACAGTGGCGCTGCGTTTTGATCTCTAGATAATCATTGTTGACAACCTTGACGTTGCTCGGATTGTAGGCTAGGTGATTATTGCCATAATTATCTTTATTTTGTTTGAATACGTCCCAGCTATCAGGCACTGAGGTGCCTTTAAACTCCTCACTCCACACAACGCCCCATTGACTTGCATTGGTGTTACCGTTGTACAGTAAAGCTAACAATAAGATACCACCAGCTGATACTAGTGCCACGAATAATCGTTTCGCCATCCCCTTTTTCTCCCTGTGTTTATGTTAAAAACTCTTGCCAAAAATTATAGCGCTAATACGTTCTGATTGCAAGCATTGTTGTAAATAAAACTATTGATGTCTGGGGTGAAATACAGTAAATTATCGCCGCGTGACTTTGACCATTGCGTCACGAATCACCGCACCGTCCAGTGTATAGCCGGCACGTAACTCCTCGACGACAACTTCTTTATCGCCGTCTGCTTCTTCATCAAATTGCACTGCCTGATGCAGTTCAGGGTTAAACGATGTTCCTGGCTTGGCATCAATTTTCTCCAGACCAATGTCTTTGAGCTGCTTATCAAGTTGTTTACCCAAACCAGCCACACCCTTCGCCCAGGCATTATCCGCTAGTTCTTCCGGCACATTAGCAATAGCTCGCTCGATTGTATCAATCACTGGTAGCAATTTCATCACTGATTTAGCCTGACCCATGCTGTGGGCTGACTGCTTTTCGGCCTCGACACGCTTGCGATAGTTCTCAAAATCCGCCCGCGTCCGCTGCAAATCCAGGGTCAGCTCTCCCAATTGCTGTTCTAAATCTTCAGCTTTTTTAGCCTTACTTTTCGTCATTTTTTCCTCCTTCTAAACGGCCAAAACGGCTTGTCGCCATATGTGCAGGGAAAGAGCACGATCATAGCCATGAAAATAATAATCAAAATAATCACTACTAGCCACGTTGGCAAGCCGCTCAGTAGTCCGCCGATCCATTCAGCCATTACAATACCTCCTCCAACATCGCACCCGTTCGCCTAACCAGCTCCATCGTTCGACGGTAATTCTGCCGTGTTGGACCAATCACTCCAATGTAACTGCGATCACTAAACGATGAACGAAACTTGCTGATAATCAGGGTCGCGCCGCTGGCTTTACCAATTGGATTTTCACTACCGATGAACACATTGAGCGGTTCGTTTGGCGCAGCTTCAATCAGCCAGGGTTCGATGTTATCAATCAGCCTAGCGATGGCCTGCACGTGATTGCCCTCGACGAACTCTGGCTGAGAAAACAGCTGTGTCATGCCATTCATGTACAGATGATCACCAAACGAGGCGAAGCCGAAATTGCCCGTCAGCTCAACCAGACTATCAACCGCGCTGCGGATGGCTCTGTCAGATTTATCAACGTGCGAATTAACATGCGCTTCGATCGCTCTCGCACTGCGATCGATACCACTTGGCAGTTCAGTCATTTGCGCAGCGGTGATGCCATTAACATAAAACCGATAGCCTTTGTCAGTCGGAATGCGACCAGCACTGGTGTGCGGTGCCTCGATAAATCCCATCTCCTCGAGCTTGGCCATTTCGCTGCGGATAGTAGCGCTGGACACACCAAACAATTTGGCAAGCGTCACACTACCAACTGGCGCCGCAATTTCAGCGTACTGTTCGATGATGGCGGCCAAGATAGCCTGCTGGCGTTCAGTCATGGCTACATTATAGCGTACATCTGGCACTCATACAAGTAGAGTGCTAGGTTGTCTTCTGCTTGGCACGGCGTGCAGTCGTGCGAGTGTGAGTGAACTGCCTGGCTGCGTCAGACGATAGCATCAGGATGATCGTGATATTAATACCGATGAACGCCAGGGTGCCAACGCTTGTCCAGGTGATTTTACCGATGGTCAAGGTGAATGACGTTGCCAGCACTGACAGGCTCGACAATATCATCAAGAGTAGCCTATCTTTGTTAGAGCCGCGGAACGTACCTCGTGACAGCACAGCTGTTACTAAGATCCAGCCCGCGCTCAAACTCAGCACTCCTCGAATAATCCACTCCGCTCCTGTGGCAGCCACAGAAGTGTCCAGGCCTTCAACGATAAAGTCCTGGGTTGTCTGATGCAACAATTCGTCAAACAGCAGAAAATCAAACAAGGCGCCTATCAGGACAATCATCATAGCCAAGGCCGTAAACAAAATAGCAAACGATATTTGCGGCGGTCGGCGATTCCACAGCTGCTGCAGCACCGTGTCGTGTTCTTCCGTGGAGACTGCATATTCATGAGCTGTTGCGTCCAGAATAATCCCTGCTCTCTCGGCAATTATCTGCTGATTTGCTACAACTGCCGCCAGTTCCAAGACCGGCAAGTCACCATCCGTCTGAATACTGTCGCCCCCACCATTGCGCGAGTGATAACCCGTCGAAAAGTCTTTCAAATTTGTCACTGCCACCTGCGGTGTGTGCTCAGTGACGGTCTTCACAATATAGTCACGCTCGATGTCAGTATTTTCATCAATTTTATGAGTAACTTGCAGGGTGAACAATGACAATCCGACGCTTTTGTCATATGTTCCTGCTGCCAGCCAATCAACCTGATGACCACCAGGCAACAACCAACCTTGAGGGCAGCGCCAAAACCGCACGTGATGACGTTTGCCAGGGCTACCGTCTACCTCTTGCTGATAGGCAAAATCTTGACGACGACCAAACAAGAATAGTGATGACACAGGAGCTGAAGCATAGCTCCTGCCAGTCAGCGTAGAAAAAATTATCTTCCATGATGAGCGTGCGGTGATTTCATCGGCAATCGTCCAGCCGGCATCAATCATCGCTTGATGCAGCTGCGCTTCTGAACCTCTGAGCGCCACATTGACTGGATCACCCAACAATCCATCAGCAGTCCGCGTACGACCGATGAAATAGTTCGGTACATACAGGCTACTTAAAATACGGTGCAAGCGAGGCAAGGCCAAGTAGGCCATGATGACCCAAAACAGTGCAAAAAACGCTACCAGCCACCAACCGCCAGAATACCAGCCCTCACGCCAAACCAACCAACCGAACCAAAATGAAGCCAAACCGGCTAACAAGAAAAACGCTTGGTCGATTAGCGCAGACAATGACCACGGCGAACGACGCAATGCCGAAGCTCGTTTTTGGATATGGTCAGAAACCTGATGACGATAACTCATACGATATTATTATACTGCCGAATATGTTCTAAAAGCCTCCTTGCGGCCAAACGGGCTTCATCATCTTGCCGATTAAACAAGTCGCCACGTTCAATGATGTCACGACAGACACGAACCGCTCTATCAAGGTCATCATTAATAATAACATGATAATACGGTACAGAAAGTGCTTGTGTCATTTCTTTGATAGAACTAGCCAGCCGTTTCGGCCATTCAGCTTGAAATTCCTCCTCAGTAGTATACCGACTTTTCAAGCGGGTCAGCCAGGTTTCGTAGTCGGGAGGTATGATGAAAATTGAAATACTTTGCGGAGCTAGAATCTCATATTCCGCAGCGCCCTGCACATCAATATCGGCAATGACTGTCTTGTTTTGCTCATATGCCGCCTGAATCTCAGCCGCTGAGGTGCCATAGACTGTGCCGTGAACAAATTTTGCCTCAATAAATTCCTGGTTCCTTAGCATTTGTACAGCCGTGGTCGAGTTGATGAAATGGTAATCGACACCATCAACTTCCGGGCGATTATTGTTAACACGCGGCGCACGTGTTGTGTGCGAAACGATGCTGCTAAAATCTGGAATCTGCAATAATCGCTTTTTGATGGTGTCTTTACCGGCGCCAGAGATGCCCGTCAGTAAGGCAATCTTGGCTTTCTTGATCAGCTCGACGGTTGGCTCAGTTGGTTGATAATTAGCAATCAACCGTTCCAATTCGTCCATGCGCTTAACTATTCCTGCGCTTTACGATCCAAATGATACCTGCACCAATACCGACAGCTGCGAGTGAAGCGAGCGGCCAAACATTGTCACCAGTGTCAGCCAAGTAGCCTTCACCGGTTGGTTTTGCCGGCTGAGCAACTGGCGCGCCAGGATTGGTTGGCTGAGCAGGAGTTGGTGTTGGGGTCGGGGTTGGCGTTGGTGTTGGTGGAGTTGGTGGGGTCGGTGGAGTGACTGGCGCTTCCTTAACGGTCGCAGTACTGATGAAGCCATTGTTCATAGCCGCCGCAATGCGAGCACCGTCGCTAGACATCGCGATAGAGGACCAGGCGCCAGTTGCAGCCGTGGTTTGCTCTTCCCAGGTAGCACCTGAGTCACTTGAAACATATATTACGCCACCAGTGACGGTTGCAGCCAATTTGGTGCCGTCGGCAGAGCTGGTGATTGCGGTCCAAGCACGGTTGCCGGAAGCGGCTTGTTCTTGCCAGGTCACACCTGCGTCATTTGAGGTATAGACTGCACCACCATTGATAGTTGCGGCGAGTTTAGTGCCGTCACTTGAGCCAGTAATGGCAGTCCAGGCACGGTTGCCGGAAGCGGCTTGTTCTGTCCACGTTACACCTGAATCATTTGAAGTAAATACCGCACCACCGTTAACGGTTGCAGCCAATTTGGTGCCGTCGGCAGAGCTGGTGATTGCGGTCCAAGCACGGTTGCCGGAACCAGCCTGTGGTGTCCAAGTTGCACCTGAGTTACTTGAGGTGAACACTGCGCCATTTCTGGCAGTAGCTGCCAGTTTAGTACCGTCAGCAGAGCTGGTGATTGAGGTCCAATCAAAAGAACCACCGGTTATACCATTACTTCTCCAGGTTTGACCTCTATCCTCTGAGGTTAAAATGTAACCACCCCAGTGGTACACACCAGCAAGTTTAGTACCGTCAGCAGAGCTGGTGATTGCAATCCAGGCGCGAGAGCCAGAATCAACTCGCTCTGTCCAAGTCAAACCAGCATCATCTGATGTATATACTGAACCGCCGCTCATAGTTGCAGCGAGCTTATTACCGTCAGCAGAGCTAGCAATTGAAGTCCAAGGGCGACTACCAGAACCAGCCTGTTCTGTCCATGTAACTATTTGTTTTGCATTAGCTGATTGGCTAAATACCGCAATTACCGCAGCAATTACTACTAAGCATCCTGCCTTAGCAGCGCGGGCTATTGTTCTTTTTCTCTTACCCCAGAGCGACCCCATTGAATAATCTCCTTTTTATTGTTTTATCGCAATATCTAATATAATCACTGCCAGTATATCATGATGTCGCTTATGTTAGCAAGCATATTTTGCTGATTATTTACGAGCTCACAATAGTTCACGCAAAATGGCTTGCCAATCAGGAAATTCATCTGAACCAAACCGTATCAATCTCCCCGAAAAGTCACCCGCACCATTTGCTGTCCGATCATCAATCAAGATATCGCCACGACTCAGATGCTTGACCGATGAAAAAACAACCTTGCGAAAGAAAATATTCTCCCGACCATCGCCGCCAAAATACTTCTTCACCCACGCCAGTTTATCACCCAGTGCCGTCGGATTCTCCCATGGCGATGACGACAGGATATATAAATCATACTTTTCCTTCAGCTTATCAACCGCTTCGAGGGCGCCCGGCATCGGATCCATCAATGCAAAAACACCCGGAATATTATCATATTCACCCGCAAACTTCTCAAGCAGCTCAGGCGAAACCTTCGTCAAAGCCGACGTGAAATCCACCAGCACGCCGTCCATGTCAAGATAAATAATTGGTTTCTTCATGATCAATCCCTCCTTAACATCACGGTAAACGCTTCTGACGGAATGTCAACCTTGCCGAAGCGTTTCATGCGCTTTTTACCGCGGGCTTGCTTGGCGAGGAGCTTCTTTTTACGACTGACGTCGCCGCCGTACAGATAGCCAGTAACATCCTTGCGGTAAGCGCCAATGTTTTCGCGGGCAATGAACCTGCCACCAATCGCCGCCTGCAGTGCTACCTCAAAACTCTGGCGCGGCACCACCTCTTTGAGCTTTTTGACGATTTCGCGGCCCAAGCCTGGCGCCTCCGAGCGGTGGCACATCACACTGAGAGCATCGACCATTTCGCCTGCCACATAGAAATCAACGCGCACCAAATCTTCTGGCTGGTAGCCCGCCAGCTCATAATTAAACGAACCGTAGCCGCTAGTTACCGACTTCAATTGATCATAAAAATCCGTTAACAAATTGGCCAGCGGTGCCGTAAACGAAATCAGTGCCCGCTCGTCGATGTAGCTGAGGTTTT
>CAUVPC010000013.1:0-13768 GCA_963553655.1 uncultured Candidatus Saccharibacteria bacterium
GCAAAGATCGACCAGCAAAACCGCTGACCGAGCGGCAATTGATTCAGATGGAGAGCCAAATTGGTGCGACAATTTTTGGTGATAAGCCTGAACATGTGCAGCGCCGAGAATTTTTCAACTTGGATAAGAAAACCTGGATTTGGTATGAAGAAGTGGTTGGCGCTGATGGCAAAGTGCAAGAATTGACGACCAAATATGAAATCCAAGAAAAAGGCGTATTGAAGGTCCAGCCAAACTACCAATACAGCTATTTGGAGGGTGAAGAGCTTCACAACTTTGTATTGGCAGTGAAAGAATACTATGAGCGTGTTTCGCGCAAATTGTATAAACAAGATCCAGACACAGGCAAGCCCCTACAAGTGGTATAATAGATAGCAGTGAATGATAAGTTGATATATCTTGATCATGCGGCGGCAACGCCGATGGACCCGTTGGTGGTTGAGGCGATGCAGCCCTATTTTTCTGAGAAATTTTTCAATCCATCCAGCCCATATGCAGCTGGCGTTGCTGTGAAACGCGACTATCAAGCAGCCAAGGCGCGCATTGCCCAGGTTCTGGGCGTTGTTGCGGATGAATTGGTGATGACGGCTGGCGCCACGGAGTCGGTTAATTTGGCGTTTCAGGCAGCGCAGCAGACAACGTGCGCAGTTGCGATCATCGAACATGCATCAGTTTTGTCGGCTGCTGGACGCTACACAGAACCAGTGTTGATTCAACCAGATCAGAAAGGGAGGATTACTCCAGAAGCAGTGAAACAGGTTCTCACTCCAGACGTTGGTTTTGTATCAATCGCTCTGGCGAATCATGAGCTAGGCTATGTGCAACCAATTGAAGAGATTGCTCGCGTCATTCAAGCAGAGCGGAAACGGCGTCGGTCTGCTGGCGAGGAGACGCCGCTCTATTTCCATACCGATGCATCTCAGGCGGCGACATTGTTGGACATAAAAGTAAAACGATTGGGTGTTGATTTGCTGACGCTCAGTGCGGCAAAAGTTTACGGACCAAAACAGGTTGGCTTGCTATGGGTGCGCCCGGGCGTACATGTTGCGCCGACTATTGTAGGAGGTGGGCAGGAGCTGGGTCTTCGCAGCGGTACGGAGAATGTTGCTGGGGTGGTTGGTTTTGCTGAGGCTTTGGAATTGGCTGCCAAACGGCGCAAGGCTGAAGTGAAGCGACTGCAGGGATTGCGCGATGTTATGATTCAGAAATTAAAGGCCGAGCTGCCTGAAATGATCATTTCGTCTGATCGCAAAAAATCGTTGGCGAATTTTTTGAATATTTCTTTTCCGGGCTTGGACGCTGAACGGTTGGTCTTTTTGTTGGAAATGCATGGCGTGATGGTGGCGACGGGTAGTGCCTGTGCCGCCAACTCCGGTACGCGTTCGCATGTGCTATCGGCTATTGGTTTGAGCGACTCAGATATTGATGGTAGTTTGCGCATCACCCTTGGAAGGTTAAATGATGAAGCAGCGGTTATCCGAGCGGCCGAACTGATCATCCAATCAGTGCGAAAAGAGCAGGAGAGAATGCGATGATTCATCGATTGATTGGATTGGCTGTTGTTGTGGTGGTGATTATCATTGGTTTGACAATGTATCTAGCGCCAGACGATTTGGCAAAGTGTCCTAGCCCTGGCTCTGGTGAGTGTGCGACGGCTGATGCCATCGTAGCGGTTTCTGGTGGCGATACTGATGCACGAACTGACGAAGCGATTCGTTTATATAAGCAGAAATGGTCGTCATTACTCATCATGTCGGGTGCGGCGGCTGATAAGACGGGCTTGTCCAATGCTGAGGCTATGAAGCGTCGTGCATTGTTGCAGGGTGTGCCAGATAAAAATATCATCATCGAAGATCATTCTGAGACGACAAAACAGAATGCAGTTGAAGTAAAATCAGTCATCACTGCTCGCAAGATGAAGCGCATCATTTTGGTGACTAGTGGTTATCATATGCAGCGAGCTCGGTCTGAGTTTGCGGCGCAGGTGCCTGGGGTGGAAGTGCTGTCACACCCAGTCAGTCGTGATAAGCATTGGGGTGATCTCTGGTGGCTAACGCCGTGGGGCTGGTGGCTGGCAGTTGGTGAATTGATCAAAATTGGCTTGTTTACCATCGGAGGAACACGCTGATGGCTCGGGTGTTCGTCGGTATGTCGGGTGGCGTTGATTCGTCAGTGGCGGCAGCGCTACTAGTCGAGCAAGGCCACGAGGTGACTGGCGTGTATATGAAAAACTGGTCGGAAGATTTGCCGGGCATGCACTGTCCATGGGCTGAGGATGTGGCTGATGCCAAGCGCGTGGCGGTGGGGCTGGGGATCGATTTTCAGGTGTTCGATTTTCAAAAAGAGTACAAGCAAAATGTCGTTGACTATATGATCCGCGAATACCAAGCGGGTCGCACACCAAACCCTGATGTGATGTGCAATCAAGAGGTGAAGTTTAAGTTGTTTTTGGAGGCGGCGTTGGCAGCGGGTGCGGAGTATATCGCGACGGGGCATTATGCTAGGACAAGCGAGGGGCGCTTGCTTCGGGCGCACGACGACAATAAAGACCAAACCTATTTCCTCTACCGGGTGACGTCGGAGGCACTCGCAAAGACCATGTTCCCGCTGGGTGATTTTACTAAGGCTGAGGTGCGCCAGATGGCTAAGGAGCGGGGTTTATGGACGGCAAGTAAAAAGGAATCGATGGGTATTTGCTTTGTTGGGCAAGTGGGGATTCGCGAGTTTTTGTCAGAATATGTTGCAACGAGCCCGGGCGATATCATCGATCAGCAAACGGGCGTGGTTGTTGGGCGGCATGACGGGGCGATATTTTACACTTTGGGGCAGCGGCATGGATTGGATATTGGTGGTGGCTTGCCGTATTATGTCGTCGGTAAAGACATGGCAAAGAACGAAGTTTATGTATCGCGCTCAATTGATAATCAAAATCTCTGGCGGAAAGAACTGACACTGGCTGATATTCACTGGATTGGTGAACCACCAAAAGACGGCGCCTATCAGGTTCGGGTGCGACACCGAGCGCCATTGATTGATGCTGAAGTTGCGCACATGAACGACGCTAGCGAGAAGGTGACGGTGAAACTGGCTGAGCTGCAGCGCGCCGTCGCACCGGGCCAATCAGCCGTGCTATATGACGGCGAGGAATGTTTGGGCGGTGGTATTATCCAAGTAGATTGACGCATCGAGTAAAATAGTGTACACTGGTACAGAATAAGAATTAACCTAAGAGTGTAAGAGAAGGAATAAGATAAGTATATGTTAGCAATTCGTTTGCAACGTTTGGGTCGCAAGGGCTACCCAGTCTACCGTCTAGCTGTACAGGAAGCGCAGCGCCACCCATCAAGCGGTCGCGTTGTCGCCTATGTTGGTAGCTACAATCCACACACAAAAGTAGCAAATATTCAGGTTGAATTGGCACAAAAATACCTTGACAATGGTGCTCAGCCAACACCACGTGTTGTTAAGTTGTTGAAAGAAGCTGGTGTCACATTGCCAAAGTGGGTTAAAGAACCAGCTGCTGACAAGCACAAGGCTATTCGCAACCCAGAAAAATTGCGCAAAAACCAGCCGAAAGAAGAAGCTCCAGTTGAAGAGCCAGTAGAAGAATCCGCTGAATAATCATATGAGCTATTTGAAATCGCCTCGTTTTGGGGCGATTTTATGTTGTGCTATAATTAACAGATATGAAAGCTCAAGATATCCGTAAAAAATACCTCGATTTTTATAAGAGTAATGGCCATGCTGTTGTCAGTCGAGCGCCGCTGGTGCTGCACAATGACCCGACTACACTATTTACTGGTTCTGGCATGCAGCCGATGATTAGTTATTTGTTGGGCGAGGCCAAGCACCCTGAGGGTAATCGTATCGTTGACAGCCAGACATGTTTGCGCGCCCAAGATATCGATGACATTGGTGACAACCGTCACACGACGTTTTTTGAGATGCTCGGTAACTGGAGCTTGGGTGATTATTTCAAACAAGAGCAGATCAATTGGATGTGGCAATTCTTGTCCGAAGAGGTTGGGCTGGATATGAATCGTGTTTACGTCACCTGTTACATCGGTGATGAGCGCTATAATATCCCGAAAGACACTGAGGCGGCGGAAATTTGGGCGGAACTATACGAAAAAGCAGGTTTAAGTAGCGGTCAAGCTGATATCGGCTCAGAAGAAACTGGTTATGCGCACGGTATTAAACCAGGTGAGCGGATTTTTTACTATGATGGCAGCAAAAACTGGTGGAGTCGCAATGGCGGGCCGGAAACTACGCCAATTGGGGATCCATGCGGGCCGGATAGCGAAATGTTTTATGAGTTCACCTCGGTTGAGCATGATAAAAGTTTTGGCGAGCATTGCCATCCAAACTGTGACTGTGGTCGCTTTATGGAAATTGGCAACAATGTCTTTATGGCCTACAAAAAGGTGGCTGATGGCGTGTTTGAGCCGTTAGAGAAGCCAAATATCGACCATGGTTCGGGCCTGGAGCGCATCGCGGCAGCGGCTATCGATGATCCAGACGTTTTCAAGATTAGCTTGATGTGGCCGATTATTGAAAAACTAGAGCAATTGAGTGGCAAAACATACGAAGAGCATACTGAGGCTATGCGGGTGATCGCTGACCATTTGCGAGCGGCGACGTTTCTGGCGGTTGATGGCTGCGTGCCGAGCAACAAGGAGCAAGGCTATGTGATGCGCCGCTTATTGCGCCGGGCGATTCGTTTTGCACACGAATTGGGCATTCAGGATGCATTTTTCGAGGAAATTGTGCCGGTCATCGCTGATCTGTACGTTCAAGATTTCCCAGAGGTGGCCGAGCAGCGTGACAAAATTATCATTACACTGATGAAGGAAGAGAAAGCCTTTGCTCGCACATTAATGAAGGGAACGAAGCATCTGTTGAGCTTTTTGAGTGATGGTCTGACTGGTAAAGAAATCTTTACCATGCACGACACCTATGGCTTTCCGTATGAACTGAGTGTTGAGATTGCCAAGCGTAATCACATCCAGCTTGCAGCGGATTGGAAGGCTGAATTTGACACATTGATGGCGGAACAGCGACGTCGTTCTCAGACTGCTGCCAAAGGTACATTTAAGGGTGGATTGGAAGGTCAGACCATGGCGCATCGCCGTTTGCACACCGCCAACCATCTGATGTATGCAGCGCTCAGGCGAGTGCTGGGTGACCATGTTATGCAGCGTGGCAGTAATATTACTACTGAGCGGCTGCGATTTGACTTTAATAATGATGCCAAAGTTACGCGTGAGCAGTTGGACGAAGTTGAGAGATTGGTTAATGGCTGGATCGATGCGGACCTACCTGTCAGCTACACCGAATATCCAACTGATGAAGCTTTCAAAATGGGAGCGGTTGGTGCGTTTGGCGACCGCTACGGTGACACCGTCAAGGTCTATCAGATGGGCGAAGGTGACCAGCGAGCTAGTTTCGAGATTTGCGGCGGTCCGCATGTGGATCATACTGGTCAATTGGCCCAGGACGATGACGGTACGCCAAACGGTAAACGATTTAGGATAATCAAAGAAGAATCCAGTTCCGCCGGTGTTCGACGGGTGAAAGCTGTATTGAAATAGTTCATAATGTTTGCTCAAAAAGCATCAGCAGTATATAATTTAGGGTATGGTACTAAAAGACTTGCTCAAGAAAACCGAAAAAGAAGAACGAGAGTTATTAGTTAGTCTGGACATTGGTACGGAAGCTGTTAAGGCTTTGATTGCTGAAGTGCGAAATGATGTCATTGAAGTGATTGGCGTTGGCCGTAAACAGCAAGAGCTGGGCGATATGCACTCCGGGGCTATCGCTGACATATCTGGTGTGGTCGCCAATTGTGAGGCAGCCCTGGCAGAAGCCGAGGAAAAGGCTGGTGTTCAGGCACGCCGCGTGGTGATTGGTATTGCAGGAGAATTGGTCAAAGGTGTAACAAACACCATCCGCTATCGTCGTCCGCAGCCAGAACGAGCGTTGGATGTTGCTGAGATGGAATTTATCATCGAAAAAGTTCAGGAACGAGCACAGGGTAAAGCCCAGGCACAGATTGCGCTGGAAACTGGCAATGAAGATGTTGAAGTGAAACTGGTCAACTCAGCTTTAGTGAGCTTGCATATTGATGGCTATAAAGTATCAAATCCAATTGGTTTTCAGGGCAAGGATGTAGCAGTGCAGATCTATACGGCGTTTGCGCCAATGGTGCATATCGGTGCTTTGGAAAAGGTGGCTGATGAGCTGGCACTAGAGCTGATCGCGGTGGCGGCTGAGCCATTTGCTGTCAGTAGAAGTGTACTGGGAACAGATGCAAACAGTTCATTCACCGCAATTTTAGCAGACGTTGGTGGTGGAACGACCGACATTGCTGTGGTCAACGACGGCGGCGTAGAAGGCACCAGGATGTTTGGCATTGGTGGTCGCAGTTTTACTAGGACGATTGCTACGGAGCTTGATCTTAGTTACAAAGATGCGGAAAAACTAAAGCTCAATCTTGGCCACGAGTACGTTAAACCTTCGGTCAAGAAACGGCTTGATAGTGCGATTGATAAGACCCTTGAGGTATGGCTGTCTGGGGTAGAGTTGGCGTTGAGCGAATTTGATAGTGTTGATCATTTGCCAAATAGGATTTTACTGTGTGGTGGAGGCGCCAGTTTGGAAAAATTGGTTGACGCTTTGGGGAGTGAGCCGTGGTATAAGGAGCTGCCATTCACAAAGAAGCCAGTAGTTCAGCGCATCAAACCGTCTGAGGTGGTCGGTATTACTGATACAACAGGTGACGTCACTGATCACACATTTGTAACTGCCATGGGTTTGTTGCGCGTGGGGTATGATACAATGGTAAGTGGCCAAGACGCTCATGGCTTAATGGATAAAATTAATCGATTATTGAAAATATAAATGAACAAAGACGTTATCTATATTGATGTTGAAGACGATATCACTAACATCGTCAGTAAGATAAAAGATTCAAAGGCGCGAATCGTTGCATTGGTGCCGCCTAAGCGGGTTGGTATATTACAGAGCGCTGTCAATATGAGGTTATTAAATCGTGCAGCGGAAAATGCCGAGAAGCGAATCGTGCTAATCACGAGTGACCAGGCGTTGAGCGGGTTGGCGGCCGCAGCTCGCATTCCAGTTGCTAAGACATTGCAGTCTCGCCCAGAGATTGCGGAAATTCCAGCTATTGATGTGGATGACGGTGATGATGTGATTGACGGTAGTGAGATACCAGTCGGTGAATTGGTTGATAAGGCGACACCAAAAGCACGAAATAAGGCAGACGATGCTATTGATGCAGCAATAGCCGAAGACGAAAAGCCATCAAAGCCAGCAAAACCAGCTAAGTCGGCCGGCAAAGGTAAGCCAAAAGTTCCAGATTTTAATGTTTTCCGTAAGAAGCTAGTCCTGATTGGCGGTGGTATTGCTCTGTTTATTGTATTCATGGTTTGGGCGATTTGGTTTGCGCCGCATGCCACAGTCGTGATTACAGCTAAAACAACCACTTCTACGGTTGATAAATCCGTTACGTTAAAGCAGGACGGAAAGGTTGATGCTGCCAACAATATCATCAAGTCGTTGCGTCAAGAACAAAAGAAAGATATTTCCGTCGATTTCACCCCTACGGGTAAGAAGAAAGTTGGTGAAAAAGCAAGTGGTACGATGCACCTTGTTCGAACATCGGTATCAAGCTTGACGCTAACAATTCCGGCTGGAACGTCCTTCTCGTCGGGCGATTATACGTTTGTCAGCACAGAGCCAGCCAGCTTGTCGGGCACCTCAATTGGTCCTGGCGGTGTCATCCAATCGGTGGCAACCGTCAAGGTGCAAGCAACTCAGGTTGGTAGTGAATACAATCTATCGTCACGAAGCTACTCTTCAAATGTGAGCGGCTTTTCTGCGGCGGGCACCGCAATGAGTGGCGGCTCGAGTCGGGAAGTGACTGTGGTGTCGGCTGATGATGTTGCCAAAGCTAAAGTTAAGCTTGACGCCCAAAAAGACGCTTCACTGCAATCAGCAGTCAAAGCACTCTTCCCATCTTCAAGTATTGTCATCAATGAAAGCTACCAAGAGGCTCGCTCAAACCCTACTCCTTCAGTGGCGGTTGACCATGAAGCCAGCGGTACAGTTCAGTTGAAAACAACAGTGACAGCCAGCATGCAGGGTATTGATCGCTCTGATATGAAGCAGTTCTTGGAGGATACGCTTAAGAAAGAAATTGGTAGCAAGAAGAACCAGAAGATCTATAATGATGGGTCTAATGAGGTAAAATTTGCACAATACAGTGAGCGTAATAATGCTGTGCAAGTTCGATTAACAGCAAATGCGAAGATTGGCCCAGAGATTGATGAGCACAAAGTCAAAGAACAGGTTAAGGGTCGAAACTATGGTGATGTTCAGTCGAGCCTCGAATTAATCGAAGGTGTGCAGGATGTTGATACGAAATTCTCACCGTTTTGGGTACGCACCGTGCCGAATAATGATAAACATATTAGTATAGAATTTAAATTGGATAATGGCCGGTAAGAATTTGCTGGCACTAGACGTCGGTGAACGACGAATTGGTTTGGCCATGGCTGACACGTCGGTCAGAATTGCTGTGCCGTTTGGTTGGCTGGAAAATAATGATGAGATTTTTACCAAATTGGCTGAAACAGTACTGCGCCATGATATTGACATCATTGTCGTTGGCTATCCTCGCAATCAGTCAGGAGAGCCAACCAAGCAGACAGAGTTTGTAGAGCAGTTCGTTAATGATTTCTCTGAAATTGAGCTTGACGCTGAGTTGGTCTATCAAGATGAGTCGCTCAGTAGCGTTGAAGCTGAGCGTCGGTTAGGCCGTGTTAAAGATAAAGGTGAGATTGACGCTGAGGCTGCCAGTATTATTTTGCAGGATTATTTGGAGGTACATTATGCAGATTCGTAAGTCGAGAAAATGGATGATTATAGTAGCTGGTTTGGTGGCGGTGCTTGGCCTGTCTGCTGCGGCTGGAGCTGGTTGGTACCTATATA
This sequence comes from uncultured Candidatus Saccharibacteria bacterium, assembly GCA_963553655.1. Taxonomy (GTDB): domain Bacteria; phylum Patescibacteriota; class Saccharimonadia; order Saccharimonadales; family Saccharimonadaceae; genus Nanosynbacter. The sequence continues at coordinate 9,013 of CAUVPC010000013.1, forward strand.
ATCTCTCGGCGGTGAACTCAGGTGATCAAGCGGTAACGCGAGTCAATATCACCAGTGGCATGACGGCTCCTCAAGTGGCATCTGCTTTGGAGGAGAAGAAACTCATCCGCAGCCGATATGCGTTTTTGGGATATATCAAATTGAAACGAATTGATGCTCGGTTTAAGGTGGGTGTATACGTCGTTAAACCATCCCAATCAACGCCCGAGATCATCAAACATCTGATCAATGGTCAATCTGACGAGGTGGCTGTTCGCTTTTATCCTGACGGCACCCTGCGAGGAAAGGACTATCGCTCAGTCGAAAGCGCTCTCAAGAAAGCTGGATATAACGACGCCGACATTGAATCCGCCTTTAAGGCTGACTACGATAGCTATGTTTTCAAAGCACGGCCAACAGGCGCTGACCTAGAGGGTTTTGTCTATGGTGATACGTATTTTATGAGTGGTGATGCAACTGCCAAATCAGCAATTCAGCGAGCATTGGCTGAATTTGATCAAGTGGCCAGGAAGAATAATTTGGAAGAAAAGTTCAAAAAACGCGGATTGACGCTCTATCAGGGCATAACGCTCGCTTCCATTGTCCAGAAAGAATCAATTGGCTGCGGTGTGGGTACCGAGGTCTGTGAAGACCAGCGGAAGATTGCTAGCGTGTTTTACAACAGGATGAAGGCAGGTATGAATTTGGGCTCGGACGTAACCTATCAGTACGCGGCTGACAAGCTGGGTGTCGCCCGTGATACGCAGCTGGATTCCCCGTATAATACTCGAGTACACAAAGGACTGCCGCCAGGGCCAATAGCCACCCCTGGTCTGAGTGCATTGAATGCCGTCGCCGATCCAGCGCAGACAGATTATCTCTTTTTCCTCAGTGGAGATGATAATGTAACCTATTTTGCTAAAACAGATGCTGAGCACACTGCTAATACTAAGGTGCATTGTCATCAAAAATGTCAGCAATCTTGACAAAATGTATTTACAAAAAATGTTTTGACTTAAATGTCAATATAGACTATAATAGATAGTAGCTTAATCATGAACAGTTATCTTTGTTGTAGCTGTCTGAGGTTGAGCCTACCAAAACGGTCGTACGGATACAGCACAAAACTAATCGTTTATGAAATATCACTAATATATTAGGTCGACAACGTATCCCGTTCTATTGCGAGAAGAAAGACTCATTATGGTAGTAGCACTGGTGGTAACACCAATGCAGGAGAACGATTATTCGTAACACATCAAAGACTCGTCAGAGTCGTTTAGCGCGAGTACGGTCAGCTTCTATCTATGTAGCACTATTTGCACTTATTGTTTCATTTTTGACTATTAACAATTATCATCAGGGCACCGGAGTTGTTGGAGTAGAAGTTTCAGCTCAAGAATCTCAGGTTACCAACTCAAATCCAAAACCTACAAACACAACTAAAGAGAAAATATCAGTCGACCAGTTGGAGGTAGCGGATGCGGTGGCTAGCCTCGCGGAAGCTACTGATTTGCCATCTGCCGGAGACTTGCGTGAAGCAACTACTTCTTTACAGATCCAGAAACAGTTAGCTCAAACTGATACAGAGGTGATTTCTAAGCCACAGCTTATCCAGCCGGAAACATCATCTCAGCGTGGTATTACTGAGTATGTCGCCAAGCCGGGTGATGATTTAGCTAAAATTGCTGCTAAATTCAAAATCTCAGCCCAGACGCTGCGTTGGGCAAACAATATGACCTCTGACGCAGTTGAGCCAGGTAGGACGCTGTTGGTGCCACAAGTTGATGGCGTGGTCTACACTGTTAAAGAAGGTGATACCGTTGCAGCCATTGCTTCAAAGTATAAGGTTGATACGGAACGAGTCTTGTTGTACAACTCACTAGATCGTGTGGCACAGCCAACGGTAAATACGCGCATCGTCTTGCCCGGTGGTGAGCTACCAGAGAATGAGCGCCCAGGATATGTTGCGCCACGTGGCGGTCGAAGCGGTAATAGTCATTCTGGTTATAGTGGCGTAAGCTACGGTAACGTTGCTGCATCTGTTGGTAACCGATACGCACCAGGTAACTGTACGTGGTACTCATATGAGCGACGTTTGGCACTTGGTCGTCCAATCGGTAGCTTCTGGGGTAACGCTAATACTTGGGCCGCAAGTGCACGTGCTGCTGGTTTTACAGTCAATAAGACGCCAGCTCCGGGTGCTATCTTCCAGAGCTCAGGTGGCTACTACGGACACGTTGGAATTGTTGATCGGGTTGAGAACGGTCGGGTGTTCGTCAGCGACATGAACTTTGCTGGGTATAACGTCATTACCCATCGTGAATTGACCAACCCAGGTGCTTACAACTACATCCATTAATATAAGTATTGAGATAATCATGAACGCTCCTGTATATTCAGGGGCGTTTTGCTATAATATAGATATGTTTGTAGATACAGCGAAAGTGTTAGTACGAGCTGGCCAGGGCGGTAACGGCGCGGTCAGTTTTCGGCATGAGAAATATGTTGACAAGGGCGGTCCTGATGGTGGTGACGGCGGACGCGGCGGTGATGTGGTGTTTTTGGCGACCAAAGATCTAAATACACTGCTGAATTTTCGCTACAAGCCAGAACTAAAAGCAGAGAATGGCGGTGACGGCAGCAAGCGCAACAAGCGCGGTAAAAGCGGTTCGCCGCTGGTCGTCAGAGTGCCGATGGGTACATTGGTCAAGCGTGACGGCAAGGTGGTGGCAGACTTGACGGCAGATCAGCAACAAGCAGTCGTTGCTCGGGGCGGTGACGGTGGCTTTGGTAATGCGCACTTTACGTCCAGCACGCGCCAAGCACCAAAGATTGCTGAACTTGGTGAGGTGGGTGAAGAATTTGAGGCGGAGTTGGAATTGAAATTATTGGCCGACGTTGGCTTGGTTGGGTTTCCTAATGCTGGTAAATCAACATTTTTGAGCGTGGTTTCCAATGCTCGACCGGAAATCGCTAATTATGAATTTACGACGTTGACGCCAAATTTGGGCGTGGCGGATGTTGATGATGGCTCAATTTTGATCGCCGATATTCCAGGGCTGATTGAAGGCGCGTCGGAAGGCAAGGGTTTGGGTGACCAGTTTCTGCGTCACGTTGAGCGGACAGCTGTGTTGCTACACATGATTGATGCGTATAGTGATGACCCAGCGGAAAAATACCAGACCATTCGCCGCGAGCTGGAAAAATATTCTGAAGAATTAGCGGCGCGTCCAGAAATCATTGCTTTGACGAAATGTGAAGGACTGGATGATGAGATTATTGCTATGCAGTCGACGGCGCTACAAAACGTAGCGAACGGTTCGCCAGTGATGGCGATTTCCTCGCAAACACATACTGGCGTGACCGAACTGCTACGCCTACTGCGTCGTGAGGTTACGGACTATCGAGCACGGGAAGCTGAGTTGGTCGAAGAAGAAGGCGATGATCTGCCAGTTATCACTCTAGATGCGCAAGCAGCATCTGATGCTTGGACGGTGGAGCGGGTGGTTGGTGCGGAGCCTGAAAATGCGGACGAGGAAGATGTGGTTAGTTTCATCATCCACGGTGCTAAAATTGAAAAGTTTGCTCGCCGTACTAACTTTGATCAATTTGAATCGGTCAATCGCCTGCGGGACATCATGCGAAAGATGGGTATCACTCACGAGTTAATCCGTCAGGGTGCAGTCGGCGAGACTGTAGTGCAGATTGGCGAATCGACGCCGTTTACGCTGGTTGAGCAATAGCTTGTCATCGTCAATAGTGGTATAATTAGGTATAAATCGCTAATCAGACGGGGAGGTATCATGGGTAGTAGTAACACAGAGCAGCAGATGACCGTACCGAGCTATTGGGAGATCGGGCGACTGGAAAACAAAATTGCATATAAATCAAATCGAGAGGCCACCGTAGGGGCGGTTGGGGCTGTCGGGTTGACCTCGTTGGAGCTTACGTTTGCTCCTGCGGTACGTCGTTATCATTTTGGTCCCAACGTCCGGAAGCATGTGGCTTTTAAGGACGCACAGAACGATATTCTCAGAGCGTTGCGGGGTGAGGAGCCGCTCAGTGGTGATCATTATTTGAAAAGTCAGCCTGAAGAATATGTTGAACGCTTGGCAGCACAAGTTCGTAAGGGAAATGTTGAGTCACTGCTCGATGGGCCAGTTGGCAAATTGACACAGTATGCATTGGCTGACCTTAAAAAGAAACAGTTTGGTTCTGAAAAGGCGGCTGGATATTATGCTGACTGGCTTGAGGCAACGAAGGCCGACTATGTGAGGCCAGAGGAACAACCTGCGTTGAGTGCGGAAGAATTGAAGAAGATTTATCGTAAACTGGGCAGGGCGTATAATGTGCATTTGGTCCTGGCTGGTGCTGAGCTGCGCACTCCTGATGTATCTGATGATTTTGGGGAGAACGTTGAACAGTTGATTGCATTAAACCATCTGGAATCGCGCTGGAAAGACGGTAGGATTCATGTGCCAGAAGAGGTACTGAAAGAAGCATGGGTTGACCCTCAGGCGTCAGTGGACGAGGCTCTTCGTTCACCTATCATTAGGGCATGGAGAGATGATACGCGCTCGGATGTTGCAAGGGCATTGAAGCTGGATGTGTACGATTTGTGGCACGGAGAAAAAGATCTCATACCTGGTCCTAAGCGTGCTAAACGGTTCCTTGCTCGAGAAGCGATAGCGGCAATTAATAACGATTAATAATCATGGCGCAAACATTTTTCTTCTATGACCTGGAAACCAGCGGACTAAATCCGCGGCAAGAC
>CAUVPC010000014.1:0-13611 GCA_963553655.1 uncultured Candidatus Saccharibacteria bacterium
CGCGAATTTGTGGCTGCTGGTGTGGCGGGAACACGTCAATCATACGGTCAATCGACTGGGCGGCCGAGTTGGTGTGAAGGGTTGCAAACACCAAGTGTCCAGTTTCGGCAATGGTAATGGCTGCGGAAATAGTTTCCAAGTCACGCATCTCACCGATCAGAACCACGTCTGGGTCTTGGCGCAAGCTGGATCGCAGCGCCGCCGAAAATGAGTAAGTGTCGTAGTGAACTTCTCGCTGCACAACGACTGATTGCTTGGATTTGTGGGTAAACTCAATTGGGTCTTCAATAGTGATGATGTGGTGTGACTTTTCTGAGTTGATCTTATCAATCAATGATGCCAGGGTCGTCGACTTACCAGAACCTGTCGGACCTGTCACCAACACTAAACCTCGCGGAAAGTCAGCAAAACTATTGACAATTGGCGGCATACCCAGCTCGGTGGCTGATTTGATCTCATTTGGAATCAAACGCAAGGCAGCTGCCAAATTACCTCGTTCATGAAAGGCGTTAACACGAAATCGTCCCAATGTACCAAACGCAAAACTGAAGTCAAACTCTTTGTCTTTCAACAAGATCTGGCGCTGGTCTTCATCCAAAATTTGGAACACCAAACGTTCGACCGCCGCCTCATCAAGTGGCATAGTACCAGCCACTGGCATCAAACGCCCATCGATACGCAGCATTGGTGGCAAGCCCACTTGAATATGGAGGTCAGATGCGCGCTTCTTAACCACATCTTCCAGTAATAATTCAATTCTTAGCTCTTGATTGTTCATACATTCCCCCTTTTTTATGCTGTGTCTGCTGCAACACGATTAACTTCTTCCAGTGTTGTGATACCACTCAAAGCTTTCAAATAACCATCCTGACGCATCGTGATCATCCCCTGCTGTACCGCCATCCGCTGAATCTCTGCTGAGGTCGCCTGTTTGACGATCAAATTCTGAATCTCTTCGGTAACATCCATCACTTCATACAAACCAGCTCGCCCCAGATAGCCTCGCGGCGATTGAGGAGTATCCCTACCTCTCACTAGGGTATACGATTGCTGGCCAGCCAACGGTAAGTCTTTATATCCCAAATCCTGAGCATATGGCACAACCTGCTCTCGTGACTGCGGCAGTAAATGACCAATCGTTGATTGAATGGTTTGTGTCTCCAGAGGTGAAGACTGATAGGCATCATGCTTTGGCGCAACTCGTCTGACCAAGCGTTGGCCAATAATCGTGTTCACTGTACTGGCAATTAGGAATGGTTCAATCCCCATATCCAACAAACGCGGCAACACGCCAGCTGCTGAATTGGTGTGCAGCGTTGAAAACACCAAATGACCTGTCAATGCCGCCTGGACCGCCAAATTAGCCGTTTCTGCGTCACGAATCTCACCCACCATCACCACATCTGGGTCTTGACGCAAAATAGAGCGCAATCCCGAAGCAAATGTCAATCCGACCTCGGTGTTGACCTGGATCTGATTAACTCCATCCATCTTATATTCCACCGGATCTTCCAGTGTGACGATGTTGACCGAGTCATCCTTAATTTCTTTGATCAGAGCATACAAACTAGTAGATTTACCAGAACCTGTCGGACCAGATGTTAAAATCATGCCGTTTGGTCGCTTAATACCTTTTCGGATACTACGCAAAGCTCGACCCGCGTAGCCCATATCTTCCAGGTCAAATGAATTTCCTGTCTTATCAAGCAGACGAATCACCACCTGCTCACCCCAGACCACTGGTGATATTGCTATACGTAAATCAACCGCCTTGCCAGCTACATTCACCGCAAACTGACCGTCCTGAGGAATGCGATGTTCATCAATTTTCAAGCTGGATAAAATCTTTATACGGCTCACCAGGGCTGGCTCAATGCTTTTTGGCAGCTGCATAACCTCCCTGAGCACACCGTCAACGCGACAGCGAATCTTCAGAGCCTTCTCGAGCGGTTCAATATGTACGTCAGAGGCATGGCTTTTCACCGCATACTCCAAAATAGTGCTTAATGCGCGCGAAATTGGAGAGTCCTGGACGATAGTCTTGATCTCGGTCGCTGATTCAATAGCTGCTTCCTCTTGTGACACCTGAGCAGCATCACTCACCGTCGACAAATCAGCCTTGTATTGACCTAAGACATGTCTAACACTATCCTCAGAGGCCATAAACACCTTCAGTGGACGCTGAATACGATTTGCCAAATAGTCGACAGCCTGAACGTTATTGGCATCAATCATAGCGACTGCCAGGCGGTTTTGAACCTCAGCCAACGGAACGGCCATGAAACGCTCCGCCACTTCAGCCGGCAGCAGAGATAAGATATTCTGATCGATGAAGCTATTGCTCAAATTGACATACGGCACACCCGAAACCTGAGCCACAGCATGTGTCAATAGCTCATTATCAATCACGCCCTCTTCGGTTAGTAAAGAAAAGAGTGGCTTATCTTCTTTTTTCGCACGTGTTTCTGCATCATCTAAGATGCGCTTCTCAACAAGACCCTCATCAATCAAAAGCTTGATGAGTTTTTCCTGTATTTCATCTGTTAGCAGCGCCATGTTGCTAACCCCTTATCCGTTTTCGCCACCAACAATCACTTCAACGGTAGGGTTGATCGCTTTATCGTTAAAAATATCTTTACTCGGTTGCGTTACGTCTGATGAAATCTTGCGAATTGTTTGTACTTTCACACCATTGTCTGGCAACTTCAGGAATGACAGGTTAGAAGCCACCACATAAGCGACGATCACGCCCAAACTTGCCACCAAAATAATCATTGCTATATCTGTTTTTTTCATGGTTTTACCACCTTATTTTCAAGTGTAATTGCCTGCGCTGGATTGTATGGAACTTTGCCTTGTACGTTGAGGACCACCTTGCCGTCACCTGCTTGAATCTCCATGGCGGTGATTTCAATGACACGAATTGATTTCTCAAAACGCTCCATCAATTCTTTCAATTTGTCAGGTGCACCACTAACTGAAAGGTTGAACTTATGTGCCGACTCTGAGTTAGACTCCCCTTCACTGGCAGAGGCTGCGTCTACCGTTAGGCTCTCCAGTGTCAAACCTGGCACCGCTCCGATAAACTTTTGCTGCAAAGCAGCGCCCAAGGCATCAGCGTTCGGCTCAGCTGGTAGCGCATCCAAAATAGTTTGTAGTGGACTACTGTCATCGCTCGACTTTACTGATTTGAGCGCATCATTTGTCTCTAATACTCTGATGTTATCTTTTAGCTCTTTGGCGTTAGAGATATTGCTATGTAAGGTACTCACGGTACCATTTTTTGTAGCAATAACTTTAGAATGGAAGATGATCTGTTGTATCAGGAATATTGACACCACCAGGGCAACACCCGCCAAAAAAGCAGCACCCGCCACAAAAAAGAACATTGTCTTTTTTGAAGAATCTATCTGTTGGCGTTTGCGAATTGCCACATCTTGCTCACCTGAGGGCATTATTGATTCTCCTTCTTCTGTTCAGTTGATTCACTACGGCTAAAGAGGCTTTCTGGAACGCCTAAGCGTGAATCTGTCACGTTTGTCTTGCTGGTCGGCGTAATGATTGAAATCGTTTCTTTTGAATGCGCGAACAAATCATCAGGATAGGTGAAAGTAAAGGCAAAGCGCAACACCTTCTTGCCTTCGGCATTCTCGCCAAATGTTGTTTCACCGGCTTTCATATCACTTGCTAGCGGCACACCGTCACCCTCGGCATTACCCTTTTTCACTTTGGTACTGGTCAATGTCTTCTTGAGGACCTCCAACGCCGCAAAGCCATTTACGGCTGAACCTTCCAGGGTAATTGTCTTTTCTTCTGGGTTAAGGCGCGCCATTGATATCTGTACATTATTTGGTGCTGGCGGGTTGATGGCGCTGATCAGAGATAATAGCCGTGAATTAATCTTTTTGTCATTATGTAATCGATCGATCTGCCCCAACTGCTGCTGCAACGTTACGGTCTTATCCAGATCACTAATTTGTGACAATTCACCATATTTACTTTTTATATCACTGTCTTGCTTGAGTTCAAACGCTAGTTGACCACCTAAAACAACTGCACAAAACACGACGATAGCAATAGACACGATACCTACCAATATTGACATTGATATGACCGCGTTGCGCATCATGCGAATGCGTAGTAGCTCGCGCTTAACATCTGGGATCAAGTTGATTTCAATCATCCGAGATTACTCCTTTGCGCTAACCCGACGACTGTTGCAAACTCAGAGGCCACTGGAGCCAGCTGCTGCTGATCATTCTGCGACATCGAAACACGTTGCCACGGATTAGCAGTAACAGCGTTGATGCCAGCCTTTGAGGAAATGTATTGATCCATCTGCGGGATAGCTGCGCCAAATCCAGACAATAATATGCCAGAAACCTGCAAGCTCGTGTAACGCGTCTGGAAAAAGGTGATTGATTTGATAATTTCTGAAGCAAAATTATCCAAAACCATATCAATTGCTCGAAGCACTTGACCATCCAACCGATCTGGCGCCAAGCCAAACTTCAAAATAAACTGCCTCGCCTGATCTTCTTGTACACTAAGGTTCTGAACTGCTGATCGCACCAATGACTGTAGTCCTGTTGGCACAGTACGTACCAATCGAGGTGTTGTACCATATACCACAGCTAAATCAGTAGAGATTTCTCCCATGTCAAGGATAAGTTTCACATCTTGATTATCAGACGGCGTCAACGAGCGGACCATGGCTATTGGGTCTGGCTCCTCAGCGATAACATTAAAGCCTAAGCCCTCTACGAACTCCAATTTACTCTCGGCGTATGATTTGGCTGTACTGGTCAACAGTACTTCGTACTGGTTCTGCGTTCGCAAGCTGTCACCAAGCAGCGCCCAATCAACCTTTGCGTCATCAATTGACATTGGAATGTACTGTTCCACCTGGTATTTCATGGTTGCACGCAGCTCTTGGTCGGAAACTTTTGGCACGTCAATGATTGTGCTGAAAGTTTTACTGGAAGGCAGTCCAATGGCAACGTTTGAGGTTTTGATGCCACTTTGCCCAACGGCAGTCATGATAACTTCACCCAAACGGCGCTTCGCCTCTGGTGAATCACTACTTGATATTTTGCTATCAACTGGCGCATATCCGTAATGCATCAAGTTCCAGCCTGAACCACTGCGACCCAATTGAACAACCCGCACCGCGTTTGTACCGATGTCTAGTCCGAAGAAGTCGCCCAACCCTTTTGAGAATTTCATATCACCTTTCATTATACATAAGCTTTTTGTATTTGTAAAACAAAACGTTAAAAACGTGGTGGTAGTTCACGGGAATACATGGTCTGAATGGCACCCGAATCACGTGAACGGCCATAATTTGCTAAATATGCATCTGGTCGCAAGTTCAAAATCTCTGCGGGCTTGCCAAAATCAGTCTGATCAGAACCATGAGTTCGTCGCAGATAGAGTGACCCGGTGACAATTGGTCCGTTAACACGAAGTTGTTGCTTATCGCAAGCCCCACTTGCTAACAGATCTGACTCTGGCCAACCCTTACCATTCTTGGCTTCAGCACAGGTACTAACCGTTTTATTAGCCAACAACCACGCATCAACACGCTGCACATTTGGTTCTATGATGATGTGATCTGCTCGAATGATAAGCTGTGGAATAGTCCCGACACTTGATAGCGGGCCGTTTGCATAAGCAATATCACCAGTAATTCGCACCGTTCGCCCGTATACCGTGATGTACGCACCGGTCTTCACGGTACCACCAGTGATTTCTACTTGCGCTGCACGGTATTCTGCATTGCCAGATAACTGCCCGTCACCGATCTTTATAGAGCCACTGTCCGTTCCTTTGATAGCCGGGTAATTGTATCCTGTGAGGCGACCAAACTGCCCATATGGTGTTTTAGTGTTACGGAATGTCAAGGTATTATATTCACGAGCTAAGCCCCCAGCTGGGCCACCATCGGACAATCCAGCACCTGAAGCAGAAATGATATTTTGTGGCGACAAAATGCCATACTCTGCCCACGATCCATACCGTTTATCGTCCAAAATAGTCATACTAGTTTGTACTAAGCCCTTGCTGGTCGCTCCGCCAAACGATACACCAGCCCTGACGTCGCCACCCCAGAACTGAACTTTTGGTTTCTTACTGACAACCACGCACTTCACAGCGTATGATGACGTTTCTTTACCAACCTCTTGTTTATAAGCAGCAACTACCGTTGCATAACAAACCCTATCGCCCGACTGGACCGGCAATCCATTGATATCATCGTCAGACGAATGAATCATGGTTTGATTGACTGGAAAGTCTCGATCCGAGCCATCTTTATACAGGTCTTTACAAGCACCAGAAATTGTCACGCCATGTTTTGCGGCAATGTGAGCTGCTAATTCACATGGATTCTCAATGGACATCTTTACATTATCACCAGATTCAGCAATGGTATTACCCGCCTTTGCCACAAACCGCACTACCGCACTACGAGTTGGCTTGGAGCGTGTCGGTCCGCTATTGTATATCGATCCCTGTACTCCAGAGACTTTCTTTTGTCCCAGAGTAATCGTGGTTGACGCTACATCAATTGATGGTCTCAAAGTGTATTCATATGGCACGACAGCACACGCGTAGTTTGAGCCAGCAACACCACCCTTGTAGCTAGCTGGTGCCCATTCAATTCGCTGACAGATATTTTTTCCCGCATCACTTGCTTTGATGGTATATCTCATGACATTCCAAGGGTTCTTTGCACCAGCGTATGGACCATAGTGTTGAATAAAGGTATCTCTTCGTAACGGCGGGCTAGACCAACCAAAGTCAATCACGCTGGCATCTTCCGAAGCACTAATGTGCGGACTTCGCGGCAAATTATGCCCCCTAATGGTATGGCGAATTTGTTGATTAGCATTTGCGTCACGCATAGCCAGTCGGTGGGTAAAACCAATAGTCTCGCCCGGTTTAGCAAATAACGTTGCTTTCTGCCAATCCCGATCAACATTGTTATTTGCTGTTGTTTCACGACGAATATAACTCTCTCCCTCTGCGCGCCATGGGCTAGCCTGGCGGATTATCCTGACTGGTAACGTTTCTGCTCGACATCGACCAATTGAAGTATTCTCTCTAAAATCACCACAACGCCAAAAAGTTAAATATAACACCTGGCCATTTGGATCACCAGGCGTAGCAACATTCCTAATGTCCAATGTTGCTGGCAATGAATCTCCGATTGATGTCCAGCCACTCGCATCACCACGTCCACGGAGGAGGTTAGTGCCATGAATTGTCATCCTTGATGATAGTGATTGAATCTGTGTAGCATAAAATGGTAATCCTGTACATTCACCGCCCATCACCGCCGATCCATGTAGGTATATGGTGATGTATTCTTGATTATGAGCAACAGCCTGCACGCCAGTTGAATAATAGCCTTGCTCCCAGCCATTCGAGGGGCCATAATTGCCATTTTTATCATTAAACCATAAGGCTCCCTGGCCACAAACTTTATTTTCTAAGTATTTGTTCCAGCCCTCTATCTCTGAGTTGTTATATGCTGGACGTGCCGCATGAGCATCGTTTGTCAAAAATAACGCTGAGGCCATGGCGCCCACCAAGACCAATGAAGCAAACGCCCACCGCCGATTCATTTAGTCTCCCCGCCTCTGATCACCCTGCTTATCATGTGAGCCCACAATATTCTTTATGGCATCAAGGGTAATAATATCATTAACTCGATGGTCTACATATACGCCAGAATTGTTCACTGCTTTTTCAAGGGCTTCATAGCCACTTTTTGCCGCAGCTGCATCTCGGGTATAGTAGAACGGATACGCCAAGGCCATGAACGCACAGGTTGGATCCTTGTCATAATCCTTTTTTACCTTCACATCATCGGCAAACTGTTTCATCTCTTCGCCATGTTTTTTCTTGGCTACTTCATCAACTGACAAGTCGGTGTCTTGACGAATTTTATTATACCGGTCAATCATATCTTTGCCACATATCACATACGGTGTCTTTACTATTTGCTGCGGTTGTTTAAAACCCAGGTAGAGAAACCCGCTCTTTACGCCGGCGACGATAATAGCCACCACGACCACTACTGATATAATGCCCCATATAATCACTTTCTTCATACTGCTTATTCTAATACAGCTAGACTATCCTTGCAACCATCAGTGATGGTATAATAACCCCATGAGTTTATCTATCGGTATCGTGGGACTCCCCAATGTTGGCAAGTCAACCACGTTCAATGCATTAACGAACAATGATATTTTAGCAGCGAACTACCCTTTTGCGACAATCGAACCGAACACGGGAATTGTTCCGGTGCCAGACGAACGATTGGAGGTTTTAGCAAAGCTGTATGGTTCAGAGAAAATTTTACCAGCTACAGTCACCTTTGTAGATATTGCTGGTTTAGTGGCGGGCGCCTCTAAAGGTGAAGGCTTGGGCAATAAGTTTTTAGCAAACATCCGGCAATGTGACGCAATTGTTCATGTGGTTCGTGCCTTTGAAAATAATGCCATTTTGCGACATGATGAAGCCCCAGTCAACCCCAAAGCTGACATTGACATCATCAACACCGAGCTAATCTTGGCAGACATTCAAACCATAGAAAATCGATTGCCGCGATTACAAAAAGAGGCCAAAGCTCGTCCGGCAGCTCGCGAAGAGGTCGCCTATCTACAAAATTTACTAGAACAACTGCAGTCTGGTGTACCACTATCTTCAATAGCCGACTTGAACACAGAATTGATTCAAGATCTCCACCTGCTGACCGCCAAACCAGTTATTTATGCATTCAATGTTGATGAGTCAGGGTTAACAGATGCTGCCCTGCAATCAGAGCTCACTTCTCTGGTGGCACCTGCTAAAGCTTTGTTTTTAAGCGCCAAACTGGAAGAAGAACTGAAGGGGCTATCACCCGCAGAAGCTGCCGAGCTGTTGGAAAGTTACGGCGTCACGGAAACCGGACTCATGCAATTGATCCATGCCGCCTACGATACCCTTGGCCTTCAAAGTTACTTAACTGCTGGACCCAAGGAAGTTCGCGCCTGGACCATCCATAAAGGATGGACGGCACCACAAGCTGCTGGCGTTATTCACACTGACTTCGAAAGAGGCTTCATCGCCGCTCAAGTGGTCGACTATCACGACCTCATTAGCGCTGGCTCTGAAGCCGCCGCCCGCGCTGCCGGCAAAATACGAACTGAAGGCAAAACCTATGTCATGCAACCTGATGATGTCGTTGAGTTTAGATTTAACGTCTAGCCGACTTGATCACTTTTAGTGCGTAAAATCGCTCACGATTACCGCGAGCTCCAGCCACGGCGCTATCAGCTTTGTCCACTGTCACAAACAACTTTGCCGACCAAGTCTCAAAATCACGCAAAATCTGCCGCCGAATTGTATCATTTTTGATGACACCACTGTTACCCAACTGCTGACGTGTAGCCTCAAACTGCGGCTTAACCATGGCCATGATCAGTGTCGTATCCTTACAAATGCTCGCAAGATGCGGTAAAATTTGCCGTAAACTGATGAACGATACGTCGATCAGCACAATATCTGGCGATTCGTCTGGCACAAAACCCCGAATATCAGTTTTTTCGTGCAATTCTATCCTTGAGTCACGCCGCAAATCTGGATGTAATTGATCCGTCCCAACATCAACCGCATATACTTTTTTGGCACCATGTTTCAGCGCATAATCAGTAAACCCGCCGGTACTACTGCCAACATCCAGCACGATTCGGTCAGTAAACCTAACACCCAAGACTGAAGCGACACTCGCTAGTTTCAATCCCGCACGACTTACATATCGTTCACGTGGCGACAGTGTAATCAGGGACTGCTCCCCCACCATATAACCTGGCTTTTGCACCACCTTTCCGTCAACCACAACATCACCGAGGCGAATGTAATTTTCAGCCTGCGATCTACTAGCAACCAGGCCTCGAGCAACCAGCTCTTTGTCAAGCCGCTCCTTAACCGCCATACATAATATCCTCAAGCTTACGAGTTATCTCAGCTATCTTACCCCATGACTGACCCTTGGTGATGATCGACATAACATATTTACCTTTCGGATGAGTCACGATAGCCGCATCATTCAGGTAGCCTTCCAAAAAACCAACCTTGTCCTGCACTGTGCCGCCACTACCAGCCGGTATACCCTGGCGATACACCTGTCGCTGCATCAAGCCCAACAAGAAGTCACGGTGGCTACCTCTGACTAAGGTGTCGTCATCAATTCCCTTCAAAATCTTCGCTAAATCATTAGTCGATGTCATCACGTAGGAACCCCTAAATGACGTCTCCTTAAAACCTTTGCCCTCACGCAAATATTCAGTGATACCGCTAGCGGTATATTGTGCTATAGTTGCCTCTGGACACGCATTATCCGAGTTCACGATCATCCGCGTTATACATTCTTGCACAGATGCCCCGCCGATTTTATCATTCATAGCCAACTGGTTATTGTCAATTTTATCCATCAAAATCATAGCTACATATAATTTGTAGGTACTGGCCGACACACTAGGCTCACCGCCGTGCACCTGAGCACTCCAGTTTTCGCCAGACACTTGGCTGACTGTCAGGCGAATATCATGATCACGCGCCAATGAATTGACATAAGCCTGCAGTCCCAGTGCCGAATGGGAGAAAGTTTCTTTATATACTGGCTGTGGCGGCAACTGTTTAGCAAGTAAGGCAATTTTACTATCTTTTTCCTCTGTAACAAGCAGCACCTCTTGTACTTTTGTCGTCATTTGCGCAACATCGATGCCCCGGCCTGGTGCCCCATTCTCACGTTTCGTCTCTGTGCCGTCATGCATATGAATAACGGTCTTACCAGCTGGTTTATTGACTAATCTGCCAAATGACTGTTCCAAAAATTCCATTAGTTTCGCCTGATTGAGCGCTATTTTCGGAATATTATGCCCATCTTCGATGAAAGACAAAAGCTTTGCTATGGTTGATTTGTCAACTTTGACTGCCTTACCTTCAAATTCCACGGTGACATTTCGCTGCAAAATCTTTTCAACACGAGAGCGTAGCTCTTGCAGCTGTTTTTCCGTCACTTTAGCAGACAAACGTTTACCCTTCATTTGTACCTCAGTCTTGTCACCCAAAGAATACTGGGTCGAAGCTATCGCCTGACGCGCCTCGGCACTTTGCAGTTCACGACCAGCTTTCTCTGCTACAACCACCACCTTGTCATTCTGAATCTCTACTCGTGCATTTTCTGGCGGCAAGGTTAAGCTGTCACCATATTCAGCCATCTTCGCCTCCAACGCACTTTCATCAAATTTCACTTCAGCATTGTTGACCTCAACTGAACGCCACCATAAACTAAACGGTATTAATCGCTGCCACCATGGATAGTCCAACGCCTTGTCGGCAACGCAACGACTACACACTGTGCCACCAAAATTGTCTACGGAGGCTGCTTGTTTACCATTTCTTGTCACAAATTGCAGCTGTGTCTGCGGAGTACTATCCTTCGCTAGTTTTTCAATATCAGTACGTGTCCACCAGCTAACACTCCGTCCCATCATGTACACCCTACTGGTCAAACGATCTCCAGGAAAACCCACCTGAACAACAACAGACAACAAACAGATAAAACAAAAACCGACGCCACCATAAAAGACCCATCTCAACGATGAGTCTTGATGACATCTCTTGCAAAAACGACGCACTCGAAGACGTATAATCTTCACTCGTAGCGCGAGGTATTTTCTCAGTTCTCTACTTTTTTCTTTCCCTATATTCACCAGTCGTTGTGTCGACATTAACAATATCCCCCTGTTTGATAAATGCTGGCACCTTGATCACTAATCCAGTTTCCAATGTCGCATCTTTCAATACGCTCGATGTCGTATCACCCTTCACGACATCTTCGGTATATGTCACTTCTAGGTAGAGGTTTTTTGGTAGCTCTACATTGATGACTCTCCCATCAAAAAACTGCAAGCTCAATGAGTCACCTTCCTTCAAAAAGTCAGCCGCTGAGTCGACGATTGCTGCGCCTAATTCAAATTGCTCAAAGCTTTCAGGGTCCATAAAGTAGAACGTCTCACCATCGCGGTACAGATATTGAACAGTTTTATTGGTCACTTCAGCTGACTCAATCTTCTCTTGCCCCTTGAAGGTTTTCGGGATAACACTGCCGTCAATCAAGTTTTTCAATTTCACATTAACAATCGATCCGCCGCGGCCCATCACCTTCTGTCCATATTCAACCACGCGATATGGCTTACCGTCTATTTGGCAAATCGTTCCTTTTTTTAAATCTGTTGGCTGGTACATCCTTGCTCCTTTATTTCATCTTTAGAACTGTTGGCCGGCGCGCCACATCCTTTGGTGCGCCGAAAAATGTTCCAAATTAGCCATGTGTCACGAATGGCAACAATGCCAAGTGGCGGGCACGTTTGATAGCAACCGCCAGGCTTCGCTGCTGTTTCTCAGTCAAACCAGTTTTTGCAATTGATTCAATTTGACCATACACGTTGGTGTATCGCTGCAGGGTCTTTACATCTCGGTAGTCAAATACACTTGGTGTATCCTTTTTTTGTCGTTTAGCCATTTTCTACTCCTTGTTAGAACGGAATTTCTGATAAATCAATTGGCTTATCGTCAATTTCCGTTACTACTTCTTCTTTCGTTGATATATTTGCCGTTGAGCCACCGGTGTCGCCACTTGGCCCATCCAGGAAGGTCACGTCAGAGGCAACCACTTCAATTCGTGAACGTCGCTTGCCAGTTTCTTTGTCTTCCCAGCTGTCTTGGCGAAGGCGTCCTTGTACCAATACGCGTCGGCCTTTTGATAGGTACTGCATAACCAACTCACCGAGCTTTTCCCATGCAGTTACATCAAAGAAATCAGCTTGATCATCTTGTGTTTGGCGATCCACCGCGATAGAAAAGCTCACAACCGTCCTTCCTGACGTTGTCGTGCGCTGCTCGGGATCACGGGTCAATCTTCCCATCAAAATGACTTGATTGATACTTCGTGCCATAGTGTTACCCTCCTTGTTATAGGTTTATTATCGATATCGTTTGCGATAATTATGCGTCAGCTTCAGCGGCTTCAGCAGCCATCTTCTCAGATCGCTCGCGCTGCTCTGCCAATGCCTGACGAGTCTTTTCATCAGTCTTTACCAATAAGTAGCGCAGTACTTCGTCAGTGATGTTCAATGTGCTTGAAATCTTGCGTGGTGCGTCTGATGGCAATGTTGCCTCAAAGTACACATACACTGCGAAATCTTCGCGGCGAATTTGGTAAGCCAGTTTTTTCTTACCCCAGTTGTCTTCTTTGGTGATTTCACCACCATTGTCTTTAATTAACGCTCGAACCTTGTCCAGCGCCGCGTCCAAATTTGCTTCCAAATCTGGATGAATAAGAACGGTCAGTTCGTATTCGTTCATGTTTCCTCCTTCGGAATCCTTCACGGATGGTTATGCTATCTCACATAACCTTAGGTTATTATTCCCTCGTATTATACGGTAATCTGATGTAAAAGTCCAGTGATACGCCCCGCCGGGCCATGCTACAATAGAGTTCATGCGTATCGCTATTCAAGGACAAGCTGGATCATTCCACGAACAAGCAGCAAA
>CAUVPC010000015.1:0-12911 GCA_963553655.1 uncultured Candidatus Saccharibacteria bacterium
CGCCAGAATCGTCCAAGCGCTTCATCGCCACCGTCATCGCCCACGAACTCAGCCATCAATGGTTTGGCAATTTGGTGACCATGCAGTGGTGGAACGATTTGTGGCTGAACGAAAGTTTCGCTAACATGATGGAATATGTGGCGGTCGACGCACTACATCCCGAGTGGCGGATGTGGGAAGATTTTGCGACGGGTGAGGTCACCGCAGCGCTGCGGCGCGACAGCTTGGACGGCGTGCAGCCAGTGCAGGCCGATGTCAATCACCCGGACGAAATTAGCACGCTGTTTGACCCGTCGATTGTCTACGCTAAAGGTGGGCGTCTGCTGGTGATGGTGCGGCGGTTAATCGGTGAGCAGGCGTTTCGAGCTGGTTTGAAGGCATATTTTGAAAAATTTGCTTACCAAAACACTGTTGGCGATGATTTGTGGCGAGAGCTAGAAACTGCCAGCGGCCAGCCGATTATTAACCTGATGAGCACTTGGATTTCACAGCCAGGTTTGCCGATCGTACAAGTCGAGCAGAACAATTCGGCCGAGCAATCTACCGCCACCCTCCGCCAAGAACGTTTTTTCATCGGCGACCATCAGCCATCCGGCGCCTTGTGGCCAATTCCATTGTTCGCCAACCAACCACTTGATGACGAAATTTTGACCGAGCGGGAAAAGACATTCAGCATTGAAAAACCGCTACAGCTGAACTGCGGACTGAACGGGCATTTCGTGACCAAATACGATACCGCTGCTCGTGAGCAACTACTAGCCAACATTCACGAACTGCCGACGCTGGACAAAATCTGCCTACTCCAAGACGCTACATTGCTAGCTCGAGCTGGACGTGAAAACTCAGCTTCACTCCTGCCACTGGCACTGTCGCTGAAACACGAAACCAATGAAAAGGTTTTTGACATGGCGGCCGGTGCACTGGCGGAGCTACGCAAATTTGTTGACGATGATGACGACGGCAAAGCCCGCTTGAAGCAAATTTCTGGCGAATTTGCCCGCGCTACGTTTGACGAATTGGGCTGGGACGAAATACCTGGCGAGTCCGACGACGACCGCGAACGGCGCGTCACCGCTCTGGGCTTGATGATCTATAGCGAAGACCAGGCGGTGCTGGCGGAAGCCAAGCGACGGTTTGACGGTCAATCCCTCGAAGAATTACCAACAGAAATCCGTTCACTAATCATCAGTGCTACTGTAAGGCATTTTGAAACGCCAGAGATGATTGACAGCCTGTTTCAGACCTACCAGCAGACGCCCTCAAACGATCTACAGGCTGACATCACCCTGGGACTTACTGCCACTAAAAACCCTGAAACCGCGCAAAAGATCCTTACAAATATCAAGCGCCCCGACGTCATTCGTCCACAAGACGCTAGCCGTTGGTTCGTTTATCTCATCCGCTCTCACGAAAGCTGCCAGCTCACGTGGGATTGGCTGAAGGATAATTGGCAGTGGGTCGAAACAACCTTTGCTGGCGACAAAAGCTACGATGAGTTCATTCGCTACGCTGCCATCGGGCTAACAACGAGCGACGAACTGGCTGACTTCCGCCGCTTCTTTGAGCCGATGCTGAATATCCCAGCCCTGACTAGGACGATTGAGCTGGGCATCACAGAAATCGCAGCCCGAGTTGAGTTGATTGAGCGAGACAAGGCAGGCGTGCTCGCTGTTTTGCAAACAACACTGTGATATATTATGCCACATTTTTGACAAAATCTCTTGACATTTTGTTCTATTAGTGATATATATATTAGCTTTTCGCTCAAGTTTCCACAAAAAAGGGCGTGAAGTTGCCCTTTTTGCTTGAGTCTTGATTCTTAGGAGGAATCATGGGCGCTTTCCTTGTTGTTGTCATCAGCACGGCGACCATTGGTGGCTACATAGTCGGCCGCTTGCAGGGGGTGAATGAGAAGGAAAAAGCTCTCTCGAGCCTCCACCGAACCATTTCGAGAGTCCGACTAAACTTGCTGTGTGTAGCCGGGTTAGTAGTTAGCTATCGTGAGATAGCTAAGAAAGCACTCAACCTGCTTGATGACGAACCCCGGAGGCGTCTGGAGCAAGAGCTCCAGACGCTTGACAGCGAGTTGGCATCAAACATATCCGATATTCAAGAGCACATGGGCTAACCGCCCGCCTAGAGAATAGCTCGCCTCGAGGTTACAGACCTCGGCTTGAGCCCCTCGGCGGGCTATTTTCTTTGGTTTATTTTACTCCAACACCACCTGCTCTCGCACTGTCAGCGGGTTGCCCTCGACAGCGACCGCCAGTAACCGCATGTCACATCCTTCATATTGCGGAGACTGTGTCATGAACAGCTCAGCAGCAAAGCGTATTTGTCGCTGTTTTTTAGCGGTAATCGCCCCCAGCCCGCCACCAAAATCATCATTTTTGCGGTATTTTACCTCGGTAAACCACAGCACATCATCTTTCATGCTGACAATATCAATTTCGCAGTACCGCGTCCGCCAGTTGCGAGCAATAATCTCATGCCCATCCGCTGTCAGCCAGTCCGCAGCGGCCTGCTCTCCCATATCGCCAATTTGACGCGTCGTGTTTCCCTGCTGATGTTTAATTTGACTACTAGACGATGGTTGCGAATTCCCCTCAGTGCCGGCGTATTTTTGCAGTGGCGCAAAACTCAACCGATGTAGTGGCGTCACACCCAACCGCTCAATTGCCGCACGATGCTTGGCCACGCCATAGCCAGCATTTGACGCAAAGCCATATCCTGGATAGACCACGTCTTGCTCAGCCATAAACTGGTCGCGCGCTACTTTGGCGATAATCGATGCTGCCGACACACTGGGGATCAAACCGTCAGCTTTCGCCATCACCGTCACGTATCGCTCCAGTGCTGTATCTGCCAGAAAATTCACTGTCCCGTCAATGATGATTTCATCAAATGCCAAGTTCTTCTCTTTGCACTGCGACTGAATTTGCTTGACCGCTCGCCGCGTCGCCAGCCGCAAGGCCTGACTCATGCCAACGTCGTCCAATTCCCCAGCGCTCACCCAGCCCAGCGCCCACACAGCCGCCTGCTCACGAATCACCTCGTCCAAAGCCTCGCGGCGTTTTTTGGTTAATTTTTTACTGTCGTTTAGCCCCTCAATCTCCGCGCCGCCCAAAATCACTACACCAACTACCAGTGGCCCTGCCCATGGCCCACGCCCAACTTCGTCAATGCCGAGAATCATACTCATCATTATAACAAAAGGTTGCGTCCTACACAGAGTACTAGGTCCTCAAATTAGATAAATATCGACTCACATCAGTAACATGGAAGTAGACAGTCTAACTTATTGCATTATTATATATTTTATGGTATAGTAAAAGAGTACTAAACACACCGAACTAGGAAGGAGGTGTTTAGTTGTGATGGGGTGGATCATGAGTGCTTTAACAGCACTCACATGCTTATTAGTCGCTGTAAACTCCCTGCTGCTATGTATGATCTTTTTACTAGATCTACTAACACCGGCCGGGCCGCCCTCCTACCCAGGCCCTCGTTAAAGAGAGCCTGTCACAGCCCGCCGAGACGGCTCACAGACTATCAACTGTTCTGTTTGAGCCTCTCGGCGGGCTATTTTCTTTTTACAAACCGCCAGCCCACCCAGCCCAGCCACACCGCCGTCGTGCCCAGCGTATTTGCCAAAATATCCCAACTGGTATCGTCCAGCGTGATACGTGCCAAACCAACTTTGACCATATATAATTCCGCCAGTTCATTGATACAACCCAATGCCGACACGAGAGCAAACAGCGAAAACGCCATCACCAGCCAGTGCGACCGCCAGTGTATCGCCAATACCAGATATACCCATAACAGCCCCGTAAACAGTCCGCCACCCACAAAATGTGTGGTAAAACTAGTGTCTCGCCCCTCGATGAGCGGCGATGGCAAATACCACGAGATGAAGAATAGTACACAAGCGAGGTATAACAACCAGCGGTATTTTGTTTCGTTAGCGAAGCCATGACGGCGCAACACATATGGCACTGCACATGCCAAAGTCACGGGAACGAACACAGAGATATAATGAAAGATTGACATATTGGCATTATACCATGAGAAAACCGCCCCCAGAGAGGGCGGTCTGTTTGCCTCAAAACCAATTACGCTTCTTTGTGGCGAGCTTCTACTTCAGCAGCCTTGGCGTCAAGCTCTGCCTGGGCGGCGTCTTTTTCAGCCTGCTTGGCAGCAGCTTCCTTAGCAGCCTCTTCCTTTAGACGTTCAGCTTCTGCCTCAGCCTTAGCATCATGCACGTTATTGACAGCCACGCGGTCAAAGTTTTTAGCGGTCAAGCGAGCTGATTTACCAGAACGCTTACGCAAGAAGCTAAGGAACTTGCGACGAACCTTGGCACGGCGGACGATTTCCACCTTCTCGATCAGCGGGCTGTGTAGCAAGAATGATTTTTCCACGCCGACACCTGAGGCGATTTTGCGAACGGTGATACGTGAGGTGTGTGAGCCTTTGTTGTCAGTGCGGATGACCACACCTTCAAACATCTGGATACGCTCTTTATTGCCTTCTTTAATCTTCTGGTAAACACGAACAGTGTCACCACTGCGGGCGTCAACAACTGCTTGCTTTTTCTGTGCTTGGTTGACTTTGTTGATTAACTCAAAACTCATGATATTTCCCATTCTTCCAAACCTGCTTCGGCTGGCCACGCAGTTGTACCCCTGCGGCTCCACACCTAACAAAGCTTGAATAATTTAACTCTGTACAACTTCAGTGTATTTTAGCATAGAACATGAAACTATACAAGATGATCTAGCGGTTATAATGGATACCGCGAATTGCTTAATTCTACAGATTCCTCAAAATGGCGTTAATCGATTTCTCTTGACCATAACCAACCCAGATGTCATGGTCGTGATCATCGTCATCATCGTCTAGCTCGACAAAGGTGCTTTGTTTGGTCACGCCATATTTTTGGCGTAAATCCTGACGGCTATCATAGTCAACCTTCAGAATCTGCACACCAGCTGGGATTGGGCCTTCGCGCAGAACCTTATCAAACGCCTGGCGATCACCACACCACGGAGCATGGAAAAATAGGATTGTCTTTCGGTAGGCATGTTCCATGGTATTGCCGTCGGTATAGTCAGCATAGCGACCAGCGTTTGGATTGACTGGTTGTTGTGAACCAGTTGACGGATGAGATTTTGGCTTTTTCTGGGCGTCTGATTGAGATTGGTTAGAAGATTGTCGTGAATTATCCTGCCGTACCGCTGATTCATTAGCTGGAGTTTGCAGTCTTAGTAGCCAAATAGTCCCTGCTACACCCACAATAATAGCAGCGATTATAATACTTATAACAACAATATACTTCTTATTCATACAAATAGTATGGCAATGGTTATGCTAATTTGTAAGACAATATAAAAACACCCCCCTCTGACTAGGTATTTAATGGAGAAAAAGCCCTAGATGGAGTACAATAGTAATATGGATTACAATAAATTAGCACTTGAATTACACGAAAAATATAAGGGTAAAATTACTACCAGCTTGCGCGACCAAGAGGAGCTGGATCGCGACAAATTAAGCTCATATTATAGCCCGGGCGTTGGTGCGGTCAGTCAAGCAATTGCCGAAAACCCAGCAGACTTGCCAAAATATACTTGGACGAACAACCTGGTTGGCGTGATTTCTGACGGCTCAGCGATTTTGGGCTTGGGCGATTTGGGGCCAAAAGCCGCCATGCCAGTCATGGAGGGTAAGGCGTTACTGTTCAAGCATTTTGCCAATGTTGACGCTGTACCAGTTGTGCTGGATGTTCACGAACCAGAGGAAATTATCGCTACAATTAAGGCAATTGCGCCGAGTTTTGGCGCCATCAATCTGGAGGACATCGCTGCGCCAAAGTGTTTTGAGATTGAAGAGCGTCTGAAGGCTGAGCTGGATATCCCCGTGTTTCACGACGACCAACATGGTACGGCAGTCGTGGTGTTGGCGGGGCTAATCAATGCCGCAAAATTAACCAGACGAAATTTGGCGGACTGTAAATTTGTGGTCATTGGCGCGGGCGCAGCTGGCACAGCCATCATTAAATTATTGCATCTATGCGGCGCAAGGAACATTGTGGCGGTAGACAGCCGCGGCATTGTCGGCGCGTCTCGTACGGATCTGAATGCTGAAAAAACTGCGCTACTAGAATACGTCGATGCTTCACAAGCTGGCTCAATTGAAGACGCCATCACTGATGCGGACGTGTTTATTGGCGTGTCGCGCGCTGGGCTACTCACGCCGGAATTGGTGCAGAAAATGGCCGAGCATCCAATCATCTTTGCCCTGGCCAACCCAGTGCCAGAAATCATGCCGGACGTCGCTCGACAAGCCGGTGCCGCTGTTGTCGCCACTGGTCGCAGTGATTTTCCAAACCAAGTGAATAATTCCTTGGCTTTTCCGGGTATCTTCCGCGGAGCGCTCGATCACGGCGTGAAAAAAATCACTGACCAGCACAAACTGGCCGCTGCTGAAGCATTGGCTGGGCTGGTCGAGAACCCAACTGCTGATGAGATCATTCCTTCACCATTTGATGAGCGAGTGCCGTCAACCGTCGCTGCAGTGATACAGTAATAAGTCTTTCACTAAAATATATGAGCCGCGCCTAAATGACGCGGTTCACTTCTTCTATGGTGGTTTCGCCGCGAAGTGCCGCCAGTACGCCAGCCTGCAGCAGCGTAATAGTCCCCTGCTTTTTAGCAACTTCTTCAATAGCTTCGGCGTGGATATCAACAATGTCTCCACGCAAAAACTTCTGAATTTCTTCAGTCACAATCAGCTGTTCCATCACGGGGATACGACCCTTATAACCAAATGGCGCTTCTGGCGTTGACACTGGTCGCCACAACTTAAATGTGTCCAAATCTGGGCAATCAACCGTGTCAGGAATCCCTTTTAGCGTCTCTTTCACCCAACGGCGAGTCGCCTCATCTGGCTCATACTCCTCTTTGCTCTCGTCATGCAGCCGCCTGACCAATCGCTGAGCGATCAGTAGCCGCACCGCCGAACTAAAGATGGGGTTTTGCCCAATCATGTCAATCATACGACTAAACGCTGCCGCCGTTGAATTGGCGTGGAATGAACTCAAGACCAAGTGTCCGGTGATTGACGCCTGGATGGCAGTGCGGGCAGTTTCGTTATCACGAATCTCACCAACCATCACCACATCCGGGTCCATACGCAGCACACTACGAAGACCGTCGGCAAATTCCTGACCAACTGTCGTATCGATGGGGATTTGTGTGACACCAGGGATGGTATTTTCCACTGGATCTTCCAGGGTGATAATTTTACGATCAGTAGTGTTCAAAGCATTCAAGATACTGTAAAGCGTGGTTGACTTACCAGAACCCGTCGGACCAACCATCAAAACCATACCGCGTGGGTGTGAAATAACTTCATCAATTTGCGCGCGCTCAGCCGGAGTGATACTCAACAAATCCAAATTCAACATAGCAGTATCAAAGTTAAACAAACGCATCACCACATCTTGACCGTACACTGTTGGGACCGCCTCAACACGCAAGTTCAAGAGGTGCGAAGCGCCGTCACGATAGATCTCCTGCTGCATGTGACCAGACTGCGGTTCGGTCGCAGCAGTGGAAATATTTGCGCGGGAAGCTAAGGTAGCCATGATGACACGATAGCGGTCACGACTGAGCTCAGCCACTGGGTGCAGTGCGCCATCAACACGCATACGGATACGAATTGACTCGCGCTGATTTTCAATGTGAATGTCGGATGCGCCTAGCCTGTCAGCTTGATCAACGATGTAGTTAAAGACGTCATTTGAACTGACCGTTGCCAGTGTTTGACTCACCTGTTGCAGTGTCTCGCTGTCGCCCTCTTTGGCAATTTCGATATCATCATAGACGATACTCTTTGGCGGATCGAACCGCAGCATAAATGAACGAAAAGCCGCGCCTGATATCAAGAAAAAGTGTACAACTTTACCAACTTCGCGGTATTCCTTTGTCATTTTAGCAATCAACGACTGAGGCGTCTGCGAAGTTACACCAAAGCGGTACGACAAATCAGTGTCGTTGTGCGCTAGAGGGATGATGCGCCCTTTGTACATCTCCTCAATCGTCAAAATGTCTCGCTCCAGCGGCAAATCAGCCTCAAAACTACGCGTATCTAAATATTGCAAGCCTAAGATTGACGCTCGTTTTCTGGTAGCATCTTCGTCTTGCTGGCGACGACGTACTTGAATAGAATCTTCATCCATCACCAACATTATAGCAAAGTGCTTATGATTTAGCGAATGATATAATGAGTTCATGCGACCAGAAATTACGCTTATTTTGCACAATATTCGTTCGACGCACAATGTCGGCGCTATCTTTCGCACTGCAGAAGGTTTGGGAGTAAAGCGAATTGTCATCAGTGGCTATACCCCGTTTCCAGATTTAGCCATCATCAACCAACCAGACCCACGGCTACCACACCTTGTTGAGAAAATAACCAAGCAAATTCACAAAACAGCACTAGGCGCTGAGCGAATGGTTCCGTTTAGGCGCTATGAGACTCTGGAGGAGTGGCTGGAAGAAAATGAGCACACTGGCAACCTACCAATCATTGCACTGGAGCAGGCGCCAGATAGTATTTCGCTACCAGATTTTGCCGCGCCGGAAGCGTTCGCGTTGCTGCTAGGCGAAGAAGTTGATGGCATATCAGCCGAGCATTTAGCGCGCTGTGCCACAACAGTAGAAATCCCAATGTTTGGCACTAAAGAATCGTTCAATGTCAGTGTCGCCTGTGGCATGGCGCTATACCAGATGATATGCCGCTGATGATTATGTCAATTTGATACATTCTTCGCCCAGCAACGCCCTTAGCTCTTCAAGTAACTGAGCTGCTGGATCGACTTTGAACGGCAAGCGAATGGCGGACTTGTGGTCATTCTCGCCAAGCACCAACACAACATCGGTGATCCCTGGTGATGTTGAACATATCTTTTTGAGGGAAATCAGTTTGTCGTGATCACTCGGATCTTTCACTTGCAGAAACAAGCGCGCAGGTGGCGTCTCTGGAGCTGCCGGCCGGGTAGCTGGTTTGGATGGATTTGACGATTTGGCGGCAGCTGGAGCGACGGTCTTGGTTTTTTGAGCACGGAAATTTGCCCGCTTTTCCTTTTTATACTGGGCGCTTACTTTTGGTGCGTCCATTTTACGACCGGTCGATTCATAGCTGGTGATATCACTGTCGGTAATAACCTCAATTTCATCAGCAATCATCTTACTTTCTGACCCCAAATTACCGTCACGGTCGCGGGCTGAATTTTTACCAGTCACCCGAATAACAGCGTCTTGGACGAGCTTGGCACCAACTTGCTCATACAAGTTCGGAAAGACGATGACTTCGCCCTCGCCAAATTTGTCCTCGAGGCCCACGAACGCCATTTTGCTGCCAGATTTGGTGATGATAGTGCGAACGTTCGTGATGATGCCACCAATTGTCATGAGTCGGCCATCATATTCTGGTACCAACTGAGTCAATGGCTGCGTTTGCTCAAGCAAGTACGTAGCGTAAGCGTCCAAAGGATGTGCCGAGATGTACAGACCCATCAATTCACGTTCCCACGTCAAATATTCCTTTTCGTTTTTGTTTGGCGACGGCATCAATTGCATGGTCGGCTGAGCCACTGCTGCATCATCACCCAACATGCCAAACAAATCGGTCTGTCCACTGGCCGCTTCTTTTTGGACTTTTTGAGCAAAGGCAGTGATAGTGTCTAGGTTAAACAGTAAGTCGTGGCGATCACCAAAGCTATCAAACGCGCCACACTTAATGAGCGATTCCCAAGCTTTGCGGTTAAACTTGCCGGTGGACACGCGTTTGGCAAAATCTTCAATGCTAGTGAATTTGCCGTTCTCACGGGCACGCAATAATTCTTCCACCGCGCCGACACCAACTCCTTTGACCGCTGCCATACCAAAACGGATCTTCTTTTCACCAGGTACTACCGCAAATTCGACGAATGATTCATTAACATCTGGGTTGAGCACTTCGATGCCCATGTGCTTACATTCGGTCATCTCGATGGCCAGGCGTTCAGTATCGTCCTGATCGCTAGTCATCAGCGCCGCCATGAACGCGTCAGGATAATGCGCCTTGAGGTACGCCGTCCAATAGGCGATCAAGCCATAACACGCCGCGTGTGACTTATTGAAACAGTAGTTAGCAAATTCTTCCAGCGCATCCCAGAACTGCTCAGCAATTTCCTTGGTCGCGCCACCGACCTTGACCGCGCCCTCGACAAATTCCGGCTTGACCTTTTTCATCAGGTCAATTTTCTTTTTACCCACCGCCTTACGCAGAGTGTCAGCCTGTCCGCCAGTAAAGCCACACCATTCTTTGGAAATCTGCATAAATTGTTCCTGATAGACCAAAATGCCGTAGGTATTCTTCAGCGAGTTTTCCATACCGGGATGCAAGTAGGTAATCTCTTCTTCGCCGTGTTTGCGCTTAATGAATGAGTCGATAAACTGCATCGGCCCCGGACGGTACAACGCCACCATGGCGATGATGTCCTCAAAAACACTTGGTTTGAGCTCGCGCAGGTACCGCTTCATGCCAGCCGATTCCAACTGGAACACACCGGTGGTATCGCCGCGCTGGAATAATTTGTAGGTTTCCGCATCATCCAGCGGCAAATGCGACAGATCAATGTCCGTTTTGTAGACTTTGCGAATAATACGCAGTGCATTGTTGATGATGGATAAGTTAGACAGACCCAAAAAGTCCATCTTCAGCAGTCCCAGTTCCTCCACCGGGCCCATGGGATACTGTGTCGCTACCACGCCCTTTTGCGCCATCTCGAGCGGCACATATTTCACCAAGTCATCTGGTGCGATCACCACACCAGCAGCGTGCACACCGTGTGAGCGAATGGTTCCCTCTAGTCGCGAGGCAAAGTCATAAACCGTTTTGGCAGTCGGGTTAGTCTCGTATTCTTTTTTAAGGTCAGGGTCTTCCTCGAGCGACTTTTTGATGGGTACATGACGGCCCTGAACGGGTGGCGGAATGAGCTTAGCCAGCCGGTCAGACTCGCCATATGGTACCTGCAGCACCCGCGCCACGTCACGCACCGAAGCGCGCGCCGCCATGGTACCAAAGGTACAGATGTTAGCCACTCGTTCTGAGCCATATTTCTTGGCGCAATATTCAATCACTTCACCGCGGCGGGTGTCTTGAATGTCGATGTCGATGTCAGGCATGGAGATACGGTCGGGGTTGAGAAATCGCTCAAACAGCAGGTCGTAGTGTAGTGGATCAAGGTCAGTGATATTCAGCGCATAGGCAATAATTGAACCAGCTGCCGAACCACGCCCTGGCCCAAAAATAATTCCTTGAGATTTGCCCCAGTTAATAAAATCCTGAACAATCAGAAAATAGCCATTATAGCCCATTTTATCAAGCACGCCAAATTCCATGTCCAGTCGCTCAATTTGATCATCAGACAACATAGACCGCAGTTGGTCATTTGGCAGTTTCTTTGCATCCTCCAACTTCATGCCAGCGTACCGTGCCGCCATGCCGCTGTACACCAGATGATCCAGATATTCCTTTTCCGATTCACCGTTTGGCGTTGGGAATTTCGGGATGAGAATATCGCCGAGTTTGATCTCCACATCGCAGCGGTCAGCGATGGCTTTGGTGTTGGCAATTGCCTGCGGATTAGTTTTTTGCCACCGCGAAATGATGTCTTCTGGTGTCGTCAAGTGCAGTTCAAAATCTTTCAAGCTCATCCGCTTTTCATCACTCAGATACGCACCAGTACCAACGCACAACAAAATCTCATGCGCTTCTTGGTCTTCGTGATTGAGGTAATGGCCGTCGCTGGTCACCACACAGGGAATGTCCAGTTCCTCGCTGATGCGCTCAATGTAATCATTGACCTTTTTCTGCTCCGGCCAGTGGCTACGCGCTTCTGGGTGGCCATGGTCTTGGAGCTCCATATAATACCGGTCGCCAAACACTGACTTGTACCAGCTAGCAATTTCTTTGGCTTTGTCATAATCATCATTACGCAAATTCTCACCCAGCTCACCACCGATACAGCCAGACATACAGATGATGCCTTCGTTGTATTGTTCCAGCAGCTCATGGTCAATGCGCGGTTTATAGTAGACACCTTCGAGGTTAGCGATGGTGCTGAGCTGCATCAGGTTTTGATAGCCCTTGTGGTTCATAGCCAGCAGCGTCAGGTGATAGCGTGCCTTGTCCTTAGCTGGGTCGCGGTCGTGACGACTCCGCGCCGCCACGTAAGTCTCGATGCCGATGATTGGCTTAATGCCAGCACTCTTGGCTGCTTTATAAAACTCAATGACGCCCGACATCGTACCGTGGTCAGTGATAGCACAAGCTTCCATACCGAGCTCCTTCACTCGGGCGACCATGTCAGGAATTTTAGTCAGCCCATCCAGAAGCGAGTGGTGGGTGTGATTGTGCAGGTGCACGTAATCAGACGGTTTCAAAACCGCCGACGTACCGCCGTTATTCTTCCCCACTGTCGTCATTAGTTTTAGTATAGCACGTTAGCGGCGACTCTGCATGGTGTTGATCAGCGTATTGAAAAAGTCAGCCAGCGGCGGGAAAACATCAACCAGATGGCCCAATACCCAAACTAAAATAGTCACCGAAAGAGTGGCGCCCAGCACCGAACCAAAGCCGAAAAAGATGCCACGCCAAAAATTCATGCCGTAGACCTGGCGACGAGAACGGTGAAAATCATAAAACAAATCTTCTAAAATTGCCTGCCGAGCTCCATTTTCATTGTCACGAATGACTTTCTCGGCAGCCTGTTTTGCAAGCGACTTTTCTGAATTGTTATTTTTGACCACGTTTTGCCTTTCGCGTAACCTTTTTCATTAGCGCTCCAAATGCCAAAG
>CAUVPC010000016.1:0-12633 GCA_963553655.1 uncultured Candidatus Saccharibacteria bacterium
CAGCAAACTCTACTGCTTGACGACTACTGCGCTCGTCAGTGCCAACACAAATCATGCCGATGCCTGCTGCGATTGACTGCCGATATAGCTCCTCGCGATTGTCCGTGAAAAACTCAGTGTCGTGCACATGGCAATGCGAATCGATCAAACGCAAATCCGTCGCTTGAGTCGCTTCTGCTTGGTTCATCACTTGCTGCCTTGTACGTCTGTTTTTGGTGCGCGTGGGTCAGGCGTGTGGAGATATTTGCGTGGAAATAGTGGCGTCAACTGTGACGGCACCACACCACTAGCAAACATGTCGTGAATCTTCTCAGCAGTTTGTGGCATGAATGGTCGCAACATATCAGACACTTGCAGCAACGTGCCACAAGCATACGCCAAAATCTCGCCCAAATGTGCTTCAGCTTCTGGGTCTTTGGCCCGTTTTTTGGCAACTTGCCACGGCTGGACGCGCTCGATGTACTGGTTCAGTGAGCGGACAATTTGCCAAATCTCATCCATGGCTTGGTTGAAAGCAAAGCTTTCCATGGAGTGGCGGTATGGGCCCATGTCGTGTTCGGCTTGCGGCGCATCGCCGATAACGCCTGCTTGGTACGACTGCACCATCTTAGCCACGCGCTGCACCAAATTACCGAGATCATTGCCCAGCTCACCGTTGTACGCGGCTTCAAATTTCTCCCAGGTAAAGTCACCATCATCTTGCGTCGGCACGTGGCGCAGGAAATAATAGCGAAAGGCCTCAACGCCGTAATGCGGGATGATGTCAGCTGGGCCGACACCGTTGCCGAGGCTCTTACTCATTTTGGCGCCGCCAACGTTGATAAAGCCATGAACTAATAGCGCCTTTGGCAGCGGCAAATCCAGCGCCATCAACATTGCCGGCCAAATCCCAGCGTGGAAGCGAAGGATATCCTTGCCAATTACCTGCACATTTGCTGGCCAAAAACTCTGCCACTCCTCTGGACGGTCAGGATAGCCGATGACCGTGATGTAATTACTCAGTGCATCCAGCCAGACATACATCACCTGCGTGTCATCGCCCGGCACCGGCACACCCCAACTAAGGTTCTTGCGCGGACGCGAAATTGACACATCCTTCAGGCCATCTTTCATCAATTCCAAAAACTCTTTTTTACGGAATTCTGGCACAATTTTCATCTTGTTTGACTCAATGGCCTGGCGGATGTTCTCCGAGAATGCGCTGGTTTTGAAATAATAATTTTCTTCACTCAGTCGTTGGTATGGCGACTGGTGGTCGGGACAAATGCCATTATTTTCAGCTGCTTCTTTGTCAGTAACGAATGCCTCACAACCTTGGCAGTACCAGCCCTCATACGTACTTTTGTAAATATAACCAGCCTCAGCAAGTTTTCGCCAAATGTATTGCACCGCGCCAACGTGATGCGGGTCAGTCGTGCGGATAAAATCCGTCGCCGAAATATTCAACTCAGCAATCATGTTCTGGAAATTGCCATGCATTTGATCGACATAGGCTTGCGGTGTCTGATTTTGGCTGGCAGCCTTGGCGGCAATTTTATTGCCATGCTCATCCACGCCCGTCTGGAAACGCACCTCGCGGCCATTCTGCCGCTGATACCGCGTCCATACATCCGCTAGCATATAGTCCATGGCGTGCCCGATGTGCGGCAAACCGTTGACATAAGGAATAGCGGTAGTGATGTAGGCATGTTGTTTAGTCATAGATAAATTATAGCAAATTAAACAGAGTATCTCCACTGGATGGCTATATTGAATAATATGCTACAATGGTAACTACAATAATGCTTAGGGGGAGTAATGAATAAACTTATTAAAAACTTAATGATAGCGGCAGCTATTAGCGTTGCTATAGTTGGCGTCTGTGCACCAGCAACAGCAAGCGCCAGCGGAGGAAGCTGGCAAAAGAATTCAGTTGGATGGTGGTATAAAAACTCTGATGGCAGCTACCCTAAAAATCAATGGCAGCGCATAGACGGCAAGTGGTACTACTTTGACGGACGCGGATACATCACACATAGCAAGTGGGAGCAGATAAATGGCTACTGGTACTACTTTAATACCAGCGGACACATGACCGAAAACACCTGGAAAATGATTGGCGACAAATGGTACTACTTCGACACTAAAGGTCACATGCTGCACGACCAGTGGGTCGGCGACTACTACGTCGGTAAAAATGGCGATATGTTAAAGAATACCGTCACACCAGACAACTATGTAGTTGGAAGCGACGGAAAATGGGACAAGAGGTTTTCAAGAGAATTAGCAGAGATAGCTAAATATCAAAACCTAGATAATTCCAGATTCTCTAAGTTTGGAGCTGCACACTACATTTCAACTGATTACAAACTAGACTACACTGCAGCACTCCAATTACTAGAGATAATATATCCAAATTACAATCCCATCAATAACGCAAAAAGAGCAATAAAATTTTTCATGCCATCAGCCGATAGCAACAAAAGCCCTCACGCATGGGTTTCCAGAAGTGAACTAATGGAAAGATTTACCGATACAGGACCCAAGGGTTATTTTAGATTCTCAAAGGAAGAGGTTGAAAAAGCGCTTGATGAGCTAAACCATGAAATCGACGTTGCTGGGATGTTCCAAATGCAGGCTATAAAGGCCCTAAAAGCTCTAGATTCCTACAATCATACATCAAAAGTAAATTATGAAAATCTCCTCACCTTGCAAGGATTCACTAAAGAAGAGACTAAAAATGCATTTAGTGCAGTAAAGATTGACTTTGCACATAACGCTCAACTAACAGCCAGTAGTTATCTATCAGGACAGAAACCCACCATCTCAAGAAATTCCATCCTAAGACTCCTGCAAGAGATCCATAAATTCACCAAGGAAGAGGCAGAAGAAGGTTTACAGCGTCTGAATTATGACTTCAAGATCAACCTACGTAATCTTATTGAGCAAAATTACACCACAAGCAGTGATTATAACGGTATGCTTTCAAAAAAATCCATAATAATCAGCATAGCCCGCACTCAAGAGATGGAGGGGTCAGAATCATACATCCGAGAAGTATTAGAAGAATATAATATTAATTACACCGAGCGGGCAAAGCTGCGTGCTATAAATACTCTAAAAAATATAAAATGGAGCAGAAGTAATTTAATAAAATCTCTTGTCGACGGATGGGGGTTCACTAAAGAAGAAGCTACCAACGCCGTTAAGGATTTAAAGCACGAAAATCTGATTGATTAATTAACCTTTAATCACAAAAGCGACTCAGTTTAAAACCCCTGAGTCGCTTTTCATACACACAACTACAGCAAATCTACCACCAACATCACCCGATGAGTGCGAAAAATAATTTGGATTGTCCGCCGTGTCGATTGGCGAGATAAAAATATTGTCAGCAGGAACGCCCGCCTGAATAGCCAGCGAACGGTTGAATCTTTGCATGTCCAGGTAAATTCCGTCAGCGGTTTGATGGCAGAAATTGTGCCAATTCATATCATTTGCATGATCAAAATAATCCATACGATAATTTTTCTGCGTGATACTTGGCGACATCCAAATTCGTAACTCTTTTGCCTGGCTACCACGCTCGACAAAATACCGAATCGCCCTTGTCATCAGCCGCGCAACCGTCGAATGCCGACCCAAATGCGCCAGCATCAGCGCCCGACGCTTTGGGTCATAAATGACTGTAGCGATACAGTCCGCCACTGGCAAAAATAAACCGACACCAGCCGCTTCGGTATAGAGCGCATCAGCAAAAATCCCCTCGTTGTTGTACTTGACCGTATCAACTTCAGTAACGTCAGCGATGGTATCAAACGTTTGTCCTTGGTCATATGTAATCACGTGATAGACAACGTCGTCGTAATTAATACCAATTTGATCGCAAAACCACCGCCGATTCTCCAGTACGTCGGCTATGTGACGACCACGAATACGATCAAGCATGGTGCCGTCGTCTTTCGACGAAACCGCAACTAACACATCAGACGGAAAGCATGTCGGCTGATCTGCCGCAATCATCGCGCCCGCCATTCTTTGAGCAACCGCTGCCAATCTGCAATCACCAAATCTTCGGCACGAGCAGCAGGAGAAATGTCAGCCTTTTTTAGCAGCTGTTCGGCGCTAGCTTTACTGATGCCCAGTCCGCCACTCAAGCTGGAGCGCAGTTTTTTACGCTTAGCCGAAAAACCAGCTTTGACAACACGGAAAAAATCTTTGTGGTATTCAGGGGCGACTAGTGGTTTGGTGCGAGTCCTCAATACCACCACCTGCGAATCAACTTTCGGCGGTGGCGTGAAAAACTGCCGCGGTACTTCAATATCGAGTTCTGCCTCGGCAAACAGTTGCGCGCTGACCGCTAAAATGCTCATTTCGCCAGGCTCCGCCGCGATGCGCTGGGCGACCTCTTTCTGTACCAACAGCACCGCCAAGCTCGGCTTATTTTCCGCTGTCATCAACTTTTCAACAATTTTGCTCGTGATGTAGTATGGCACATTGGCAACTACTTTATAGCCCTTCGGCAGCTGATTCAAATTAAACTGCAAAATATCTTCGTTGATAACTTCCAGGTTTTTACCAGGAAATTGTCCTGGTAACTTGCGCGCCAAATCCGCGTCAAATTCTACTGCCACCACGCGCCCGGCTCGCGCCAACAACCGGCTGGTCAACGTGCCAAGTCCTGGCCCAATCTCCAAAACCACATCATCTTTGCTCAGCTCCGCCGCCTCAGCAATCTCTGCCAAAACCTCTGGGTCGCGCAGCCAGTGCTGGCCTAATTCTTTTTTCGGCCCACGCGCTGACGCCATCTAACGTCCGTCCCCGTTCGTCCAGTCAGTCGCCAGGTCAAACCCGTGCGGATGACGCACGGCAAAGCCGCCGGTATCATACACCTTGCCAGGACCCATGCTGGTTTCCACTACCGAGCAGCGCGGATAATTACCATAATTTGCCGCCACCAAAATGTAGCCATCCTTGTCCACTTTAGCGCCGTCTGCCCGCACGGTATAACCACCGCCGCCGCAGGCATTGATGACGACATTCATCGGCAGGTCATAGTAGGTTTCGCGGTGTGATATGCCCCGTGAGTCGGTAAACTGCTGGGTACTTTTGGCTTTAGTTAAAGCATTAGGCAACCTGGCACCAACAATCTCTATCTGTGCCACGGGCTGATTGGTAATTTGTTCAGCAACTTTATTTTTTGCAATTTCTGTGCCATCACCCTTCACTTTCACGCTGTGTGTTACTTGTTTAGAGCCAACAGCACCCGCCTGTTGCACCTGTTTAAAACCAACGGCGTGTGCGTAACTTTTTGCTGATTGTACCTCAAACTGGACCGGCTCTTCGGTGATGACGGTATATTCGTGAACTGATTCTCTTTCGGTATTTTGAGTGAGTCTTCTCTGGACTGACGATACCGCCAAAAAGACAGTTAATGCCACTGCAGCCATCAGCCCTGTTATCGTCACTGCTACTTTTGGAGTTTTTAGTAAAAACCAATACCGCTTCATCATTCCACTCAGTACCTAATTAACAGATCTATTACATCATATTTGTCTACTAATTACTAGTACCACCCTCTTGCTTTACTGTGTGCCACTGCCTTCTCCCATGAGCCATATTGCTTCATCACGTAACCGTGCATCCAATTCAGCGAATCGATCGGGTTAAGCGGATTTCCTGGCACTTTACTACATGGTAATGCTTGCGCGAGACCACAGGCACCACTCCGGTTGCGAGCGTTTGGATTCCAGCCACTCTCTTTTTGCACCAGCCACTCAGTATAGCCCCACTGATCACGTGGAATATTCGACGAAGACAACCACTGATCCTTATTACCACCACCAGTATATGGCATCACCGCATTCTTTATCCCGATAATTTCAACTTGTTTTTTAGGCTGTTTTGTTACTTGACTAGCAATCTCCCGACGGCTCACCTCCTTGCCATCTTGCATCTCAATTTCATAGGTAACGTTCTTTTTACCCGGTGCGCCAGCTTCTTTGACCTGTTTGAAGCCAGTCTCTCGGTTGGCATCTTTGACCTGCTCAACAGGGGCGGCAATCTCTTCTTCAACAGTAACCGTCTGCTTACCATTACGCCAGACACTGAAGTGCATACCAGCAGTGATAGGTGTTGATTCAGGAACAGACATGCCGTCATCTTTACCGAGCGTTATGTTTTTCTCACGCAACAATTCTCCGACCGTATGAGCCATCGTCCTGACCTCAGTGGTTTTGCCATAAAGCGTCAGTTGTAATGGTGTAGCTCGGTGAATTTTCAAAATAACATCAGCGCCGTCTAGCAAAAAATCGCTTGGCGGCTCAATGGTTGTCTTATCTTCAGGATAAACAGTCACACCTGCAGCTTGTGCTATCAACGGTGTTGTCTGTTGGGCGGTCACTACACGAACTCGATGCGTGCCGTCCGCCACTGTTACTGGCCGCGCACGATAGACATTGACATTATACTTTGTAGACACCAGCTGCGTGTCAAGGCTCGGTTCAACGACATCATGCTTTTCATCAACCGAAATATCGGCCGCTTTCAAGGCTTCTTTGACTGTTCCGACAGTAGTGACAATTGATCGTTCTTGACCGCGATCATGAATCGTTACTACCTTTTCACCATTCGGAGCAGCCGTATGTGACTCTTGGACCTGGTCCCGAGCTAGAGCATTGTCCACAAGCTTTACGCTCGCAATTCCAAAGACAGCAATCGCTACGACTATCATCATTCGAGCTGTATTGTGGTGAATTTTCAGTCCAAATCTCATACTCATAGCGAAAAACGCTCTATTCATTATAGCAGAACTCGCTCATATTGGCAACCGACTAGCACTTTTCTAATCGAGCAAACTCAACATTTAGCTTTTTGGTTTTGCCATTTTCAAAGGCCACTACTACCGCCAAACCGTCTACTTCCATGATCTCACCAACACCAAATTGTGGACTGCGCACCCTGTCGCCAACATCCAGACCGATTTCATCACTGTAAAATTCAGGTTCGGGAACAAAGCTCGACGAAGCAGGCTTGTCCAAACCGCCGCTCAAAATTCCCATCTCATCCAAAAAGCGTGACGGCAGGTTGTAGGCTATTTGTCCAAATTGCGTCCTGGAACTGGCACAAGTGATAAATAATTCCTGGCGAGCACGCGTGATACCGACATAGCAAAGCCGCCGCTCCTCTTCGACGTCCTCAGCTTTGCCGCCATCAAACACGCGGGAGTGTGGTAATATCCCTTCCTCCAAACCAGTTAGAAACACTACTGGAAATTCCAAACCTTTTGCGGCGTGCAGCGTCATCAGGGTGATTTGCTCGTTCGCTTGATCATCACTAGCGGACATCAACGCCATCTCTTCCAAAAACGTCGGTACATCAACATACGCTTTGGCTTCAGCCACCAGGACGCCCAGGTTTTCCATTTTTTCTTCTGATTGCACACTACCATCATTGATGAACATGCCATACCCTGTTTGATCAATAATTTTTTCAATCACGTCGGCTGGCGCTTCATCAATTGATTTTTGCAAATCACCGAGTAGTACGCCCAGCTCGTGCAGCGAATGCTTGGCACGCGGCGTTAGCCCATTTGCCTTGTTGACCGCCAACAGTCCGTCAATGACAGTCGTCCCTTGTTCATCATTCCAAGCCAAAAATTTAGCCACACTCACCGCGCCAATACCTCGTTTCGGCACATTAACAATTCGTGAAAAACTCATCCTGTCGCTCGGCTGATATAGCAGCCGCAAATACGCCAAGACATCTTTGACAACCGCTCGGTCCAAAAATCGCAATCCGCCCA
Source organism: uncultured Candidatus Saccharibacteria bacterium (assembly GCA_963553655.1). Lineage (GTDB taxonomy): Bacteria > Patescibacteriota > Saccharimonadia > Saccharimonadales > Saccharimonadaceae > Nanosynbacter. The sequence goes on from CAUVPC010000016.1 coordinate 7,784, forward strand.
CAATTTTGTACGGCAAATAGTTTTGGCGCAGCGCACGTTCAATTGCGTAACTTTGGGCATTGGTCCGATACAACACAGCGACGTCATCCGGTGAGCGCCCAACACTCAGCTGACGCCGTATCTCATTGGCGATCACCTGAGCCTCCTCAGCCTCAGAATAGAGCTGCCATAGCTGGGGCTCAGCGCCATCACCGCTATTTGTCCAAAGATTTTTGTCAGTCCGATTGACATTGTGCTGGATGAGGTTGTTCGCCAAATTCAAAATTGAGCCAGTCGAGCGGTAATTTTGCTCCAACTTGATGACCACCGCTCCAGGAAAATCTCGTTCAAAATTGAGGATATTGGTATAGTCAGCGCCACGAAAACTATAGATTGACTGCGCGTCGTCGCCAACCACTGACAGATTGCGCTCTGGCCCGACCAGTAATTTAATCAGTGTGTATTGTACCGTGTTCGTATCTTGATATTCGTCAATCAGAATATGCTGAAATTGCTGCTGCCATTTTTGACGAATGTCAGGATGCATCTTAAACAGTTCGACAACTTTCAGCAATAAATCATCAAAATCAAGCGCTGCCGCCTGACGAAGTGCCTTCTCGTATGCCTGGAACAGTGCGCCAATTCGCTGCTGGACGGGGCTCGACGCTGACGCCACATAAGCCTCCGGATCTATCATGTCATTTTTTGCATGAGAGATGGCAGACAACACCGAACGCGGCTTAATGTCACGGTCAGTCAGACCTTGCGCCTTCATGATTTGCTTGATCAAGCTCAATTGGTCGTCTGTATCATAAATCACAAATCGTTTATCCAAGCCCAACGCCATTCCATCCATGCGCAATATGCGTACACAGATGCTGTGAAATGTCCCCATCCACGGCATAAACCGACGATCGTCTGGATTTTCGTGCAGTAACACCGCTAGTCGCTGCCTCATTTCTTTGGCAGCCTTGTTTGTAAACGTCACTGCCAAAATATGACTTGGCCAAATATTCTTCTGTGACACCAAGTAGGCTATTCGGTACGTCAGCGTCTTCGTTTTGCCACTACCAGCACCAGCCAAAATCAACAATGGTCCAGATTCATGCTTAACCGCCCGGAGTTGCTCTGGATTCAGTTCTGTCAATATGTCCATGCTACTATTGTACCAGCAAGAAGTAATATGCGGCAGCTCCGCCACCAGCACCCAACAGTAGCAAAATCAAAATAATGATAAAGCTCATCACTCCAGATGGTTTCTTCTCTTCGACAGGTTGCGGTTGAGCTGCAGCCGCTTCAAACATTGGAGCTGGCTCTGGTGTCGATGTCTCTGCTGGCTCATTTGAGTTCATTGCTGAGACTGCTGCTTGCTGCTCAAACGATGGCGCCGACTGAGGAGTACTCTCGCTTTCTACTTCCGCCGCAGGCTGTTCATGTCCCACGGCACTCTCTTCAGGGGCGTCCGCCTGAGCAGCATTTGATTCATTAGTCAGTGAGTCTAGTTCAGCAACCGTAGCGGCCACCTCTGGCGTTTGCTCTTCTTCAGGAGCTTCACTTTTACCATCGGCCAATTCACCCTCAATCCCCATTTCCAAAGCCATGAGCTCTCGGTCGAGGTCAGAATTCATGCCAACTGACTCTTCAGCTGCTACCTCTGAGCTTGGCTCAAGGCTCAGCCGTGGCTTACTACCAAGGTCATTTTTCTCTGGCGCTGGACGCGCATCATCCGTCGCTTCAGTACCCATCAAGTCTGGGCTAGCCATGGAGACTTCGCCATTCTCATTAGAAGTATTACCGGCGCCATATGAGCCCAATGGACGCTTTTCTATGGTTGCGCTCGCATTGCTCAAAAACGGTGAAGCCAACGATGACGAGGCTGGCTGTTCTGCCGCTGTTTCGCCAAAGCTTGATGTATCTGCCGACTGGTCGGTTGATGACAATGACTGAGAAATAGCATTTGCCAACTCTGTGGTATCTAAGGCCGGCGCTGCCATCTCAGCTGGCGTGTTACTTGACGCTGACTCGTGACCGTCAGACGCATCCATGCGTGGTGCCCGTACTGGATTTACCATTGGATCAGCCACTACCGTATTGGTACGCGTTACCGCTGACGCTGGACGCGCAGTCATGGTAGCCGCACCCATTGACGATGGCGCTACCACGTCCATGACGCGACCAGTGTGCCGTGGAGTAACCGGTGGGGCAAACACTGACTTTTTTTCTGCCTTATCTTCAGCCTCGGGCGCTGGGGTTTTATCAGTAGCCTGATCTGCCGCAGCTGCCTCTGATGGCTCCGACTGAGCTGGCTCTTCTATGACAGACTCTGACTGAGTGCCGGTAGCTTCAGGACTGTGAGTAGCTTCTGGTTCAGGTGTGACCTCAGGCTTTGCCTCAGGCGCAATGAAAACATGACCAGATGTTGACACTGGCGCCGTCGGTTCTTCAGCTGGCGTTGACTCCTTAGGCTCATTGCTCTCTGATATAGGCTTAATCTCAGTTTTCTCAACCTCAGCCACAGGAGCAGGAGTAATTGTCTGAGTCTCAGACACAGAAGTCGTCTCAGGTTTTTTATCATCAGCCACGGAAGCTGTTTCGGTCTTTTTGTCATCAGTCACTGGACTATCTGAAGCACGGTCGCTGTCCTGCTGGCGCTGATTCATCAGTGAATTCACCGCCCTGTCCAGTTCCTCAAAGTCAATATCTGTCATTTCCCCTCCCGATTGCTGTTATGTGCTTTTTCTATAATATCGATAAATTGATAGGCGTCCAAACTAGCACCACCAATCAACAAACCATCGATTCCATCAATACGCAAATAGTCACTTGCCTTTTCAACTGTTATACTGCCGCCATACAAGATTCTCACCTCAGTTGAAGCTTTTTTGCCAAACAATTGTTGTATCTGGCGACGAATGGTTTTAATGGCTCGTCGCACATCAGCTGGGTTGGCGCTTTCTCCAGTACCAATTGCCCAAACTGGCTCATACGCAATCACAATACGGTCAAACTCATCAGCCGTCACATTTGCCAAGCCGCTCAGTAGCTGATCGTGAAGTGCATCAGCCGTTTCACCAAGAGTTTTTTCTTGCAGCGTTTCGCCAATACACAAAATTGGTTGCAAATGATTACGCAGCGCGGCTTGGACCTTCAGTCTGATATCGCGGTCACGCTCCTGGAAAACATAGCGCCGTTCCGAATGTCCAACAATGACATAATCAACCAGCCCGCGCAGATGAGCCGCTGGCACTTCGCCAGTATAATTACCATAGTCACGCCAGTAACAATTCTGAGCCGCCAGTTTGATGAGTCGGCGATTTACTTGTAGACTCAGGCTCTGAAGCGTCAAAATCGTTGGCGCGACTACCGTTTCTACATCACGATGCGACGAAATCATCTTCATCAACTTATGCAGATAAAGACTTGCTTCTTGCATAGCTAGGTGCATTTTCCAGTTGCCAACGATTAACTTTTTGCCCATATATTCCCCTTATGCTTTTTAGTGTACCACTCCAAGCCCATATGCGTCTAGTAAACTCTCGATTCCTGGCAGTTTTTTTCCAGCCATTAGCGCCAAACTAGCCCCACCGCCCGTGGAAACATGACTAAACGCTGCGCCGTCATGACCATCCCATTTCAGTACAAAATCAGCCGTATCACCGCCACCGACTACTGAAATCGCCTGCTTGTTTTGGGCAATCGCTAAACTGAGACGAGCAGAGCCAATGGCAAAAGTCGATTTCTCAGCTAAGCCAACTGGGCCATTCCAGATGATCGTTCCCGCGTGTGCTAGCACTGCAGTATAGCGTTCAATGGTTTGCATACCTATGTCGAGCGCCATGTCAGTGGCGCCAACATGCGTCACGCTAACTTCACGCCGCTCTTGACTATCAGGATGTTCAGCCACCGCAACATCGGTTGGCAACAACAGAAATTCATCCACATGTTCACGACCAACTTTTTGCTCCACCGCTTGATAAATCTGATGGATGACATCGTGCTGACCTGACTCAACGCGGCTCTTGCCCAGGCTCAATCCTTTGTATTCCAAAAAGGTATTTGCCATGGCACCGCCGATCAAGATCTGGTCAGCCTTGTTGATAAACTCATGAATCATGCCAATTTTGTCAGACACCTTGGCACCGCCGACGATGGCAACTAGCGGCCGTTTAGGCTTAAGCATAGCGCGAGTGATGGCGTTATATTCAGCACAAACTAAATCACCCGCTAGCCCAGGCACATACATGGTAATTTCATGTGTACTGGCGTGTTTTCGGTGAACCACAGCAAAGCCGTCTTGCACAAAATAATCAGCCTGGCTAGCCCGAGCAATTGAGCGCGCGAACTGGGTGTCGTCGGCTTCTTCTTCAGGATAAAACCGCAAATTTTCTAACAAAATAATTGCCCCAGAAGATCGCCGCACTGTTTGACGAACCTTGTCGCCCACACAATCATCAACAAATTTCACTGGATACTGCAGCAATTCTGACAAGCGCACTGCAACTGGCGCTAGACTGTATTTTTCGTCTCGACCTTGCGGACGACCCAAATGACTGATCAGCACAATCTTGCAATGCTGCGACAACAGATATTTCAAAGTGGGCAAACTGGCACGAATTCGTAAATCATCAGAAATCTCGCCATTTTCAAGCAATGGCACATTATAGTCAACGCGCACCAACACTGTTTTACGGCGCAAGTCAACGTCATGAATCGTCTGTTTGAAAAATCGTTTGCCCACCCTTTGATATCCTATATACTAATCATTTACTCCAATGTCAAAACGCGTATTGTATCAGTTTTGCCAGCGCCCGGACGATGACCATTGACCAGCACTAACGTTGCCACACCATCACCAAAGTAGCCTTCATTTT
>CAUVPC010000017.1:0-12486 GCA_963553655.1 uncultured Candidatus Saccharibacteria bacterium
CGCCGCCAACCATCAACAGCTGCTTGAACTGCTGCGGCGCTTGCGGCAGAGCATAGAACTTATTTTCCTGCAACCGGCTGGGGATCAGAAAATCACGCGCGCCCTCGGGGCTAGAATTTGCCAAAATCGGCGTCTGAATCTCGATGAAGTCCCGAGTATCCATATACTGATGCATCCGTCGGTACATCTCAGCGCGTTTTTTCAACATCTCCTGCATCTTCGGGCGACGCAGGTCGAGATAACGATACTTGAAACGTAAGTCTTCGCCCGCCTGATTTTCCTCGGCAAATGGTTGGATTGGCAAGGTTTCAGCACGGTTCAAAATTTCCAAATTTTCCACCACAATTTCCACATTACCACTGGCAATATTTGGGTTCTTCAGGCCTTCGCCGCGCTCCGTCACCACACCGCTGGCACGAATCACAAACTCATCGCGCAGGCTCTCCGCCAAACGAAACGCTTCCGCCTGCTCAGGATTAATCACCAGCTGCACCAGCCCAGTATGGTCGCGCAGGTCAATAAAAATCAGCCCGCCGTGATCACGCCGAGAATGCACCCAGCCCGCCACGGTAATCATTTCCCCAACTTTTGTTGGTGTATCAATTGCAAAAGTCCTCTGTTTCATATCTGTTTATTATACCACAGCGGCAACAGTTTTATGCTATAATCACCCCATGGACAGCTATACGGTGGACACTGTAGTCATCTTTTGTTCAATTACATGGATTATCGCCAGCCCTCTTGTGATTTTTCATTATAGAAAATTATATCTCACAGCCTCTCGTGAGCTAGAGGAATTACGCCGGGAAGTATCGCCCGCAGTAGACATCCAGTCAACCCAAATGTCCGCTTCGGAAGGGGCACAATCAACGAACAAGCAGCCCATTACCGAGGATAGGTCTAATACAGCCACACCACTCAGCGACCATGAACTGCTCACCAAAATTCGCTCCATGTCGCCGTATGATTTCGAAAAATACATCGCTCAATTATTTGAGCATTTTGGCTATTCGGCTGCAACCACTCCGTATAAACGCGACGGTGGCATCGACATTGTATTATACAAAAACGGCGTCCAAAGTTATGTCCAATGTAAAAAGTATATTAAACAAATTGTCAAAGTATCCGAAGTGCGTGATTTTTATGGTGCAGTTGTTGATCATTTACACGGCGGCGAGGCATTCTTTGTCACGATAAACATCTTCTCATCGGACGCGCGAAGATTTGTAAAATATTCTACCAATGGCAACAAAATACGGCTTATTGATAACACGGGACTACTTACCATCATTCGCGCCCTTGAAGATAAAGGTGTCGTAATACCAATTCCTGACGTATCAGACATATCTCAAAAAATTACACCATGCCCACGCTGTCGTGGCGGTCATCTGGTGATAAGGCACAGCAAAAATAATCATTCACCATTCTACGGATGCTCGAATTATCCCGAATGTCGATACATGCAAAAGATAAATTCTTAGATAGTTTCAGTAGTTTTTGGGCTATTATTGCCACGTGGATTGTGCTCGGCTACCTTACGCAGATCTTCATGGGTATCAAATTCATCATTGATTTTCTTTCCTAAAAGCGCTTCCAAAGCATCTTCCAGGCTTAACAGTCCAACTGTTTCACGGTACTGGTTGATCACGATGAATAGATGGTGTCTGGTTTTGATGAAGGCAGCCAAAGCTTGCTGCAACGATTGGTCTTCTCTGATGTAACAGACAGCGTGCTCCATGGCGTCAGTAACATGATGCGCTTTTTGTGATTTTTTGGCGTTACCAATGGCTACCAGATCTTGCACATACAGCATACCGACAACATGATCAATATCTCCATCGATCACCGGAAAACGACTGTGTCCTGTTTTATACAGCCCGTCCAGAACGATGGGGCCCAGTACTTCATCTTTACCTATGCTATCAATCATAGTGCGCGGAATCATAGCATCAGCGACTTTTGTGTCTTTAAATTTGAGACTGTTGGTGATGAGTTTCTTTTCATCTTTAGACAACGCGTCTCCAGCGTTTTTGACTATCTCCAGCAGCTCTTCGCGTGATTCGACATCCAATTCACTACTTTGCGATGGCACAACAGAACGGATCGCCCAAAATACGATTGAATACTTTTCAATGCAGCGGATGATTGCTCCTTCATATCGTTCATAGATGCGCTGTGAAATTTTCTGCAGTGGCGACAAGCGAGCCACGGCACCCGAGTAGAGCGCGATAACTAATGACACCAAAAAACCAACTAGCCAATGAAATAACTCCACACCGATGACGCTGAGTGACACCAATAATAATGCCGTGATCACCCGCTGCAGCGAAAATAAATCAGCCAAGTACGTGCGGCGTTTCAGCAGCAGCTTGGCTTCTTCGTCGCCCCGATGCGCCCGGCGCTTCAACTCAAATTGACTGTGCGACGAAAGTTGTGGATGTACGCCTAATACTAATATCAAAACAACGATAATCACTCCATAGATAACACTTAACAGCAATATACTCATGGTTTTATTTTACCTGATTTTATGCTATTATTGCTAGAGTTAATTTGGAGGAACAAGAATGAACGGAAAAACCTGGGGCGTATTTATCGCAATCGTGGTGACGATACTTGGTGGCATGGTATATTTGTCAGTAACACACCGCTTAGATATTAGTGATATCGCCAAAGATCAACTTACAAAAATCATCCCTGCTGAAAAGCGTAATGGCGACATTCAGGAACACACCTTTGGAAGCGACAAGCCTAAAGTTACTGTCATTGAGTATGGTGATTATCAATGCCCAGGCTGCCGCACGGTCGCACCGCGCATTAAATCAGCCATCGAAAAGCATAAAGACAATGTGCAATTAATCTTCCGCAACTTCCCACTGTCTGGTCACACTCACGCTCGCCTAGCAGCGTCAGTAGCTGAGGCGGCAGGCTTGCAAGGTAAATACTGGGAAATGCACGATTTGCTGTACGAAAACCAAGACGCATGGAGCAACGCCCAAAATCACAAACGCAACGATATCTTCATGGACTACGCCAAGCAGCTCAAGCTCGATGAATCACGCTTTGCCAATGACCTGACAAGCGACCGCGTACTGCAAAAAATCAGTTTCGACACCGCTGTCAGTCGTGCACATGAAATCACTGCTACGCCAACCATCTTCATTAACGGCAAAAAAGTAGAAGACCTCAATAGCATTGATTCTGAGATAGAAAATGCCCTCAAAGCGGCAGGCGTCTCTACTGAAGAGAAAAAGGCTGAATAGATCAGCTTAAGCCAATCTAAAACCGCCCAGGCCTAGCGCTCGGGCGGTTTTAGATATGTTATTGTGCTATGTATGTTTGCCATTCGGCAGGCACTACATCCACTGCGATCTTTTTGCGTCGGGATGACACAAAATTGATTGCTATCGGCATGTATTTGTACTCCTTCGTACTAAATGCAGCCTCACGCGCTTCGACCTTTATTACAAACCGCAACTCAATGCTTCGGCGCGAGACACGTCAACCATAGTACCAAAGGAAATATAGCACGTCAAGTGCCTACTCCCTACTTTATTACTTTTAATTTTAGAATAAGCGGAATCGCTTGGCAAGTAGTAATGTTAGTAAAATTAACAACAATGTAACCCCCATGATGGCAATGTAAGCCCACTGCTCACCTTGGAACGGCAGCCCAATGTTCATGCCATACATGCCGTAGAAGACGTTTGGCACCGCCAGTAAAATGGTGATGGTCGTCAGCACTTTCATGCGCTGATTCAGGGTATTATTGGCAATGGTCGAATAGGCGTTCTGGATACTATCAATCGTTTGGGCGCTTGAGCTAATAGCCACCAACAACTGGCGAGCGTGCAGTATGATATCGCCAAAGGCTTCAATATCACGCAGATTGAACAATTGGCGACGATTCGCTTCCAACTGGCCAACAACTGTCACTAAGCCCTCCAAACCACTCCGATATTCATTGAGACTATCCTCAATGGCGACAAATTCAACAAAGTCCTCGTTTTGAACATCAAAATGCGTGAGCCGCTTGCGAGCGCTGGTAATTTTGGTCGACAGCGCATGGAGCCGCTGCTCGTATTCAGTAATGATGGAGGCAATGACAGCAGACACCACCGCAGAAGGCTGGCGCGTGTCAGTAGTCATGAAGGCATCAGTGTCTAACGGTGAAAAAGAGGTGTGCGGACTGGCGGTAACCAGCCGATCACGCGACACCGCAATCAATATTGGAGCAGTTTTGGCAGCATCAGCCGCACCAACTGGCAAACGTAAAAAGATATATTCTACACCATTACTAAACTCTGCTCGTGACAATTCACGGACATCACAAACATCGCGCAAGATATTTGCGTTCAGCAGGAGTTTATCCGACAAGTCAACTACATCCAGTAATTTACCAGATATATGCACCCACGCGTGAGAGTGAGGACGACTGACTTTTTCTAAACGCTCACCTGCCGCTGATCGTTCAAAGTATTCCACCACCATATACTTTGATTATACGAAAAAAGGTTATGTTTTGCTACTATTCACTTATTCCCAGCGGAATAGTTTAATAGCCAAGGCGTAGACGATGACGATACACAGCAAAACTCCACCAAACTGCGGCAGAACTTCTGTCAGGCTCGCATGTTCTGTTGATATCAATCGAAGGCCATCAACGACGGGAGTCATCGGGATACATTGACTAATAGATCTGAGCCACTCTGGGAACAAGAATGACGGAAAGAAGGCGCCAGATAAGAACATCATCGGGAAAGAGATGAGATTCGAGAGTGGCGCTGACTGATTTTCGTTTTTAGCCCACGCACCAACGATCAATCCAAGCCCAACCATCATCACAGCAGCCAATGTCAAGAATGGCACAAACAGCAACCAGTCACCCCGCATCGTAAATTTAAACAGCAGCATACTGACAACCAGCATCAAGGCGGCACTTGCCAAAGACACCAAGGTGTAAACGATAGCCGTAGAAATAATGAGCTGACCAGAAGTAAACGGTGCGGCCCGCAAGCGACGGTAGTTGCCTTTTTGCTTTTCGGTTGGCATTTGGTTTGCCAGACCAAAAACACCCATACTCATCAAGCTAAACGCCAATAGCCCAGTGAACGTGTAATCAAACGTTTTCAGAGCTTCATCGCCAACCGCCTGTGAAGCTACCTTAAACGGCGGTTCTGGCTGGCCCATGGCTTTATTGATACTACCAACAATCTGGCCCATCACAGCAGTCAGCGCACTAGCAGCCTGATCTTGCCCTTTAGCGTGTAGCACGTTCAGCGTACCAGACGGGCGAGCTTTTGCGCCTTCACCCTTAACCTCACCAAACTCTTTTGGTAGCTCAATGATACCGTCAATTTCCGAACGCTTCATCTTTTCTTTAGCTTCATCGATGTTTTTCACGTCCTGAACTTGCAGCAGTTTTGATGTGTCATTTTTTGCACCATCGACAAACTGCTTGGCGAACTCAGTGTTTGAATGATTGATGATGGCAACCTTGAAGTTAGTCGTCTGATTGTTAAAAATCGAACCAAACACAAACAAGAAAATCAGCGGGAACAAAAAAGTAAAGAACAATGCCATTTTGTCGCGCAGCAAACGCTTAAGGCCAGCTACGACCTGACCAATGATACCTATCCAATATTTTTTCATACTACTAATCCCGTATCGCCTTTCCTGTAAGATCAATGAAAACGTCTTCCAAATTTGCCTGTTCAACCACCTGCTTTTTCTTAAAACCGCGCTTGAGTAACTGTTGAATCAAGTTGTGTGGCGAATCAGTGGTGATGATTTGGCCATTGTCCATAATTGCCAAGCGGTCGCACAGCAATTCAGCCTCATCCATGTAGTGTGTTGTCAGCACGATAGTGACGCCCTCTTCGCGTATTTGCTTGATCAGCTCCCACAAGTTGCGACGCGCTTGTGGATCTAAACCAGTGGTTGGCTCGTCCAGAAACAAGACCTTTGGACTATTGACCAAGGTTGACGCGATGGCAAAACGCTGTTTTTGTCCACCGGATAGCTGCTCGACATAATTCTTAGCTTTCTCTGTTAATTGAACCTTGGCCAGTAGCGCAGCCACGTCAACTTTACTGCCATACAAACTGGCAAACATTTTCAATTGCTCAGTTAATGTCAAGTGGTCATAAAAGTTGGTCGACTGCAGCTGAATACCAATGATATCTTTGATCTTTTTAGGGTGTTTAGCTACGTCAATACCGTCAATGACGGCCGTACCGTCGTCAATGGTGCGCAATGCTTCCAACATTTCTAGCGTTGTTGTTTTACCAGCACCATTAGGACCCAAAATACCGAAGATTTCGCCCTTTTCGACACTGAAATCTATGCCTTTTACCACTGTTTGATCGCCGTAGCGTTTGGTCAAACCGTGGACATCAATAATTTTATCCATACTTCCAGTATAGCACTATCCAAAAAATGGGGTTATTATTTTTTGGGTGATTATCAGCGGCGGCGCAAGAAATAATAGCCAATCAACAATGCCGCCACAGTGCTGACGCCGGTGATTTTCCAAAACATTGCCGGGTCATCCCCACCAGGGACTGGCACATTCATACCAAACAATCCAGCGATCATGGTCGGTATGGTGAGCGCCAATGTGATGACGGTCAGCAACCGAATGGTTTCGTTCAGGCGTGTATCCATCACTGCCCGATAGCTATCGCGCACGTTGGTGATGGTACGCAGCAATGATTTACAGCGACTAATCACCTGCTCCAGATCAATGGAAATATCTTCAACGTCTTCCTTGGCATCCGACCGAAGCATCAACGCTTTGTGAGCAATCATCCGTTCCACTGACAAGTTCATCGGCACCAAGGCATCCATATAATCATTCAGTTTGCGCTCATATTCAGCTAATGTGGCAATATCACGCGCTCGCAATGTTCGAATGTCGCCAGTCGCCGCCCGCATTTGGCGGTTGATGGCAGCCACCCGGCGCTGATATTGTGTTGCTAGTGCGTCAATCATGTCAACCAGCAGGGCAATTCGACTTGACGTGGATACCACATGTTTATCAATGAACGGCTGCCACAATCTACCTAGGCTGTCTCGCGAAATGGTGATGATATAATCCGCATGAATCACAAACAAAATTGGTGTAGTAAAGTCATTAAAATCATCGTCAGTATCTGGCAAGCGGGCAATCAAATATGTCCGCTCATTGTCCGCGTCCAAACGAGGAACCTCGTGGGGGTCCAGTGCGTCGGTGATGATATCAGCATCAATCCCTAGTGATAACAACTGGGAAATCTCCTCTTCATTTGGCCGCTCACAACGAATCCAAGAGCCCTTAACTAAGTTCTCTCTGATGGTAAGCTTGCCAGAATCGTCAGATTTAAGATACTGCAACATACCTGTTATTTATATCATGAAAATTAGATAAAAGCAATGTCTTGGCTATGAAACAATCCGCGTGCCCGCTGTCCCGTCGATAGCCTCGGTGGTTTTTTCCAATGAGGTAATGACTGCGGTACGACCCTCGCCACCTGACACAAATTGCAAGGCTGCTTGCGCTTTTGGCAGCATGGATCCAGCTGCAAACTGACCGTCGTCAATGTGTTTTTGCATCTCTTCTGCAGAGATTTGCCCCAAAGCTTCTTCGTTCGGTTGGTTGAAATTGACCTTAGCTGCATCAACCGAAGTCAAGATCAACAGAGTGTCTGCGTGCAGCAAATTAGCCAAGGTTGCCGCTCCAAAGTCTTTATCGATGACTGCTTCAACACCCTTGAGCGTGCCGTCTTCCTGACGCAATACGGGGATGCCGCCACCACCAGTTGACACCACCAGAACACCTGCTTCAACCAAAGCTTTAATGATTGGTGCTTCAACGATTTCCACTGGTTTTGGTGATGGCACCACACGGCGCCAACCACGACCAGCATCTTCCTTAACAACATAGCCACGCTCAGCCTGCACTACTTTGGCTTCTTCTTCTGAATAAAATGGGCCAATTGGTTTGGTTGGGTTTTGGAACGCTGCATCATCCCCAGAGACAATGGTCTGCGTCACCAAACTGACGGCATGTTTGTCAGTCATCTGATGAGCCCTGAAGCTATCTTGAAAGGCTTGCTGCAACCAAAAGCCGATCAGACCTTGGCTCATAGCTCCACAATCATCCAGTGGTAAGCTCGGTACATCATCAGTATTAACAGCCTCTTCATGCAAGACAATGTTTCCCACCTGGGGGCCATTGCCATGAACGATAGCTACTTTGTGTCCTGCTTGAACAAGCGGTAATAACTGTCGTATCGTCTCAGCCGCTACTCGACGCTGTGCTTCAGAAGAGGCTTCGCCCTGCTTCTGCAGGGCGTTACCTCCAAGAGCAACGACAATAGTTCGCTGCTTATCCATAGGCTATCCTAACACTCCAAAGACAGCAATGACTGCGACACTGATGATCGCGAAGACTGCCATGATTGGTGCTGAACGCCTGAGCCATGCACGGTATGAAACGCCGGCTAGTGCCAAACCACCCATCAAGGATGCGATGGTTGGTGCCATCATGTTGATCAAACCTGAGGCGGTTGCAAAGGCAGCCACCATGATTTCTTTACTGGAACCAACCAGATCGGCAATTGGTGCGATGACTGGCATGGTTGCTGCTGCCAAACCTGATGATGATGGTACGATGAAGGACATTGGCAAGTAGAACAGATATGCCAACACACCAACAACGCCACCGCCAGCATCTTTCAGAAGCGCTTCACCCCAGCTGATAATAGTATCTTGAATCTCACCATTGGTCATCACGACAGAGACGCCGGTTGCCACTGCGATAATCAAAGCAACTGGTAAGATATCTTTCACGCCGTCAATGAAGGTGTCAACTGGGAAAATACCTTCTTTTTTAAACTCTTTATAGTAAATTGCGGTAATAACAATTGTTGAGATTAAGAATAGTGCGGTAATTTCATTAAAGTACCAGTCGCCAAAGGCCGCACTGTGCACTACGCCAAATACTGCACCGATAATTGGCAACTCTGAAGCCCACTTAAACAGGTCGGCGAATAATGTAATTTCCCAACTTCCCCAAGGAATCAGAGAAAGGACCATCAGCACAAACGTAATAGCGAAGACACCCATGACGGCTTTTCGTGGACCAGTAAATTTCGGTACGTTAGTCATATCCAAGGCCGCTGTGGCTGGCTTATAGCGAACATCTTCTTTATATTTACCAGCTTTCACCTTTGCTGCGTAACGCATAGTGAAGATGATTGCTGCGATCAAACACAGCACCAAAATGATAGACATTATTGGGATAACATTGCCCAATTTAATATCAGCAGTCTTTGCGGCAACACCGGTGGAGAATGGGTTAATAGTCGAACCAAGCACACCAGCACCAGCACCCAACACAATGATCATCACACCAGTCATTGCGTTATAGCCGGCAGCGATCATCATCGGAATAACTAGCGCGTAAAACGCCACAGTTTCTTCCTGCATGCCGTAAGTTGTACCACCGATAGCAAACAACGTCATTAAGATTGGAATGAGCCATTTTTCTTTGCCCTTCATCTTACGAAGTAGCGCACCGAGTGAAGCATCCAGGGCGCCAGTCTTCATGGTAACGCCCAAGAATCCACCAAGTACCATAACGAAGACTATAACGTCTAGCTTATCGGACATACCTTTAATGGGTGCCGTGAAGACGTCCCATAAGCCTTGCCGGTCATGCTTGTCAACTTTCTCTTCTTTACCGTCCTTTTCTTCAGTGACGGTGCGGTCTTTTTCAACCACATGATACGATCCCGCAACACGGTTACCATCGTCATTAGTCTTATAGACGCCCGACGGAATAATCCATGTCAATGCTGCCATGATCGCAATCACGACAAACAAAATCGTAAACGCCGATGGTGATCGAAGCTTCTGCTTTGTTTTTTTAATTTTTTCTACCATTGCCTCGGAGCCTCCTTCACTCCCTTATTACGACAACTACTACAATGTCAAAGCCATGACAGCTTTAATTGTATGCATACGATTTTCCGCTTGATCGAACACAATCGAATGCGGCGAGCGGAACACCTCATCCGTTACCTCCATAGAATCTAGACCAAAATCTTCCTGAACTTTCTTGCCAGTGATAGTCAATGCGTCGTGGAATGCCGGCAAACAGTGCATGAACTTAACCTCAGGATTTCCTGTCAGGTTGATCATGTCACGGTTAACCTGGAAGTTGCGCAATTGATTGATGCGCTCAGCGAACTTGTCTTCCTCACCCATCGACACCCAAACGTCCGTGTAAATCACGTCAGCATCACGCAGAGCTTCCTCAAAATTATCAGTGATAGTGATGCGCGCGTGGCTTGATCGTGCTAAGTGATGCGCCCGATCTACTAGAGACTGCTCTGGGTGTAGTTCACGTGGTGCCAAGATACGGAAATCAACGCCCATGATGGCTGAACCAATCATTAGCGAGTTCGCCATGTTATTGCGGCCATCACCGACGAACACCAACTTGGTGCCTTTGAGTTTGCCGACATGCTCCTCGATAGTCATGAAATCAGCTAAAATCTGTGTCGGGTGGAATTTGTCGGTCAGGCCGTTCCAGACCGGAACGCCAGCATGACGAGCCAATTCCTCAACTGTCCCGTGATCAAACCCGCGAAATTCAATACCATCAAACATGCGGCCCAGCACCTTAGCGGTGTCTTCAACTGTTTCTTTTTTACCCAGCTGAATGTCGTCTTTGCCGAGGTATTCTGGCGCGACACCGAGGTCATTAGCCGCCACCGTAAAGGCACAGCGCGTGCGAGTTGAGGTTTTCTCAAACAACAGCGCCACGTTTTTACCTTCATGAATTCGGTGCGGTACACCAGTGTATTTCAAGCGCTTGTATTCACGTGCCGTGTCCAGCAACAGGCGGATTTCTCCAGCAGTATAATCATTCAGCGTCAGGAATGATCGTCCTTTCAAGCTCAACGCCATTATACGTCCTCCCTCACTATTGGCATACTCATACAGCGTGGACCACCGCGACCGCGTCCAAGTTCTGATCCATTGACCTCAATCACTTCAACGCCGGCATCACGCAGTTTTTGGTTGGTAACATAGTTACGGTCATACGTCACCACAACGCCTGGTGCAATAGCCAGGGTGTTGGAGCCGTCATTCCACTGCTCACGAGCGGCAGCAATTCGGTCGCCACCACCACATTCGATCAACGTCACAGCTGGTAAGCCCAACGCGACTCGCAAGACGTGCTCCAGGTCAGTTTCACGAGTGATGCGTGGGAATGGCTGACCTTCAACTTTTTCCAAAATAAAGCAGTTGATTTTACCGCCGTGATCGCGAATTTCTGGGTGAATGGTAAATTTATCATGGTCAATCATGGTGAACACCGTGTCGAGGTGCATGAACGCATGCGACTTTGGAATCTCCATGGCGATAACCTTTTTGAAATCAGAACCAGCAAACAGTTTGGTTGCCATTTTTTCAATTGCTTCAGCAGAAGTTCGCTCGCTAATACCAATCGCCATCACTTCCCGATTCAGCACCAACTCGTCACCACCTTCGATAGAATATTTCTCATGGCGGTCATACCATACTGGTACGTTTTTGCCAGCAAACCGTGGGTGATGGTCGATAATATAGCGCATGAACAATGACTCGCGGCGGCGAGCTGGCCAGTGCATCTTGTTGACGGTCAAACCGCGGCCGATGGCTGCAGCTGGGTCACGCGTAAAGTACAGGTTTGGCATTGGGTCAAGATAGAATGGATAGTAATCTTTCTCGACCATGTCATGTAGCTGCTGATGGTGCTCTGGTGGTAAAGTGATTTCATCTTTACGCACACCAGCCATCAACTTGCGAACCATGGCGTGGGTTGGCAAGTCCAGCAAGAATTGACGCAAGGTCTCGGTGACACGACGAGTGTCTTGTTTGGAGTTAGCAAGCATGTCGTCAACGAATTGCTCACGCAACGCATCAGTCGCCAAGGCTTCAGTCACCAATTGGTCCAAGTACAATACTTCGACACCACGCTCACGCAGTACTTGCGCAAAAGCGTCGTGTTCTTCTTGGGCCTTTTTAAGATACGGGATGTCGTCAAATAAAAGGTCGGTCAGATAATCTGGAGTTAAATTTTCCAACTCCTCACCTGGCCGATGCAAGACAACTACTTTTAATTTCCCGATTTCCGATGTAATATGTATTGGATCCATACCTCGTCCCCTTTTTGTTTATGGTTATACTAATAATATAGCATATACCAAATAGAACACAAGCATCATTCAGGGGTTAGTTCATCACCGAATGATGGCTAATGACGACTCGACTGCCACCCGAGCCGGATGGCGCTTCAGCCACTCGTCAACCGCCCGTGCGGCGCCTGGTAACGCTTCATTGGCATAGTCATCAACGATGATAGTCGCCGTTTCCTGAAACTTACCGTCGCAGACGCGAAATGAATCGGCAATTGACTCATAAAAATCGCCGTCAAAAAACGCAAAGATGATA
>CAUVPC010000018.1:0-12323 GCA_963553655.1 uncultured Candidatus Saccharibacteria bacterium
CGGGGGCGATTAGCTCATTTGGCTAGAGCGCAGCATTGACGTTGCTGAGGTGATAGGTTCGAATCCTATATCGCCCACCATTATAGACACCTTTACGGGTGTTTTTTATTTACTCACATATTCACATCATGATATATCAACCACAAACTTGTTCTATTGACTTTTTAAAACGTTTATGCTAATATTTAAGGTATGAGTAATCATACTACCACTAATGTGATTGCGTCATCAAAAAAAGACGCGTCACTCCTCAGTAAAATCACCATCCATTTTGAGTACGACAAGCGAATCAAGGAAGTTCGCGCCAACTACTGCAAGATGAACGAAAAAGTAAAATAGCCATCAGAAACCGTTTTTACTCCTGTCCCCAGTGATAATTCTGGGGATATTTATTTGTCCACTAGCTACTTATAGTTTTCCACTAGATTTTTTAACAGCGATATGTCAATATATAGACATGATATGTATAAATTGTTTTCACAACAAAACTCGCGTAATCAACTCACGGAAACATAAAAAATACCCTCAACTATGGCGGCGAAGGTTCTGCGACAACTGCCATGGCGCGTTTACGACATATGAATACCCCTCCATCGACAGTACACCAGTTGTTAAGAAAACAACTGAGGAACCTTTCAATATCGGCAGGCTAACCCTCAGTATCGCGAAAAGTATTCAACACAATGACCATTCGGCAAAATATGATAGCTTTCATTTAGCGCAGACCGTGCAGCGAAATCTCCTCATTAAGAATATGGCTAAAATACCAGTAGACGCCATTACTAAAGAAGCTCACACTGTACTCAGTAGATATGATCCTGTAGCAGCTATACAGTACGCTGCTCAGCACAAATTACTTATTTCGAAGCGCCGTCCTGGTCGCCCTTCGACCGGGTACGTTCTGCCTTCAATCGATCATTGATATCGACAGTCAGCTTCTCGGTAACATCAAACTTATCTAGGTATCGTCCTGTCATCAGCTTCGTTTGAGCAGCATACGCTGCCATGGAGCTGTACAAAATGGAGGTAACAGGCATTAAGATCCACTGTATCAACATCAAGAAAGTCCGTCGCTTCTTATAACGTGCTGGCCGCGGCGGCAAAATCTTAAATGAAGAGAAGATAGCAATCACCATACCAATCATCGCAATAGTCTGCAATAAGCTGATTGTACCCGGTAACTGGTGAGCATCTATGTTTCTTACTGCTTCTGGGTTCAACAGAAGTGGCAACCACGCTCCAAAAGCCGTTACAAGCGCCACGTACGCTAATGTGACATGTCCATCCAATAATCTCAGAAAACGCGTGAAACTTGGCCAGAATGGTGCTTGGCGGTTGGAGCTAAATACTCGGGAACCTACGTATGCAACATCTGAGGCACCATATGCCCAACGGCGAAGCTGAACGAACTGCGCTTTTAGTGTCTTCTTGTATGTCTCTGACAAAACTGCGTCTTGATAAATTGGTGCATATATTGGTACTACCCCGTATTTACCATCAAAATGGAAATAACTGCGCCAATATTGGTGCCCATCCTCAACAATTGTTCTGACACTCCAAAAATCCATCTCCACTAGCGCATCCATCGGTTGCGCGTGTGATGCAAAATTCCTCAAAGCATATGGACGCATTGAACTAACAATATTCCAAAATGAGTTTCCAGTTGCAATCACTCGCATAGGCGCTGGCACATCCCATATGTTATTGGTAAACAACGCAATTGGCTGGTACGCCAGGTTCTTACGATCTTTATAGACAATATATTCATAGGTTATGTAGTCAAAATAGGTAGGGTGCGGCTTATTGTCACAGTCCATCGTAGTGACCAGTACCTGAGAGAAATCTATCCCGAGGTCAACAAGATAGTCTTTCAGCCAACGTCCTGCGTGTGTAATATTACCGCCCTTGCCGATTACCTCATGTTCTATACCCTTTGGATGCTCAACAATATGGAATGAATGAAATTTATCGTTATATTTCTTCTGCAGCGTCTCAGCAGTTTTCTTAATTTCAGCACCTCCACGCTCTTCATAGGCAAATACAACGATGAGATGCGACAGATCATAGGTTGTATCCAGCAGCGACTGAACTGCAGGCTCGATAATTTCGATACTTTCATTGTACGCTGGCATAATGATTGCGTTATAAATCTGCGATGGTTTAGGATAGTCTGACGGTTCATCAATGATACTTTGTAAGTTTTTCAGATGGGTACTATATTCAAACTGCTTGTTTTTTGTAGCAAACAACCTAGCATGAGCAGCCGCTGGATCTTCAAGGTCATGTAATCTTTGCGACCAGTCTACTTGACAGGCTTTCTCCATGTTCGTACGGCCAACCAACATATGATAGCTGATGCCAAAAATCTTTATCAGAGCCATGGATATTAGGACCAATAGATATACTGAAGCCAGTAGCGGGTTAAAGATTGACAATAGAATCAATAAAATAATGACACCATAGCTCAGCATCCCGGGTAGTATTTCTAAGAAGCGGTAGAATGGTTTTCGTTTGCCTACGGGTATCTCTAAATCCATGTCATTTATCCAAATGAAGCAATTCGTAATATTGGTAGCGCCAACAGCAAGAGGATAGCTGAAAAACCAATAGTTCCCCAGGCTAGAGCCAAGCCAAGATGACGACGCTCTAACTTCACCAGCTTAACTGCAAGAATACTGTGCCCCACAACAGCCACAACTTCCAGCAAAGCATAAAACCATAGGGTATACCAATAATCCCTATATAAACTCGTGATACCAAAGGCGCTGTACTGGGTGATAACCTGTGTTTCGCGCGGTTTTATGTGAGCCGCCAGAACAATCACCACAATAATGGCAAAAATGACATTAAACACTATCAAACCAGCTAGCCAGCGGTCGCTCATAATGGTCTTAATACTCGTCGTTATCTCTTGTTTCATAATGCTCTGGAGCCGCTGACCGGATTCGAACCGGTGACCTACGCTTTACGAAAGCGCCGCTCTACCAACTGAGCTACAGCGGCAAGACTCCTCCGCATAATTATATCAGATGTGAATTATTTTTCAATCAAGAGAAATGTAGTAAGTTGCCTTCTTTTCAGACTTAAAGCTATCAACTTTAGCCTTAAATACCGTCAGCGGCACATGGATGTAGCTGTACTTCACAGAGCTGTCGGTTCGCTCGTCAACACGGATAAAGTAATAGCCGTCGCCAGAAACCGTCTGCCTGGCTTCTGAAGTAGTTCCTGGTTCAATTTTTAGTGCTTGTTCAGTAATGCCATCAGCGTTGTCTTTGCCGACTGATATGTCGGCAACATATTGCACTGATTGACCATGTTCTGTCGCAATATCTGCCAAACTTTTACCTGATTTTATGGCCCCGTCTATGGTGGAGACCAAGTTAGTTGCCTTATCGTCGACAGCAAATGATACCTTACTAGTGACCAAACTATCTCGAAGGTTCTCTTTCATCTCCGCAAGAGACAGTCCCAGTGTCTTACGGACAGCGGCATCATATGAAGCATCAGAAAGTCCACGCTTATGCCGCTGCAACGCTGCATCAATCTCGGAATCTGATACCGTAATTCCCTTTTCTTGGGCAAGTTTCTTTGCATATGTAATTTTTACAACTAGGTCCATGGACTGTTGCCGCTGAAACTTCACCTTATCATCGCCACCGAGACGATTAACCGACTCGAGGGAAGCTAACGTACTGCGGTAGTACCGTAGATAATCACTATAGCGCACTGTAGCACCTTCAATGGACGCCACAGGAAGAGGCAAAGTACGAGTAATACGATAGGCTACATCCCCCGTGTCACGCCAAACATAGAGCTGAACCCACACAAACACCGTCATTAAGATTGCTGTTCCAAGTCCAATGAATATAGCGTTCCACACCAACCGGTGCCTGGTGTATTGAATTGGGTACTTGTGCTTACGACCACCCGCTAGAATCTTCTCACGATGTTCAGCGACCGTATCATTCGTGATACGCGTAGGTACTTTTTTTGCCTTTTCTGACTTACGCTTCAGTGCTTTCTTGATCATGATTATTCCTTTCATTCGCTATTTCTACTGCATCTTGCAACATGTTGTAAATTTTATTTGGGTGTTCCACATTCTTAATCACAAGATCACCGACAAATGTTTGAATAATAATCGTTCCAAACTTGAACATTTCGCCGCTGAACCCTGGGATATTATAACTGATAGTTTGAATTTTTCGTAGTTGCAATTCTACAACATCCTTACCAAAGAACCCACGTTGCGTAACCTGGCGGATTCGCCGATCCGTCACGATGAAGTAGGTAAAAAACCACATGAGAAAATGATAAATAAACAACAACAGCCCAAAGATAAAGCTACCAAAGAATACCCACAGCAGTTCGAGATTACTTTGCCAAATCAAAAACGGCACTGCACCAAATGTCATCGGTAATAGCAGACAATAGAAACCTTTGCGCATGGCAATAATGTGGCGACGGAATACAAACAACAACTCCTCGCCATCACGCTGACCATCAAAAGCCTTAACTGTTTTAGTCTTCTTTGTCATAGTCTATGGTACCCCGGGCAGGAGTCGAACCTACAACCTTATCCTTAGGACGGATCTGCTCTATCCAGTTGAGCTACCGAGGCATACTACTATTATACCACGGTAACTCTGTGGATATACCAGTGTTAGCGAGTAAATTTTTCACTCAGTGTTGTATAATTTACCAATTCTGCCTCTTCAAACCAGTGGGCAATCTCTTGAACGGCCTCTTCAGAGTCGCCAGAGGCATGGATCAGGTTTGGAATGCCCTTACGGCATGAGTCGGCATAACCAAAGCTGACGTGTGAGTAGTCACCACGGATTGTACCCATGTCAGCAGATTTCGGTTCGGTTGGGCCAACAATTTTACGAACCACTGCTACAGCTTCCACACCCTCGAGCACCATGGCAATCACTGGACCATCCATCATCATATCTAGTGTAATATTGAGGGTCTCTTCACCACGACGAGTTGCTAATTTGCCAATGCCCTCATAGTGTTTTTGATAATGTTCCCTGTCTGGAGATACCATCTTGACACCAATAATCTTTAGACCAACTCGCTCAAAGCGTTGTAAAATTTCCCCCACAATTCCCCGCTGGACTGCGTCTGGTTTGAATACAATCAGTGTTCGCTCAACTCCACAGAAAACCTTTCCATCATTACTTGCCATTGTAGCTCCTTTCGTTAGTATTTGTCTTATGATAGCAAAAAGCTATTATTTGATAAACTACCTAAATACACGTACAATAGGCTTATGTTTGTATCAGAGGCGCTAACTGATTTCCTGGAACATCTAGAAATAGAGGGCGGCAGAAGTCAAAATACCATCCGAAATTATTCATTATATCTGGAACGATTCATTGAATTCGCTGGTGATATAGAAGTAGTAAAAATTACATCAGAGATGATTCGGCGCTATCGCCTGTGGCTAAATCGTTATAAAAATGACAACGACGGCAAAGAGTTGTCAATTTTAACACAGAGCTATCATCTGATTGCTCTACGCGGCTTCCTCACCTATCTGTCGCGGCGTGACATCCCCTCACTGTCTGCCGATAAAATCATCTTACCGAAGACGGTTCGCAAACAGGTGACTTTTTTACAATACGACGAGGTGGTTAATTTGATAGACAATATACCATTAGACAGCGAACAGGGCTTACGTGACCGAGCAATCATCGAACTGCTCTTTTCTAGCGGACTGCGTGTGTCGGAGCTCGTTAATCTCAATCGAGATCACATCAACCTCAAACGACGAGAGTTTATGGTGCGTGGAAAAGGTCAAAAAGACCGCCCGGTGTTTGTTTCACAACATGCCGCTGAACAGGTCGAAAATTACCTACAAGCTCGTCAAGATAGCCTGCCTGCTCTTTTTCTCAGCTACAGTAGACGATCGACCAAACCAACAGTATCAGGCGATTATCGCCGCTTGTCTGCACGTAGTATCCAACGGATGATATCACACTATGCTCGTCGAGCGGGGATAACCAAACACGTCAGTCCACACACCATGAGACACAGTTTTGCTACAGACTTGTTAATGAATGGTGCTGATTTACGCTCAGTTCAATCACTCTTGGGCCATAGCAGTATATCCACTACTCAGGTGTACACGCACGTCACCGACCAACATCTCAAGGACATACACGAGAGGTTTCACAGCGACACGTCTCAGTAGGATTTAGGAGTCGCAAGCTCCGCCTTCTACGATATTACCAGCAAGCGAGAAGTCCTTACACAAATTATTCAGCACTTCCACAGATCCGGCTGGATACCATATGTCCTCACCAAGTCGGAGACGAGCTTCTACACGACGGAATAGATTATTTGCTCGCCCTGTTGAGTCAACCGCCGGCTGAGCACCATAGAGCATAACCTGCTCCGTTCCTTTCATGACAGATACACGCACATTAGCGCCTTTGTAGAGGTGATTTATCGCTAGAAAGGCATTTACGCTAGCCTCCGGGCTCACCTCATCAAGTTCAATAACAGCTCTGCAGGAATGACCATGAGGATGTGCAAAATCTTTAGAACACAACACCCCTGCCGGCTCATTGCGAGTCGTCGGTGTGTCAGTAGCACGGCGCAACGAGCCTTTATGTACCACATTTTCTACTGCTGGTACCCCTGAAACGATACCGTTGGGGCGTAAAAAGACCGCTTGAGAGGCTGACGACGAATCCAGACTGTCTATGGTGAAATTATTGCCCGGTGTAATGACCTGTGCGCGCAGAACCGCTGGAGCTTGAGTATTCCAAGCGGCCTTCTCTGGCAAACCAACATCACCATTATGAACATCGGCCAGTGCAACATTTTTATTTGCGTTGTCCTCCTTGTTAAACCACTCTATGACCACCTTATCGAACGCACCACGAGCACGTAATGGCACCAATTGCACTTTGTTCTCCGCTCCAACGTACAAGAAATCTTCGGTATCCATGGAAACCTTCAAGCACGTATATGCCTGGTCAAATTTCCTACCGTTTGAACTATTGGTCTGGACCAGTGTCTCCTGTGCATTGGCAGCACCCACCAATACCGCTGATTGACGAACGCTATTGCAATCTTTCTTCTCCAAGGCATCACATGCTGAAGCATTGCCCTTCTGGCATGCACGAATCACGCGTTTGGCATCTTCTACGCCAGCCAGCGCAGCGTCATATGCACTTTGAGACAAGTCATTATTGATGGCTTGTTGCTGATCTTTGAGCATTAACTTTACAAATCCAGCCGCTAAAATAGTCAATAACATTGCTGAAAAAATAACGGCAAACAGAGACGCCGCTCCTGATTCTCTTCTCTTATCCATTAGTCCTCACTATCATCTCAAAATTATTAATTGCACAGAAATTGAAGTTGGCTTCATTGTCTTCTGGTGGTTTACAGGCCATGTCCTGTAACTCAGCGACGGCACTGGTCCCCAATGTGAAAGATACTTTGTACAATGCTTCTGAATTATTGGCTGAAGTAACGCGCGACGCAGTAAAATCATGCACTGCAATGGCAACATCAGTGCCGTCAATGGGCCGCAGTAAATGGGTAACTCGCTCTGGCTCAATATCCATCGGGTATGAATCTGAGGTCGATTGACACAAAGCAGCATCCTCATCAAGCACTCGCGCCAAGTTAATAGCCTGGCCATTGGAGCGCACAACTCCCTTACCACTCCGGCGTACTACTGGGTCGTCAATCGCCGAAGCCATGTTCCAGACATACGAATATTGTCCCAAGCACACGCGTCCACTCCTGACCGATCCAGATTCACGAACCACAATTATCGGATTGGCTGAGTTAACAATTTTGGTAGCGCTACTTTGCAGAAAATCTCGACGAATAACATCGCTAATTGTTCTACCCGACTGATTGACTGTCTTCATCACAGTACCGCGGTTGTATATTTTACCCGCTTGGACAGCAACCATCGCCACGGAAAGCAACAGCACCGATACAAATGCCATTGCTAGCATCAATTCCACCAGGGTAAATCCTGAATTAGCTCTTCTCTGGTGCATATAACCTCACAATCGTTCCTATTGTCACAGGCCTCGGCTGGCTTGGTGCATACCAACAAGCTTGAATATAAGCATCATAGGCCGATCCACCAGTCACGCGCACCAATTGCACAGAGATACCATATGAAACATCACCCTCTTGTTTAGCATACACTTGAGCTGGCATATACGTCGACACTCGACCAAGCGAATCGCTGCGTGAACGCAATGCAAATTCACCATCACCAAAGTGATCCGGGCAGGTATCAACGCTTAACATCTCATTTGCCGCATCTTTTTTGGGCAGATTATTCCACAGCTCAGCCATGGTCACATCCCCTTTATGAGAGTTGTTGTGCACAAAACGGAGCATCTCTGCCTGTGCGTCAATTTGCTGACGGACCAGTGTCGACTCGAGAGATTGCTGAGCTATGGATAGCCCACGGTTCATCACTGTCAGACAACCAACAGCAACTGCACTAAAAACAGCGGTCGCCAACATGACCTCAATCAGGGTATCACCAACCTGATGCTTACAGCGCTTTGCACGCATTCCCCGCCCCCTTAACCGTCAACGCTTCACTTGATCCAGCACGCGCACCAATAAAGACTGACAAACGCTCTGGAGAGAACCATTTTTCATCATATATACAAACTTCATACGTCGCGTCGCCACTACTCGTTAGCAGTTCATTAATTTTATCATCTGGATAGGTGCGTGAATCTGAGCGTATTGCCAATTCTCCAGTAGCAGGATTGCGAACCATAGCAACCGACAAGCCGCCGCCAGACGGCTCAACAAGAGCTGTTTTTACGCTCCAGTTGGTTTGATATTCGGCGACATTGTTATTTGATGATCGATATGACCAGGTTTTCCCGTCAGCCCCAAGCAATGCATAGATTAGCTTCACACGGAAGCTCCTGCCCTGATCTTCGCCAATGATGTAGCGCCCAACAATCACACAGTTCGACTGTCCCCGATAGCCATTGACGCTAGCCCCCGGAATGGGACACGGATCTGTTGGTTGTCGATCATTTTCTATGCTAATAACCTTTGAGTATTGTTCCGTTAAAAAATTGGCATAAGATTGGACAGCATCGCGGTACTGTTGGCGCTGAATAGCTACGCCGATACCAGCCAACAACGCAATCGCCATGGTACCGGAGATCGCTAGAAACATTGTTACTTCAATTACAGTAAAGCCACCCTGTCGTCGCATACTTCTAGTATAGCATAAGCGGTTTCTTTAGCCATCATATCAGTGGAAACAATCCACGGATAATTTCCGAACCAATAAACCATGTCAGCAAAAATCCAACTATCAAGAGCGGCCCAAACGGCACCTTAGCCTTACGGTCTAGTGTTCCCCTTACCATCCCAGGCAGCACCATCAGCGTACCGAGAAGATTAGCTGCGAAGAGACATAAAAACGCCAATTTCCAATCAGCCAAGAATAATGCCAAGCCAAGACCGAGCTTGACGTCCCCAAACCCAATCCACTCACCTTTGGAAATGGCATACAGCACAAGGTATAAGCCGCTTAAAATAGCTACTGCTCCACTGAGTGTCATCAGGAGACCAAGGCTATCCGAAGAGGTGATGAATTGCGTAGCTACAAAAATACCGCCCAACGCAACGAATGGCCACATGGCAATATCAGGCAAAATGGACCATTTTAGGTCGTAGACAAACAAAATTGTTAATGGCACCAAAGCTGATAGCCATACAATTGCCCGTAACAGCCCCATATCAGAAAGCGATTCTGGCCAAAACCATACCGAAAGCGCAAACAAAGCTCCCAGGCCAATTTCTAACAAGATTTCTGTATAGCCAATTTTTGCTTTGCAGTACCGACACTTACCACCAAAACGTAGCCAGCTGAAAACTGGTATCAGATCCTTCCACGCTAAATCATGGTGGCACGACAAACACTGTGAACGGTCTTTTTTGAGTTTTTTACCAACGAGCGGCTTGAGCTTTTTCCACTCAGCAGCGTCTATTTTTTCACCAGCAGCCTTGTCTTGTTTCAGTTGCCAGACACGCAACCGCCACACTTGCGCCCCCGCAAAGCTACCCAAAACTACCCCTAACAATCCAATCCCTACGGTCATCATGATCATAATACAACTGTCCATACCTCTTATGGTAGCAGAAATAGTAAAAAAAAGCAGCCTCTGTTGATGAAGAGGCTGCTGTAATTGATCTGATTCTTAAGCACCGCTGTCTTGGCAGAAGTGAGTTGGGCCACCTTCAAGGAGCACCACGACCGCAAACTGCCGTGAAGTACCAGGTACCAACACCTGCTTTTCTTTAGAGCTTTCACCACATTTCATACCAGTAACGACCTTAACTTGGGTATCACCAACAGTAACTGAAGTCTTTTTACTGTCAACTGACACCTGTTCTTTGTTGGTGTATTTTGACAGATCCGTGCCCAAAAATGATCGGAGTTTCTCAGTGCCTGGCCATGCGCCACGATTGGCGTTGGAGTAGTTAGTAACTGCAGTTGAAACAAGGCTCAAGTCGTTTTTACGAGCCGTGTCACGCTGGTTACGGTTTAGTACTGGAACAGCGATGAAGACCATTAGGAATATCAGTGCTGCAATACCCAGAACCAATACCACTTCTATGATCGTAAAGCCTTTTTTATCTTGTGTGTTGATCATAAAGTTTCCACCTTTCTATGATCTATTACTAATGTTAGCGATGGTGCTTATCCTTATAATACACGGTAACTAGCACGTTGTCTAGATTCCTACGTGGTTAACCAGACTATAGATTGGGAACAAAATGGCTCCCACCATACCAGCTGCTACAATAGCCAAAAACACCATCAATACTGGCTCAATGGCGGTAGATATGGCTTTAATTTCCTCATCAAGCTCATTTTCATAAATCTGAGCTGTTTTGCCCATCATTTCATCAACCTTACCTGATTGCTCTCCAATTTTGATCATATGAGGCACCATTTCCAGCATATATTCCTCATTTTTTAGCGACAGAGATAATGCCTTTCCGCCCTTCACCTTGTCAGCAGCGCGCATGATTTCCTCGCTGACAATAACGTTATTGACACCGTCTGCAGCGATTTTTAGCATATCAAGCATTGGCACACCAGTTGACAATAGCGTCTGTCCGGTTCGAGTAAACCGCGCCATGTAGAGCTTACGGAACATGCCTTTAAACAGCGGCACATTGAGCTTAAATTTGTCCTTCATATGAATACCTGCCTCTGTTCGCAAGTACTGCACGAAGAAGTAAATGCCAAATCCCAGTAAAATAGCTAATAGCCACCAGAAATTGATGAAGAAATCAGCGATACTAACCATCACTTGCGTCAAAATTGGCAGTTCTCGCCCAACGTCTTTATAGAGGCCTTTGACTTGTGGTACGACCGAAACCGTCATAAACCCAACCACCATGACGATCACCACCAGCACAATGGATGGATAGGTCAAAGCGCCCTTGACCTTACGCAGCATTGCAGCATCTTTTTCCTGCTGGTTTGCCACTCGCTTCAAAGCTTCATCCAACGTTCCAGAGGCCTCACCTGCTGAAACCAAGGCAATGAATAGCTTATCAAACACTTCAGGGTGTTTTGAAAAGGCGTCAGACAGCTGTTTACCGCCTTCAATATCAGCGATCACTTCTTGAACGATACCCTGCATGCGCTTATTGGACGTTTGTTCCAACACCGTACGCATACTTTGTGACAATGGCAATCCTGCACCAATCAACGTCGACAACTGACGAGTGAACAATATTTTATCTTTGGATGTGATACGGCCCAATATTCTATCAATAAAATTCGACTTATCGTCCTCAAGCTCAATTTTTAGTGGCACAAAGCCCTGGTCAGTCAATAGACGCGCAGCCGCATGCTCACTCTCAGCCTGAACCACTGATTTGACTATTTTATTACTGGCGCTATCTCTGGCTTCGTAGGCGTATTTTTTCATATATTATCCTCGTAATAACCTTTCTAATTCCGTCAAATCAACTGCGAATTCACGTGCGCTATCATAGGTAATCGTACCATTTTGTACGAGATTTGCCAGAGTTCGGTCCATGGTCTGCATGCCCTGCTCGGCACCGGTTTGAATAACAGCGTCCAACTGGTGAGACTTACCTTCACGGATGATGTTACGGACCGCTGGGTTGGCGATGAGAATTTCCGCTGCCACCACACGACCACCGCCAATGGCTGGCACCAAACGTTGTGAACAAATGGCCATCAAGATATTACTGAGCTGTGCGCGAATTTGTGGCTGCTGGTGTGGCGGGAACACGTCAATCATACGGTCAATCGA
>CAUVPC010000019.1:0-11967 GCA_963553655.1 uncultured Candidatus Saccharibacteria bacterium
TGGCACTGGAAATCGTTGACGCCTACAACGAAGCTGGTGCTGCCTTCAAGAAGAAAGAAGACACCCACAAGATGGCCGAAGCCAACCGCGCCTTTGCGCACTTTGCTCGTGGCTAATTATTTGAGCATGCAAGATATCATCCGCTCCAGGTAATCTGGGGCGGATTTGCATTTTATGTCTAATTATGATATTATCAAAAGATGAATGAACAACAGTTCTCACCCGACCGAAAGCATAATTGTTACATTGACTTTGTTGGTGCCGCCCAGCGAATGCAGGAGGACATAGCAGCTTTTGAGACGGCTCATGGAGAGCAAGATGCCGTGAATCGCGTCCTTGATTCTATTATAAAGTCTGAGGAAGACCAAAGGATGGCTAACAGGGTAGAACGAGGACTAGGGGTTCTTCTGACCCCGAGAAATGTATCTGATGGTAATCCTAATCGTCCGTTTCAAGAGGTTGCAACTGCAACTGTCAGAGGTGTAGCGATTGGCCTAGGTCTTTGTGAAGAGCAGCTGCGCGGTACTAGGATAGACCCAGAAATTTTGGTACCGAAGGCATTTGGTAGTCTGGTGGTGAGTCCGGATGAAGTACCTGAGTTACATAAGTACGCAGATAAGTACGTTCAACTTTCTGAATACGGGCTGGCGTTGATGGATCCGGCTACAGAAGAGATTGTAGAATCTTGGATTGATAGAGCGACGCCGCAAATTGATCGGCAAATCTTTACTAAAACAGGTCTAGGCATCTTTCTCCGCAATGCTAACTTCAAATTGCAAGAGTATGACGCGCGCAAAATGAGGCACGAGGCTAATGCTGGAGTTAGATGGGATGATCTACTAGGCTATTGTCAGAAAAACTCTGGAAGCTAAACCATAAAATCAAGCTATTATTTTCTGTGACTATCTGGTATAATTGGCAACAAGAGTAGTTTTTTGGTGCCAAAAAATTGACCAAAGATCTCGACAAATTAACGTAATAATAAAGGAAAATTATGGCAGAGACGAATGTTCCGCTGAAAAATTTTAGAAATATTGGTATTATTGCCCATATTGACGCCGGCAAAACGACGACAACTGAAGGTATTTTGTACCGCACTGGCTTGACTCACAAGATTGGTGTGGTGAAGGGTGACGGCGACGGTGCGACGACCGACTGGATGGCGCAGGAGAAAGAGCGCGGTATCACCATCACCTCGGCAGCGGTGACTTGTTTCTGGAAGGGTCACAAGATCAACATCATTGACACGCCAGGGCACATCGACTTTACCGCCGAGGTGGAGCGTTCACTCCGCGTCCTCGACGGTGCAGTGACAGTGTTTGACGGTAAGATGGGCGTTGAGGCACAGTCTGAGACCGTGTGGCGCCAGGCTGACAAATATGGTGTGCCGCGTATCTGCTTCATCAACAAGATTAACCAAACTGGTGGTGACTTCTGGAAATCTCTGGAATCAATTCACAACCGTTTGAGCAAGCAAGCGTTCCCAATTCACATCCCAATTGGTTTCGAAAAGACCATCAATGGTGTGGTTGACCTCATCGACATGAAGGCGTACACCTATACTGACTTTGCTGACCATGAGTTGGTGCAGGGTGAAATCCCAGCAGACATGTTAGAAAAATGTCAAAACGCCCGCAGTTTGTTGGTGGAAAATGCCGTTGAGGCTGATGACGAATTGATGATGAAGTTCCTCGACCAGGGTGAAGAGGCAATTACCGTTGATGAGTTGAAATCTGCGCTGCGTAAGCGCGTGCTGGCTGGTGACTTCTTCTTGGTCACTGGTGGTGACGGTCGTGGTGTCATCGTCGAGAAGGTGCTTGACCTGATGGTTGACTACTTACCAAGTCCGTTGGACGTTGACGAAATTTGGGGTAAAAATCCAAAGACTGGCGACGAAGTGAGCCGCAAACCAGACGACAAAGAACCGATGAGTGCTTTGGCCTTCAAGATTGCGACCGACCCATTTGTTGGTAAATTGATCTTCATCCGCGTTTACTCAGGTGTTTTGAACTCTGGTAGCTATGTGTTGAACACTACTACTGGCGACAAAGAGCGCATCGGTCGTATCGTCCGAATGCACGCTGATAAGCGTGAGGAAATCGACAAGATCGCTGCTGGTGACATCGCTGCGGTGGTTGGCTTGAAGAACACTGGTACCGGTAACACCTTGACTGATCCAGCGCACCCGATTGCTCTGGAATCAATTGAATTCCCAGAGCCACCAGTATCCATCGCTGTTGAGCCAAAGTCAAAGGCCGACCAGGAGAAGATGGCGCTCGCCTTGCAGCGTTTGGCTGAGGAAGATCCAACCTTCCGCATCCACACTGACGAAGAGACTGGTCAGACCATCATGTCAGGAATGGGTGAGTTGCACCTGGATATTTTGATCGACCGCATGAAGCGCGAGTTCAAGGTTGAAGCTAACATTGGTGAACCACAAGTGGCCTTCCGCGAATCAATTAAGGGCAAGGCTGAAGTCCAAGGTAAGCACGCCAAGCAGTCTGGTGGTCGTGGTCAGTACGGTGACGTCTGGGTACGCTTTGAACCAAACGAGGCCGGTAAAGGCTTTGAGTTTGTTGATGAAATTAAGGGTGGTGTGGTGCCACAAGAGTACCGCCCAGCTGTCATGAAGGGTATTCGTGAAACCTTGGAAGGCGGTGTTATCGCTGGCTATCCAGTGGTTGACGTCAAAGCAACCCTGTACGATGGTTCATACCACGACGTTGACTCCTCAGAACTAGCCTTTTCATTGGCAGGTTC
The DNA here is from genome assembly GCA_963553655.1 of uncultured Candidatus Saccharibacteria bacterium. Classification (GTDB taxonomy): domain Bacteria; phylum Patescibacteriota; class Saccharimonadia; order Saccharimonadales; family Saccharimonadaceae; genus Nanosynbacter. The sequence goes on from CAUVPC010000019.1 coordinate 2,761, forward strand.
ATTGGCAGCCCGCGAAGGTATCAAGCAAGCAACGCCAATCCTGCTTGAGCCAGTCATGAAAGTTGAAGTAACCACCCCAGAAGAGTTTATGGGCGACATCATCGGTGACCTGAACTCACGCCGTGGTCGCATCGACACCATGGAAGATTTGATGGGCGGCGCCAAATTGGTCAAGGCCTTTGTGCCGCTGGCAAATATGTTCGGCTACACCTCAGACATCCGCTCGATGTCACAGGGTCGCGCTGCATCAACCATGGAGTTGGCTCAGTACGAGGAAGTTCCACCAAACGTTGCTCAAGAGATCATCGAAAAGCGCAACAAATAATCACCAAAAGCCCCGGTTACTAGCCGGGGTTTTCATATGGTATAATGTATTCATGAAATCATTCATTCTGTCAACCCAGAAGCTTGCGCCCGCAAAGTTGACTGTTTGGATGACGCTGATTTTTTTGGCAGGGATCACTCTGTCGGCATTCTTAACGTCAGAGCCGCAATGGGTAAACTGGAGCTTCAGCGCTCTGGGCGAGCGCGGCGAGCTGTCTTCATTTGTATTCAATATTTCTATTGCCATGATGGCAGTCATCATGTGGTGCTTGGCGGAGTCAATGTCTGACATTTTGGAGCAGGCTGAGGCGGTAACTACTGCCAGGTTGAGTTTGGTAGCACTGCGAACCATAGCTTTTTGCGGCATGGCTATAGCCATATTTCCTAATGACACTCAACACGGGCTGCACTATATCTTTTCACGCCTGTCCATCATCGTCTTTGCATTTTATGCCTTCATGCTGCCGTTCACTACCAGTCTGTTCACACGCCAGCAAAAAAGCATCATGCTAGGGCTGTCAGTAGCTGCCGTCATGGCGTGCGTTCAAGGATTTATACATAGAGAATTTTCATTTGTAGTGTACGAAGCTGCTGCTGGTGGACTTGGGGCGTTATGGTTCTATCTGACTAGCAAATTCGCCCAGCAAGCTGTTCACGCGTCAACTGCTACTCTGCAGTCGTCGGTATCCCAACAAAAAGCTTCCTGATTTGACTGCGAATGGGACGACCAATGGCATTACCAAATGACGCGCCTACAGCAACAGCAAATCCAATCATGACAGCTCGTGCCAAACTGGCCAAAGCGACAACGTAGCCTGGGTCTGATGGCGCCTGACTGATGATACCCATCAAGCCGTTGTACAATGACAAACCTGGGACCAGCGGCACGATACCCGCGCCGATGATAGCCAAAGACGGGATGCGCCACAGTCGGGACATGAAGGTTGCTACCAAACCGATGGCTGCAGCTGCTGCACCGCTCGCCAGTAATACATCCCAGCCAGCATCAGTCAACAGCTGAAATAGCCCCCAACCGCTAGCTCCCACGATGCCGGCCAGAATGGTACCAAAGAATGGCGCGTGATTGCCAATGACGAATGCTGCAGCGATGACTGCCGCACCGATGTATTGTGTATAATTATCCACCAACGTCAAACGGTCTGGGGTTGTTGGAAAACTGATGCCTAGTCTGGTGGCAATATGAAGGCCGATGGCTACGCCAATCACGATACCACTGGTTGCCATTAGCACTCGCAACAGTCGGGCGTTTGCCGTGACGTAATATTCATCAATTGCGTCCTGAAACGCACCAACGATCATCATACCTGCCACCAACAGGACGATTCCGCCAATCACAATCAATGTCGGATTGAATGCCAAGCTGAACTTGGTATTGACACAGACAACAGCCGTGGCGATGAGTGTGATACAAAGTGACATGATGATCTGCGTGAAAAATACCGACACGCCGACACGCCACAACAGGCGCATGGCAACAGTGCTGAGTGTGCCAACCAGCATGGCTAGTAGTGCCATCTGCACACTGCCGCCGTACATGACTACCACACCAGCGCTCAACGCACCACCAGACAGAGCAATGAGTGTCCGTGGGTGGCGTTTTTCAGGGTTGATGATTTCTTCCAGTCGCTCCTCGGCCTCGCTCAGGTGAATGTGTTGGTAGCGGATCTCTCGGGACAAGGTCTGCAGCGCTTGGATGGTCTGGTAATTGACATCCACCAGGGTGATGGCTCGAATCAAGGTCAGTGGCTCGCGGTTAATGCCGCGGTCTTGCGACACCGTGATGAGCGTTGAACTGATGTCCATGTGAACTGGCTGTTTGCAGTAGGTTCTGGTGATACCAAGCATCATATGCACCACGTCTCGAGCCGACACGCCCATGCTGAGGAGCTTTTCGGAGATGGTTAGAACCAACCGTAAGGCACGCATGTTCGGCGTCAAACTCTCGTCAATTTTTTCGATCACTTGCGCAGGAATTGGCAAGGGAAGGCGAGCAATTTTGCCGAGTGACTGTAGTAAGATTTCTGGTACTTTTTTATTTATCCTGTTCATCAATAATTAGTGTATCAAACTTTATCAAATTTTTGCCAAGAAAAACCCCGCAACATGTGCGGGGACGCGGTGTTTCCGCGATTTTGCAGATATTTATTAACACGCGCCTCTGCTGGCGCGGAGCCCTCACTCTCCTATTCTTCCTCTTCATCAGACTGTGGTCCGAAGGCTGCCATGGCAAGGGCGCCTATGATGGCGCCCAGCTCCGTTGTACCCATCGATCTACTATAGAAGATCGATGGCAGGGGGTCGTTAAACTGGATTGCCAGTCCGGCTAATGCGGGAATGGCTAGCGTGATAATGATCACGCCCAGGGAAATTTTCTTGATGGTGGGCATCGTGCCCACCCCCTTTCGGATAGTGTGAGGTGCGGCCTTTCCGCGCCTCAAGCCACCAAGCATCTGGCTTGACGGCGAAGCGCAGTCAGCGACCTCATGAGGGGCGCTAAAAGGCTAATTCATAATATAGCACATATTTACAAAAAAGTCAATGACATGAAAATAGCCCACCAAACTGGCTCAAGCTGAACCGGGTGTGGTTAACCCGAGAATGCCACAAGGCACTCAATCAGGTTGAGCCGATTCGGCGAACTATTTTCGGTGGGCAAGTTATTTGCCCGGGTTGCGTCCCCATGAAAATGACGTGAGGACACTAAACAGGCTCAGTCCCGCCATAATGGCAAAACCGCCTTGCAGCTCATGGGCATTTCCCTTGAGCGGAAGAACCCAATATTGCCCGATGGCCAACAGGGCCACGACCAGCAGCGTGGCATTCCACGTGCTCTTACGACGTACAATCCGTCGCAACAGCGCTACTACTATGAGTAGCACCACGACCAGTAACGCTGCACCCAGCAAGAACCACATCTTCTTCACCTCCTCTCGAAAACTCAGAAAAAAAGATGGATGAATAGGCAAGTGCTCTTTTCAAACGCCTCAGGGCGAATGAAAAGCTACTTATATGATATCATACTACAGTAAAAAGTCAAGTATACCGCTCACGCTAAAACGAACCCTAGTCGACTCTGCGCAGAATCAGCCCACTGCGTGCTGGTAGATATGCCCGTACATTATCACCATGCGGCCCTGGTGCGGTGAAATATCGCTGGTTTTGTTGGACTCGTCCGTGACCACCAAACTGCTGGTCGTCGCTGCTGAGGGCTACTCGGTATGACCCAGCTGCTGCCGGCACGTCATAATCCGTCCACGACTGGTCGGGTGAGAAGTTGATGATGAACAGCAGGTCACCACGCATGAAGCTGACGATGCGGTCGTGTTGACGAATGGTCAGATAGTGAATGCCGGGGTCGTCAACGGTTTGGGTGAGCTTCATTAGTGCCGCATCAAATTCGCCCAGCCATTGGTATTTGAGGAAACCATTGTCGCGTAAACTCCATTGTCGCCGTGCGTGCTTGAACGACCAATTATTACCTTGGCGCGGAAAGTCGATCCACTCGGGGTGTCCAAATTCATTACCCATAAAGTTGAGGTAGCCGCCGCCGTGTAGCCCAGCGGTCAGCAGGCGGATAAGTTTGTGCAGGGCTATGCCACGTTCCACTGTCAGATCAGGGTCGGCTTTGTCCATGTGCCAGTACATGGCTTTGTCGATCAGTCGAAAAATCAGCGTTTTGTCGCCGACCAAGGCTTGGTCGTGACTCTCGGCGTACGTGATGACTTTTTCCTCTGGGCGGTGCGAACTCAGCGTATGTGTCAATTCGCCCAAGTCCCAATCTTCGTCGCGCTTTTCCTTCAGCGTTTTGATCCAGAGGTCGGGCGCGCCCATCGCTAATCGATAATCAAAACCCAAACCACCATACTCAGTCGGTGCCGCCAAGCCCGGTAGCCCGCTCATTTCCTCAGCAATGGTCGTGGCGTCAGGGCGAACAGTGTGAATGGCGTCATTTGCCAGTCTGAGATAGACCAAGGCGTCCTTATCAACATCATCGCCAAAATAATCATCATAGCTAGTGAAACTTTTGCCCAAACCGTGGTCGTGATATAGCATACTCGTTACACCGTCAAATCGAAAGCCGTCAACGTGGTATTCATCTAACCACCAGCGGCAATTGCTGGCGAGAAAGTGCAGCACTTCCGGCTTGCCATAATCAAACAACCGCGAATCCCAGGCTGGATGGTCGTGAGCTTTGAAATATTGCGTTGGATCACCCGCGAAATTACCGAGGCCTTCGACCTCATTTTTGGCGGCATGGGCGTGGACGATATCAATGATAACGCGTAACCCCAATCCGTGCGCCGCGTCAACTAACCGCTTGAAATCATCGGGCGTGCCAAAGCGTGATGACACCGCAAAAAAATTGCTGACGTGATAGCCGAAACTACCATAGTACGGGTGTTCGGCGATGGCCATCAGCTGGATGGTGTTGTAGCCGGCCTGTTTAATGCGAGGTAGGACATTGGTAGTAAATTCCTTGAAAGTGGCGACCTTTTCATCCTCGCTGCTCATGCCGATATGCGCTTCGTAAATTAGCGGTACGCACGGCGCAGGCGGCGTGTCATGCTGCCACTGGTATGGCTCATCAGGCTGCCACACGACGGCCGAAAAATCCACCGAATCATCATCTTGGACGACGTAGGTGGCGTATGACGGCAAGCGCCAGCCGTCGCCATTTGGCCAATAGACACGCAGTTTATATTTCTGCCCGTGGTGTAACGCATCCTTCGGCAAGTCAACGCTCCATTCACCATGTGCATCTGGTCGCAAGGCAAACTCCTCACGCTCCTGCCAGTCAGAAAACTCGCCAACCATCACTATGCGCGTAGCATTTGGCGCCCACTCGCGAAACGTCCAGCCCGCCGCCGTCTGATGCAAGCCAAAATGATGAAACCCTAGCGCAAACTCCGCTGGCGATTTGCCGTCCAGAACCCTCCGTAGTGTCGACGAAACATACGCCTCGCGCGCCTTGATGACGGGCTCATGCGGCGCCAGCCATGGGTCAAGCTCAACCAGGGTTTTCTTGCTCATGGTTATAGTATACCGCATGGAGCGATGATTATGCTTGAAGTTTAGGCTGGAGAGGTATACGATACAACTATATGAAATCACCACAAGTAGAGACCGGTGTCAATTTCTTGGGTCGATTGTCGACGGATGATTGGCAGGAAATTGCCATGGCTAATCTACAGCTTGGTAGTGATGAAGAGGCTGAAGCGTTGGGTAATATCGAGAAAGTGATGCGTACGGACGAAATTGAAGGTGAGCGGGTGAGGGTCATCGGTTACGCCCAAACTGAAGACGGTTCGCACGGTCTACAGGCTGTTGAGGGTGTGGCGGACGTGGCGACGTCGCTGGAGATTGACCTTGATGAGTCAGTGCCATTTGCTACGTACACCAAGGAGATGGCGGCTTTATGTGTGCGTACGGTGCAGAATGATACGGCGATGGATTATTATTTCCCAATCGACCGACAAGCGATTGCGGTAGCAGAGATCTTGCCCGACATCAGCGGTGTACCACGTTACATCCGCAAACTGCGCCATTATGTCGATAAGACTGAAGAAGTCGTAGAGGTCAATGATATTCAAGATGCCGCGTCCAAGAGGGAGCTGATAGGTGATTTGAACACGATGTTGAGTGAAATGATCTATGGTACTGGCGTGCAGGTGGAATGTAAAGCGTACAGCCAGGAAGTAAATGCTGCTGAGCGTGATATTGCCGTTGATGGAGATGTTACAGTGCTTTTCACCGACCCGCCAATTTTCACCTGGCGTGGCAATCGCCCAGTCCTGGAAATGTTCGACAAAGAAGATCAGTCAGTACTGTTTCGGGTTGATGTGAAAGATGTGGTTGACATCACGCCCACTGATGAAGAAGGTCTTGAGGACGATGCTGATTTGTTTGAAACAGTCTTTACTGAGGAGTTTCAGCAGTTGGCGTGGCAGTTGGCGACTGATCTTTCGCACACTGATAAGGCTGACCTTCCGGACGCACTGCGTGAGCATGTCCAAACGCTGAACGATGCATTGCCGTACGTCGGTGAGCTTGATGCTGTCAGCTTGTCGGGCTTTGTGCTGACGCCAGATAGCGCAGATGGTAGGTTGAAACCTGAATTTATCGACAGTGATAGAGTTTCCCTCGGTGAGACAAACTTTGTCGAATACGATAGGTCAGTTCACGCAGTGGTTGAAGCGACGGTGTTTGATCAGTTGAACGGTCAATCGCGGAACGTCTATGTGATACCTAGTCGTGACAAATTATTACGGTTTGAAAACTTGGACAATGGCGCGGAAGATCTAGAATTTGCCGTTGATGAGTTGCATAATATTGCTGAGGACGCTGGAGGTGTGTTCGAGGAGGCATTCTATCAGTTTTCTCTAGAAGAGCAGCTTGAGATACTAAAACAATATGATGACGAAGCACATGGTGTGCTGGGATTCATCGACAACCCGCATGACTTTGACGGCGAGTGTACGGTCATGGCGTATCGTTGTTTACCAAGTGACCCGCTGAGCATCGTCTCGTGGAACGATGCTCCGCTGCAAGAAGTCGGTGATGATAAGGGTACTGAGCCGTTCACCCTGCGGGCGGATCGACTGGCAGTATGGAACCCAGAGCTGGATGATCCGTCGAGGTTTGACGGACACATTACAAAAGTCACGGATTTACCGCTTAGTTTTGGCGAGCCAGTACTGATGATTGGCGACCGCGAAAATGATATGTTCTATCTGGTGCGCGCTCGCGACGTCATCGGTCTGTCACGGCATACCGATGAAGACGTTTTGTGACATGGCTCAAGCCAGCGATATTCACGCAAGCCTCCAGAATAGTGCATTTTGTAAAAATCAGGGACGATTTCCTTGCGAAATATTATAAAACCCGCTATAATTAAGCGCATACGCCGTGGAGCCTTTAATTGGTCATACCCGCGTGAAATAATAATTAAATAAGGAGAACTTCTACAAATGGCAGATGCATTTGACCGAAGCAAACCGCACGTTAACGTGGGTACAATGGGCCACGTTGACCACGGTAAGACGACGCTGACTGCTGCAATTACCGCAGTGTTGGCAAAGCGCCTCCCAAGCGCAGTTAACAAACCCGTTGCGTACAATCAGATTGACAATGCTCCGGAAGAGCGCCAGCGCGGTATTACCATCGCTGCTTCGCACCAAGAATACGAGTCGCCAAAGCGCCACTATGCGCATGTCGACATGCCAGGCCACGCTGACTACGTCAAGAATATGATCACTGGTGCTGCCCAGGTTGACGGCGCAATCTTGGTGATTGCTGCAACCGACGGCCCAATGCCGCAAACCCGCGAGCACGTGCTGCTAGCAAAGCAGGTTGGCGTGCCAAAGATCGTTGTCTTCCTTAACAAGATGGACATGGCTGACGCAGACATGGTCGAGCTGATTGAAGAGGAAGTCCGCGAGCTGCTTGCTAAGAACGGCTTTGACGAGAATGCTCCAATTATTAAGGGCTCAGCTCTTAAGGCATTGGAAGGCGATGAGAAGTACGAAGATTCCATCATGGAACTAGTCGAGGCTATGGACGAATACATCCCAGAGCCAAAGCGTGATTTGGACAAGCCATTCTTGATGCCAATTGAGGACGTCTTCTCAATCAAGGGCCGCGGTACTGTGGCAACTGGTCGTATCGAGCAGGGTGTTGTCAAACTGAACGACGAAGTTGAAATCGTTGGTATTCGCCCAACTCAGAAATCAGTGGTGACTGGTATTGAGGCGTTTAAGAAATCTCTGGATCAGGGCCAAGCAGGCGACAACGCAGGTGTCTTGCTACGCGGTATTGAGCGTACTGACATCGAGCGCGGTCAGGTTTTGTGTAAGCCAGGTACTATTACCCCACACACCGAGTTTGAAGCTGAAGTATACATCTTGAAGAAGGAAGAGGGCGGTCGCCACACTCCATTCTCCAAGGGTTACAAGCCACAGTTCTACTTCCGCACCACTGACGTGACTGGTGAAGTTGAATTGCCAGCTGACAAAGAAATGGTTATGCCAGGCGACACCGTAACCTTCAAGGTTAAGTTGCTCGCCCCAATCGCTATGGAGCAAGGTTTGAACTTTGCTATCCGCGAAGGTGGCCGTACCGTTGGTGCTGGTGTGATCACCAAGATCAACAAGTAATCACTCTGGCAGATTACCCAAAATACCCTCGATCATCGGGGGTATTTTATTTGTATTGACAATCATAAACCGCATTGGTATGGTAATGGGTAAAGGGTCGGGAGAGGGTAACATTAACCAAATAAGGAGTAATCATATGAACAGAGAAGCGGGGTTAGAATACGGTTTTTCTTGGTGGAGGCGAGCTGCAGCTGTGGCGGCAGCTGGTACACTGTCGTTAAGCCTAGTCGGCTGCGAAAAACCAGCGGACGAACAGCAACATGTTACGCAGCCAGAAGTTGTCAGCACGGAAGACACCTCTCCAGTTGATGATGGTCTTGAGGCTGAGGCTTCGTCAAAATATCCAAACATAGAAAATACAGCCGGGTTCTCTGACGACGAAAACTTGGTCGTGTGTTTCCAGGACAAAGAGTATGCATTGTCTTGGGGAGGCGCACTGATTAGTAGTGGATGGGATAAAGTTGCCACAGAGGTCGATTCCACGCGCTGTGAGGGTAAAGGGTATCCTCGTGATGGCTTGAAGGAAAATGATAATGGCGGTGCTCATATGTGTATTCCACGTCAGCTCCCTGAGGGAGAGATTCATTACTACTTTGTCGATGTCAACCCAAATGCTACTGGGGGGTATAATATTCGTGCTACAAGCCAAAGTCCAGCCAGAAAAGGCTTTGGCCTCAAGGAGTCCTGTAACCTCAACCCCGGTCCTAAC